>JAFXZM010000007.1 GCA_017541275.1 Oscillospiraceae bacterium | reverse complement strand
TCCAATCTGCGGAACAAGAGAGGAGAGAGGATAAGGAAAGAGGGAGCGCGAGGGGGAGAACCTTAAGGAGAGGGGAGAATGAGCGACCGGAGGGAGCGATCTTCCCTCTCCTTGTGGTTCTTCCCCTCGCATTTGCGCACCGCGCCCAGTTAAAAACCGGTAGGATGAAAGATAAAGAGAGAATGACACAAACAATACAACGAACATGCCACATCTCAAATCTATGCCGTCAAAACATCCACACGCAGCACAGCAAAGACACATCGTCATTGTGCAAAACAGAGAAATCAATTTGATAAAACAAATACTTTGCACGTAAACATGCAAAATTCCGCCGAATTGTACCCGTGTATAAGAGGATGGTATGATGCCGAGTTTCCGCAGCAGCCAGAATAGGAAACCGCCGGCAGCACAGAGAAACCGGGTGTCAGCTGTTCGCGCTGAGATCAGTGATGCGGACAGGTCATCCAAAGCTCATGCAGGGTGCATTCTGGCAGCTCGAAAACTGAATCAGAACAGAGCATCCTGCGGCTCATTCCGTATCGGCCAGCATGAGCCGCAGCGCCGGTCTGACAGCACTTTCATAGTCCGCATAATCCGTATAATAGCCGAGGGGGTCAATCACGCCGGAGGAATAAACACCGGCTGCATAATACCGGTGCTTGCCGGGCGAGCGCAGCCACCAGTACCGGTCGCATACGCGCAGCGCCTCCGGGAGCGCCCTTGCCTCCTCCATGCTCGGCAGATACACATAATCATCCGTAGCATTTCCGCCCGGCGTAGCCGAGCCGAATTCGGTATTGTCCGGGTTTTCGCAGTGCGTCTGCACAATCAGAGCGCGTTCGGCATCGGTAAAGCTAAGATAGAATTCCGTGTTCAGATATTGCCGGAGCGAGCAGTTTTCCCAAGTAATATCGCCCTTTTCGTTGTGGTAAGGCATGACGCAGACGGTTGTTTTGCACAGCAGCTCCACGGTATTCTCCGAGCGGCCGGTGATATACCAGTCATAGCCGCCGAAGCTGACCGTATCTCCGGGCTTTGCAGCGGAATAAAGCGCGGTGTCCGGAGCGGGTCGATCTGCGGCCGGAAGCGCGGCCGCGGAGTATTCCGCGGGTGTCTCGGAGGAATGTGCCGCAGTATCGGCACATCCGGTCAGCAGCAGCATGACAGCGGCGGCAGTAAAAATATGATGTTTCATCTCAGCCCTCCTGTTTTTCGCTGCCTATATTGTAACACAATCGCCGCAAAACGTCAATGCACTGCGGAGGAATTTCAGCACGTAACCGGAATGTCAAATAAAAGTTTTGGTACGTCAGCTTTGCTGGCGTTCGCTTTCTTCAAAAGCTCGCGGAGTCCAGAGGCAGCGCCTCTGGCCGCAGGGGTTGTATGCAAACCCGTGAGCAGACGGCGAAACTCTCTTGCGTTCAAAAGTGCGAAAAGAGGGGGCTTGGGGGAGAGAAAACAAAAGTTCTCTCCCCCATTACCAAAAAATATGTATTGCTCTTGTACAGACTGAAATTTGAACAATCAATCCGCGATTTAGCCGCTTCGCGGAGCTTTTGGGAGACTGTCGCAAAATATTCACAGATTCATCATGCAGAATCCCGGAATTTGTCGTTTTTGTCTCTTGATTTTCCCGCGTAGATATGGTATACTTAATTGATAAGCAATCAGGCGCATCCCTGCGGCCTGAGCTGATACAGAAAAGAGGGATTCTATGCCGAAAAGCATGACCGGATACGGCAGAGCACAGCGCCTCTCGGACGGCCGGGAGGTACTGGTCGAGATCCGTGCCGTCAATCACAGATATTATGAATTTTCCGCACGTTTGCCCCGTACCTGCATGTACCTTGAGGAAAAGCTCAAGAGCTTCCTCAACGGCAGGATTGCAAGAGGCAAGGTTGAGGTTTCCGTTACGATCACGCGCCCGGAGGGAAAGGACGCTCTGATTACCGTCAACCGTTCGGTCGCGGAGGGCTATATCAATGCCCTGCGTGCGATGAATACAGAGCTCGGCGAAAACGGGGGCGTGTGGCTGCCCGACGATATCACACTGAGCTCGCTGCTGCGGCTTCCCGACCTGTTCAATGTGACAAAGGAGCAGGAGGATGAGGATGCGGTCTGGGCGGTCGTATCCGATGCGGCGGCGGAGGCGCTGGAATCGTTTGTCGCAATGCGCACCGCAGAGGGCGCAAGACTCGCGGCAGACCTCAGCATCAAGCTGAACGGTCTGGAGCAAATGCTGAATCAGATCGAGGAGATTGAACCGACTGTTGCGGAGAGCTACCGTGCAAGACTTTACGCCAAGCTGAAGGAACTGCTCGGCGATACCAACATCGACGAGCAGCGCATCCTGACGGAAACTGCGATCTTTGCCGAGAAAACCGCGATCGACGAGGAAACCGTCCGGCTGCACAGCCATATCGCGCAGTTCCGTGAGCTGCTGCGCGCGGAGGAGCCCGTCGGCAGAAAGCTCGACTTCCTTGTGCAGGAAATGAACCGCGAGGTCAATACGACCGGCTCCAAGGCACAGGAGCTTCGCATTACAAAGCTCGTTGTGGATATGAAATCCGAGATCGAAAAGATCCGCGAGCAGATTCAGAATATCGAATAAAGAATGCAGTTGCGTATCAACTGAATAACCGAAAGGAGCACAGAGCATGCGGCTTATCAACATCGGCTTCGGCAATATGATTTCCTCAGCACGGCTTGTCACGATCGTCAGCCCGGATTCCGCACCGATCAAGCGCATCGTGCAGGACGGCCGCGACCGCGGCAGACTGATCGACGCGACCTACGGACGGAGAACCCGCGCTGTGATCGTTATGGACAGCGACCATGTCATCCTCTCCGCGATTCAGCCGGAAACCATTGCGGCAAGACTAGCCGGCAGTCCGGCAGCGGCCGAGGAGGAGGATGATGATGACAAAGAATAACAAGGGACTGCTCATCGTGCTCTCAGGGCCTTCGGGCTGCGGAAAGGGAACGATGATCGCGGAGCTGCTGAAGCGCGGCGACTGCGCCGTTTCGGTCTCCGCAACGACCCGTCAGCCCAGAGAGGGCGAAGTTGACGGCGTCCACTATTACTTTATCTCAAAAGAGGAATTTCAGCAGCGCATCGCGGATGACGGGCTGCTGGAATATGCGGAATACTGCGGGAATTACTACGGAACGCCCCGTGCGGAGGTTGACCGCCTGCGCGCAGAGGGCAGGCATGTGATCCTTGAGATCGAGGTGCAGGGTGCGCTTCAGATCAAAAAACGCTGCCCGGAGGCAATTCTTGTGTTCACCGTTCCGCCCTCCGTCGATGAACTGCGCCGGCGGCTGCATAAGCGCGGCACGGAGACCGATGAGGTCATTGAAAAGCGAATCGCACAGTTCCAGAAGGAGCTGCCGTGCGTGCCGGAATACGACTATGTCGTTCTGAATGACGCACTGGAGGATGCGGTCGCGGACTTTGTCTCCGTCATCCGCCTGGAGCTGATGCGCCCGGAGCATGTTGATCTTTCCCATCTGGAGGAACAGAAATAAACCGGCTATTTTTTTGAAGAATGAAAGGACGGGACCCCATTATGATGCTCAGACCCTCAATGTATCAGATCATTTCCAAGAATGAAAGCTATTATTCGCTCGTGATCGGCGTCGCAAAGCGCGCCAGAGAAATCTCCGAGCAGCATGTCCGGGAGAAGGAGGCCGCCAAGCAGGCCGCCGAAAAGCGTGCGAAAATGAACGGCGAGCAGAAGATCCGCCTGGACGACAAAACAATCAAAATGGTCGTGCTGGAGGAGAACCCTGTCAAGACCGCAGTCGATGAATTTGCGGCGGGCAAATATAAGCTGGTCGAGCCGGAAACCGACAACGGATGACGGAAACGGAGGAGACCGCGGCGGCGCAGGATGCTC
Source organism: Oscillospiraceae bacterium (assembly GCA_017541275.1). Classification (GTDB taxonomy): domain Bacteria; phylum Bacillota; class Clostridia; order Oscillospirales; family Ruminococcaceae; genus Firm-04. The sequence continues at coordinate 22,211 of JAFXZM010000007.1, read as the reverse complement.
TGACTGCCGGAATTGCGCTCGATGCGGCGGCATTTTCCTATGACCGGCTGTATTCCTACCGGGTGCCGGATGATCTGGCACCCTTGCTGCGTCCGGGTATGCGGGTGCTGGTGCCGTTCGGTGCGGGAAACCGCCCGCGGCTCGGCATGGCTCTGACCGTTTCGCGGGAGGCAAGGCAGCATACGGAACACGGCAGAGCCGCAGTGCTCAAGCCCGTGCAGACCGTGCTCGACGATGAACCCGTGCTGACGGCGGAGCTGATGATGCTGGTGCATCACCTGCACGACACCACGTTCTGTACATGGTACGATGCCGTGCGTGCGGTGCTGCCCGGCGGCCTTCAGCTTCGGCTTGATGAGCAGTATGAGCTTCGTGCGATTCCGCAGGATGCCGTGCTCACCGAGGCAGAGCTTGCACTCTATCATGCGGCGGCAGCGGCCGGAAATGCAAAAAAACAGCAGGAGATTCTCAGCGGCAGAAATGACCCGCTGAAGCAGAAGCTCCTGCGTACACTTGAAAAAAAAGGCTGCCTTTCGGTCATTCCCGAAAGCAGGCAGCGCATCGGCGACAGCATGCGCAGAATGGTGCGGCTGACCCCCGGATATACCGCGTATCCGCAGGATTACCGCCCGACACCGAAGCAGCGTGCGGCGGTGCTTGTGCTGGAGGAATACGGGACGCTTTCCGTGCGCGAATGTGCCTATGCGGCCGGCGTGACGGAGGCCGTCATCACAAACCTTGTGAAAAGCGGCATTGCGGAGACCTATTCTGCGGAACAGCTCAGAGTGCCGCGTGACGCACAGGTGACGGTTCCGCCGGAGAATACCGTGCTCTCGGCACAGCAGCAGGCTGCCTATGATGCCGCTGCGGAGGCGATTGATGCGGGAAAGGCTGCGGCGTTTCTGCTTTACGGCGTGACCGGCAGCGGCAAGACCGCCGTCTTTGAGCAGCTCATCCTCCATACGCTCAGAAAGGGCAGGCAGGTGCTTCTGCTGATTCCGGAGATCGCACTGACCCCGCAGGTCGTGCAGTATTTTCAGTCGCGCTTCGGCAATCAGGTCGCTATGCTGCATTCCGGGCTTTCGCTCTCGCAGCGCTACGACACCGATAAGCTCATCAGACGCGGCGAAATTTCCATTGTCATCGGCACAAGAAGCGCCGTGTTTGCACCGCTTCCGCATCCCGGCCTCATCATTCTCGATGAGGAGGGGGAACATTCGTATAAATCCGAGCAGGCGCCGCGCTATCATGCGGCGGAGGTCGCAAGAGCAAGATGCCGGTATCACAATGCCGTGCTGCTGCTCGCCTCCGCAACGCCCTCGCTCGAAAGCAGATATCTCGCCGAACGCGGCGTTTACCGGCTGCTGCGTATGGATCAGCGCTTTAATCAGGCGCCGCTCCCCGCCGTCACGATCGTTGACATGAACCTCGAACGCATGAACGGAAACGGCAGCCCGTTTTCAGTGACGCTGACAGAGGCGCTGCTTGAGAATCTCCGGCGCGGCGAGCAGAGTATCCTGCTCCTCAACCGCAGAGGCTATCAGACCTTATTGCAGTGTACAAGATGCTATGAGCCGGTGTACTGCCCGAACTGCTCCGTGCCGCTGACCTATCATAAGAAAAATAACAGCCTGATGTGCCATTACTGCGGGCATATTCAGCCGCCGGTGAGCAAATGCCCCAAGTGCGGCCACGACAGACTGCGGCAGATGGGCTTCGGGACGCAAAAGCTGGAGGAGGAGCTGCAAAGCCTGCTCCCCGATGCGAGAATTCTCCGCATGGATGCGGATACAACAATGACAAGAACCGCCTATGAGACCGGCTTTCAGGCGTTCTCAAAGGGCGAATACGATATTTTATGCGGCACGCAGATGATCGGCAAGGGGCTGGATTTCCCCAATGTTACGCTGGTCGGCGTCGTCAGTGTCGATAAGGCGCTGTTTTCCGGCGATTTCCGCAGCTATGAGCGAACGTTTTCGCTCGTGACGCAGGTCGTCGGGCGCGGCGGCAGAGGCGCGCATCCGGGCAGGGCAATCCTGCAAACCTATATGCCCGATCACTATGTCTTACAGCTTGCGGCGCAGCAGGACTATGACCGCTTCTATGAGGAGGAGATCAGCGTCCGGCGCGCACTGCTCTACCCGCCGGTCTGCGATATCTGTGTGATCGGCTTTTCCGATTTCGATGAACGGCATGTGCAGAGAGCCGCTGCGGATTTCACGCGGATGCTGACCGATGAGATCCGGCAGAAAAATCTGAAGCTCCCGCTGCGCGTGCTGGGACCCGCTGCGGCCGGCTACGGCCGGCTCTGCGGCAAATACCGGATGCGGCTGCTGCTTAAATGCAAAAATACTGCCGAAATGCGCTGCTTCATCCGCGGTCTGCTCGAACGCGCGCATAAAGAGAAAATTACACAGCTTGCCGCAATCTATGCCGATATGAACGGCGACTGCGGCGTATAACACGGCAAACGGGGCGATATGATATGTTTGGCGGCAAGGAGCCTGCAAGATTTGTCCGGGTCTATTCTCAGAAGGTCGCGGGCAAAAATGAAATACTGATCGACACCGTCACCGGCGTCAATTACTTTTTTCATCAGGATGATAAAAATGCGCAGTGCGGCGGACTGACCCCGCTGCTCGGGCCGGACGGCAAGCCGGTCGTGACCCCGCCGGAGCTGCTGCCCAAATAGCGGAGGCGTGCCATGAAGCGCGTGAAGCGGAACCGAAAACGGCTTATCATTGACCTGTGTCTGCTGCTGATCGGACTGCCGGCTGTGCTTGCGGTCTGCTGGCTGGCTTTTCGCGTCAGACCCTACCGGCACTGGAAGCCCGCTGCGGTCACGGTGCAGGTCACAGAAACGGACGATAATCCGTTCATTGACCCGCAGGGAATGACGCAGGAAGCACGCATCCTGCCGCCGGAGGGCTTTACCAGAGTGCCGGCCGGCGAAAACAGCTTCCTGACCTTCATGCGGCAGCAGCCGCTCTTTGAAAACGGCAGCCTCATCTATGATTACGAGGGCGGAACGCTGCCGAACAGCAATGCCGCAGCGGTCTATGCGCTGAGCGTCGGCGATGAGGGCTATCAGGAATGCGCCGATACCGTCATCCGCTTCTGGAGCGAATACCTCTGGGCAACCGGTCAGAAAGACCGCCTCGCCTTTCACCTGACAAACGGAAAGCTCTGCGATTACAGCAAATTCAGCCGCGGAAACCGCATCGCCGCCGTCGGTGAGTTTGCCTTCTGGCTGCCGATTGCGCGATCGTCGGACGACGAACTGACCTTTCATGACTGGCTGATGACCGTCATGCGCTATGCCGGAACCCTTTCACTCGAAAAAGAGTCGGTGCCGGTCTCCGTGCAGGAGGCGCATGCGGGCGATTTCCTCTGTCACGGCGGCTCGCCCGGCCATGCCGTGCTCATCGCAGATGAAGCGGTGAACGAAAACGGCGAACGGGTGTTTCTGCTCGCGAACGGCTTTATGCCCGCACAGAGCGCTTATATCCTCGCGGGCTACAACTGTGATCCGAACCCGTGGTATACACAGGAGCAGCTCTCCGCTGACCCTGTCTGCCTGAGCACCTATACATTTGAGGGCACAGGCGTCCTGCGCCGGCATACCGGTGTGGGAATCAATTGAAAATATGCAAGGAGTTATTCAAATGGCAATTCGCAAAATCGTTAAGGTCGGCGACGATGTGCTGACAAAGCACTGCCGCCCGGTCGAGCAGTTTGATGAAAAGCTCGCGCAGCTTCTGGACGATATGACTGCAACGCTCAGAAATAACGGCGGCGTCGGACTTGCCGCACCGCAGGTCGGCATCCTCCGCAGAGCGTTTATCATGATCCTTGAGGAGAACGGCCCGGTCATTGAGGCCGTCAATCCGGAGATCGTCAAGACCTCCGGAAAGGTTCGCGACCTGGAAGGCTGCCTCTCTGTCCCGAACCGCTGGGGCTATGTCACCAGACCGAAAAGCGTCGTGCTGAAGGCTTACGACCGGAACGGCCGGCAGTTTGAAATAAAGCTCAAAGACCTCGGCGCACGCTGCGCCTGCCATGAGAACGATCACCTCGACGGACATCTGTTCCTCGAAAAGGTCGAGGAATTTGTCCGGCCGGAGGACCTGGAGGAGAAATAAACCCCGATGAATATTGTTTTTATGGGTACGCCGGAATTTTCCGTGCCGACACTGGAAATGCTCTGCAAAGAGGGACATTCCGTCAGCGCCGTGTTCACGCAGCCCGACCGTCCCCGCGGCAGAGGCAAAAAGCTCCAGCCCTCTCCGGTCAAGGCAAAGGCTCAGGCGCTTGGTCTGCCTGTGCATCAGCCGCTTTCGCTGCGGAAGGGGGATGATGCCGCTGAGACGCTCAGCCTCCTGAAAAGCCTTGCGCCGGAGCTGATCGTCGTCATCGCCTACGGTCAGATCCTGCCGAAAGAGATCCTTGAACTGCCGGAATACGGCTGCATCAATCTGCATGCATCCTTGCTTCCACGCTGGCGCGGCGCTGCCCCGATTCAGCGGGCAATTCTCGCCGGCGATGCGGAAACAGGCGTCACGGCCATGCAGATGGCGGAGGGGCTCGATACCGGCGATATGCTGCTGACGCTGAAAACAGAGATTGCGCCGGACGAAACTGCCGATACGCTGCATGACAGACTGTCGCTGCTCTCCGCAGAGGCGCTGCGCGAAACGCTTGCCTTGCTGCAAAATGGCACGCTGCAGGCAGTACCGCAGGGCGAGACCGGCGTGACCTATGCTGAAAAAATTACGAAAGACATGAGCCGGCTGGATTTCACCCGTCCTGCCGCCGAAATAGACAGAACCGTCCGCGCCGTGACCGGCTTCGCGCTGCTCAACGGCAAGCGCGTCAAGCTGCACGGCACCGTGCTGACCGCGCAGCATGCGGATGCGCCCGCAGGCACCGTTGCCGATGCGCAGACCTGTACCTTTGTCTGCGGCGACGGCTTCTGCGTCCGTCCGACCGTCATGCAGGCCGAGGGCGGCCGCGCTATGCCGGTCTCCGATTTCCTCAGAGGCTTCCGCGTACAGGCGGGCGACCGCTTTGCCGCTGCGGAATAATCCCTGTCACCTTATGAAAGGAGTGTTCTTTATGTATTGGATTCCTGTTATTATCTCACTTCTCATTACGCTGATCGCTTCGGCACATGTCCGCATCACCTTCAACAAATACAAGAAAGTCGCGAACTCCCGCGGCATGACCGGCGCGGAGGCCGCCAGACAGATGCTCTGGGCACACGGGCTCACCAATGTTTCGATCGAGCCGATTCCCGGCAGCCTCACCGATCATTATGACCCGAAGACCAATACCATCCGCCTCTCGCAGGATGTGTTCAATGTCGCATCCGTCGCGGCGGTCGGCATTGCCATGCACGAAACCGGACACGCAATTCAGCACGCGGAGGGCTACACGCCTGTCCGCATCCGCACAGCGATCGTCAAATCCACAAATATTTCTTCGTGGGTGTCCTATTTCCTCGTGCTGCTCGGCATCATGTGCAGTGCGCCGAATCTCATTACCCTCGGCATCATCGCATTCTGCGTGGTGATCTTCTTCCAGCTCGTTACGCTGCCCGTTGAATTCAACGCAAGCTCCAGAGCAATCAATGACCTCAAAGCAAGCGGATTGTACTGCGAGGAGGAGATCCGCTGCACCAAGGAAATGCTCAATGCTGCCGCAATGACCTATGTTGCTGCGGTCGCTGTGTCCCTGCTGCATCTGCTGCGCCTGCTTGCGATCCGCAACCGCCGATGAACGGACTCGATGCGCGGCTGGTCTGCGTCCGGACACTGCTCCGGTCGCTCGCTGCAAACAGCTACTCCAACCTCGCACTGACCGGTGCGCTCGGCAGTGCGCTCGGCAGTGCGCCGGCACTCAGCCCGCAGGATACCGCGCTCTGTACGGCGGTGTTCCGCGGCGTGCTCGAACGGATGCTTACACTCGATGCCTGTATCGCTAAGCAGACCAAGCGTCAGCCGCAAAGGCTCGACCGTGAGGTGCTCTGTGTCCTGCGCTGCGGCTTCTATGAGCTGCTGTATCTGCATACACCGGAACCGGCTGCCGTCAATCTCTGGACAGAGGCCGTCAAAAAGCTCAGAAAAACCAGCGCCGCCGGTATGGTCAATGCCGTGCTGCGCGGCTTCATCCGCGGCGGAAAACAGATTCCGCTGCCCGCTGACAAAATCGGCGCGATGTCGGTTACATATTCTGTGCCGGCGCCGCTGCTTACGCTGCTTTTGCAGGATCACGGCGAACAGGCTGTGTCCGCTTTTCTCGAAAATGCGCTGGAGGTCCCGCCGGTCTATGTCCGGCGCAATCCGCTCCGGCTGAATGATGCCGAATTCCGCAGCCAGACCGGTGCAGAGCCCGTCAGCGGCATTCCCGGTGCATACCGGCTCCCGCGCGGTCAGCACCCTGCGGAGGGTATCATGCATGTGCAGGACCTCGCCTCACAGCTCTGCTGCCTCGCACTTGACCCGCAGCCCGGCGAAACCGTGCTCGACCTCTGTGCGGCGCCAGGCGGCAAGTCCTTTACCGCCGCTGAACTCATGCAGAATCAGGGCAGAATGATCGCTTATGATCTGCACGAAAAGCGCGTGAATCTTATTCGCAGCGGTGCGAAAACACTCGGCCTGTCCTGCATTTCCGCTGAGACCGGCGATGCCCGCGAAACTGAAAAGCCCCGGGCTGACCGCGTGCTCTGCGACGTTCCGTGCTCCGGGTACGGCGTCATCCGCAGAAAACCGGAGATCCGCTATAAATCTCCCGACGATGCCACAGGCCTGCCTGAAATACAGTATCAGATCCTTGAGGCCGGCGCGAAGGCCGTCAGACCCGGCGGCGTTCTGCTCTATTCAACCTGCACGGTGCTGAAACGCGAAAATGAGGACGTCGTCCGCAGATTCCTTGCGGCGCATCCCGAATATCATACCGAAAAACCGTGGCAGGACTACCCCGCGCTCGCCGCATACGGGCAGGATATGACCACACTGTTTCCAGCAATGCTCGGCTCAGACGGATTTTTTATCGCAAAGCTGCGGCGGAAAACGTAACCGAATCAACATTTTTGCTGTCATTCTATATAGGAGGTGTGCCGCGGTGGAGCAGCAGAAAACCGATATCCTGAGCCTGCTTCCCGCTCAGCTTGAGGCGGAGATTACAGCCATGGGTGCGCCGAAATTCCGCGCAAAACAGATCTTCCGGCAGCTCCATGTAAAACGGGTCTTTGACTTCGCCGAAATGACAGAACTTTCTAAACAGTTTCAGGCTCAGCTCAATGAGCGGTTTTATATAAACCTGCCAAAGATTCGGCAAAAGCTTGATTCTTGTGTCGATGATACTGTAAAATATCTGTATAGGCTCTCTGACGGCAACTGCGTCGAGACTGTCCGCATGGTCTATCACCACGGCGTGACCGCCTGTATTTCGACACAGGTCGGCTGCAAAATGGGATGTCAGTTCTGTGCCTCGGCGCCGCTGGGGTTTATCCGGAACCTCACCCCCGCCGAAATGCTCATGCAGATCTACGGCGCGGATGCGGGCAGACCCGAACCGGAGCACATCTCCAGGGTCGTGCTCATGGGCATCGGCGAGCCGCTCGATAACTACGACAATGTGATGCAGTTCCTCAGACTGATCTCCTGCAAAGAGGGCCGGAATCTCAGCCTCCGGCATGTGACGCTCTCAACCTGCGGGCTCGTCCCGCGCATCAGGCAGCTCGCGCAGGAGCAGCTCCCGCTGACGCTCTCTGTTTCGCTCCATGCAGCAGAGGACAGCGTCCGCTCGGCACTGATGCCCGTCAACCGGAAGTATCCGCTGGATGAACTGCTCGATGCCTGCTCATACTACTTTCAGCAGACCGGCAGGCGCGTTACCTTTGAATATGCCGTCATCGCCGGAGAAAATGATTCGGCTGAAGCGGCGAAAACCCTCGCAAAACGGCTCAGGCCGGTCTTTCCCGGCCAGCATCCGCATGTCAACCTGATCCCGGTCAATCCGGTCTCCGGCACCGGCTTTCAGGCAGGGCATGCTGCGAAATTTCAGCAGCTCCTTATCAATGAGGGCATCAATGCAACTGTGCGGCGCACGCTCGGCGACGATATCAAAGCTGCCTGCGGTCAGCTCAGACGCGATCAGATCGAAGCGGATGCCCCGCAATCATCTCCGGAAACGGAATGTGAAAAATGAAAACGAAAGCGTGGTGAGCGGCAGTGAAAGCATATCTGGGCTGCGATATCGGCAAGGTCAGACCCGAAAATCAGGATTCGATCCGTGCTGAGGCCTTCCCGGACGGCGTGCTTGCAATCGTCTGTGACGGAATGGGCGGGATGCAGAACGGCAGCGCCGCCAGCAAAATCGCCGTCGCAGCCGCCGAGGAGTTTTTCTGCTCCGGATATCAGACCGGCATGCCGCCGGAGGAAATCTGCGAGCTGCTCCGCTCCGGCGCCGCCGCCGCTAACCAGAAGGTCTACAGAGCCGCTGTCTACAGCGAAGTACCCCTCCGCATGGGCACAACACTCGTCGGCATCTTTGCGCGCAACGATGTCGCATGTATCGTCAATATCGGCGATTCCAGAGCCTATCTGCTCTCCGCTGACGGCGGCATCCGCCAGCTTACCACGGACCATACCGTCGTCCAGCTCCTCTATGAGCAGGGCGTCATTTCCGCCGAGGAGCGCGCAACCCATGTCAGACGCAATGAGCTCATCCGGGCTGTCGGCGTTTCCAGCAGAGTGCTCAGCGATACGCAGACCATCCCGCTTCAGCAGGGCGATATGCTCCTGCTCTGCTCGGACGGCCTCTACGGCATGGTCCCTGAACAGGAAATTGAAAAAATCTGCCGGAGCAGCCCGCCTGACCAGGTGCCGGAAACATGCATCGCAAAGGCAAATGCTGCCGGCGGAAAAGATAATATTTCCGTCATTCTCCTCACACAGAGCGAGAATGCGGAGGATGCGTAGCCGCATCCCTGCTTTCGATCATCCTTGTGCAGCGCACAGCAGACGGGTGCGTTCGCAATGATACAATTTATTTTACCCACCAGATGGCAGTCAGTCAAATCAGTTTTGCCGGTCAGAACCGGTACGGAGGTTCGAGATGGAAAAAGAACGCAACGACAAGAACATCGGAAAGAAGCTGGACGGCCGCTATGAGATTACAGAGCTGATCGGCGAGGGCGGTATGGCGGATGTCTATCGTGCAACGGATGTTGTCGATAATAAGACAGTCGCTGTCAAAATCCTCAAAAAGGAATTTGCCGAGAATGAGGAATTCCTGCGCCGGTTCCGCAATGAGTCCAAGGCGATCGCCGTGCTGAGCCACCCGAATATCGTCAAGATCTTCGACGTCGGCTTCTCAGAGCGCATTCAGTTCATCGTCATGGAGTATATTGACGGGATTACGCTGAATGAGTATATGGAGCAGCAGGGTCAGCTCGGCTGGAAGGATGCTGTTCACTTTATTCTCCAGATTTTGCGCGCCTTGCAGCATGCGCACAGCAAGGGCATCGTTCACCGTGACATCAAGCCGCAGAATATCATGATGCTCCGCGACGGAACAATCAAGGTCATGGACTTCGGCATCGCCAAGTTCGCAAGAGAGGACGGCAAAACCGGCACCGACAAGGCAATCGGTACTGTCCACTATATCAGCCCGGAGCAGGCCAGAGGCGGCGCGACCGACGCCAAGAGCGATATCTATTCCGTCGGCGTCATGCTCTATGAAATGCTGACCGCGAAAAAACCGTTCGATACGGATAATCCCGTCAGCATCGCTGTCATGCATATGCAGGCGAAGGTGCCGATGCCGCATACCTTCCGCCCCGACCTCCAGATCGGTCTGGAGGAGATCATTCTGAAAGCTATGGAGAAGGACCCGAAGGACCGCTATCAGTCCGCAAGAGATATGATGGACGACCTTCAGACCTTTAAGGAGAATCCCGACGGCGTGTTCGGTTACTACCCGGAGCTGTTCGGAGACACTGTACCCGAGGAGGAACCGATGGAGGACGAACGGAACAACACACCCTATAATCCTGACGATGCGTTCGGCGAGGAGTATCCGCCGGAGGATGAGGGCGCCTATTACGGCGATGAGGAGCCCTATTATGACGATGCGCCGCAGGATGAGGAATACTACGGCGATGAGGATGATGTCTATTACGACGATGAGGATGATGACGAGGACGACGAGGAGGAGTATGAGGAGAGCCGCTCTCTGTTCGTGCCGATCCTCAGTGCCGTCATCATCGTGGTCATTGTCGTGGCAGCCGTGCTGTTTACGCAGGTGCTTTCCAAGATGCTCCGTAATGACGACAATGCCGTGACCGCAGAGGAAAAGCTGATGCCTTCCCTCATCGGCATGGACTTCGAGGAGGCAAGACTTCAGTTCGGCGACCAGATCAATCTGAAAATTATCAGCTCGGAATACTCCGAGTATGAGAAGGATAAGATCTTTGACCAGGATATCAAGCCGAATGACCCGGTCAAGAAGGGCGCAACCGTCAATGTCAAGGTCTCGCTCGGCGCGAGAAAGGTCTCGCTGCCGGACGTCAGGGGATGGGACTTTGAAACCGCCCGGACACAAATTCAGAATGCCGGCCTTCAGGTCGATAAACGAACGTCCTATGACCCGGAGGTCGAGGAGGGCAAGGTCATCTCGACCGACCCGGAGGGTCCCTGCGAGCTGACACCGGGCGAGTTCGTCCGCGTTACGGTCTCCAAGGGCAAGAATACCGATACCGTCGTCGTCCCGACCTTCCTCCAGATGCAGTGGGACCTCGCCCGCACCAGCGCCGAGAGCCTCGGTCTGGTCGTCGGTAAGGAGGATGTCGATGACAGCTCGCCGGAGGGCACCGTTCTTCAGCAGAACGTCGATCCGGGCGAGGAGGTCTCTGAAGGTACGCCGATTATGCTCAAGGTCTCGACCGGTAAGGCTAAGGCACAGAGCGTCAGAGTCAATTTCGCGATCCCGCCGACAGCAGCAGGTCTGTTCAAGATCGTGCTCTATGAGGGCGGCGCCGAAATGGCAAATACCAGCCAGTTTAATCCGGAATATGCAAACGGCATGACTTCCCTTACCGTTGAGGGTACGGGTACGCACGATATGATCGCTATGCTGTTCAATGAGTCGAACGGCAAGGAGGCCAGAATCGGCACCTACCGCATCGACTTTGAATCCGGCTCCTCGACACCGCTGAGCTACGATATCAACGGCGCATTCGACAGCGTGGACGGCCTTAAGAAGACAACAACCGCCGTGACTACCACTCTGCCGGCGCAGACAACTACGCTCGCACCGGTGCCGCAGACAGATCAGCCGCCGGTTCAGACCGATGCAACCGCGCAGCCGGAGTAAGACCGCAATGGACGGAATGATTATTAAAGCTGTCGGGGGACTTTACACCGTAGAGTCCCCCGACGGTTCTGTATCCGCATGCAGGGCGCGCGGAATCTTCCGCAGGCAGGGAATCTCTCCCTGCACCGGTGACCGCGTCCGGATTGAACAGGACTGCATCACCGAGATCCTGCCGCGCAAAAATGAACTGATCCGCCCGCCGCTCGCCAATCTCGATAAGCTGTTTTTTGTGCTGTCAGTCTGCGACCCGGCTCCGAATCTGCTGCTGCTCGACCGCTTCCTCGCGGTCTGCGTCTATAAGTCCATCCGGCCGGTGCTGGTGTTCACGAAGCTCGACCTCGCCGATGCCGAACGCTATGCCGCAATCTACCGCGGTACAGGCTTCCCGATCTATTTCGCGGACTATGACTGCCCCGAAAGCCTTGATGCGGTCTACAAAGAGCTTGAGGGCGCTGTGAGCGCCTTTACCGGGAATTCCGGCGTCGGGAAATCGACGCTGCTCAATGCGCTCGACGTCAGCCTGAAGCTCGAAACCGGCGATATCAGCAAAAAGCTCGGCAGAGGCCGCCATACAACCCGCGAGACCGCGCTCTATACCCTGCCGAACGGCGGGCGCGTCGCAGATACCCCGGGCTTCTCAACCTTCGAGACAGACGCCTATGCGCAGATCGCGCCGGATGAAACGGCTGACTGCTTTCCGGAGATCGCCGGCGTTGACACGCCCTGCCGCTATGCCGACTGCCGGCACCTCAAAGAGCCCGGCTGTGCCGTGCGGGAGGCGGTCGCTGCCGGGGTCATCCCACAGAGCCGCTATGAATCCTATACCGTTATGCTGAGCGAGGCCTTGCAGCGCAAAGCATGGTGAAATACTGTTCGTTCTGGATTCCCCCTTTTGTGCATATGATGCGCAGAGGGGGGATTTCTGTGTCTGATACCGAAAAAAACAATGCTCCGCTGCGCGATGTGTTCGCGGCACAGGGCATCGCGGCCGTGCTGCCCGCAATCGCTGCCGCAGCGCTTAACCTCTGTGCGCCGAAGTATCTGCACCGGCTGCTCGATACGCTGCACCGCTTCGCTGAGAACAGCCCGGAGCTTCCAGGGGCGGAAAAACTGTCTGAGCTGATCGCGGCATGGTTTTCCTGAGCTTTGCGGGCATGACGCTCGCTGCGGATTTCTCTGCACCGGCACTGCTGGCGCTCCTGCTGCTGACACAGCCCCGTGCGGCGGTCTGCACCCTGCTGGGCGCCTGCCTGCTCCATGAATCCGCGCATTTTCTCGCAATCGCGCTGGCCGGGCAGAAACCCGAGCTCCTCCGCATCTCTGCTGCGGGGCTCCGCCTGACGCTGAAGCAGCCGGCGCTTTGTCCGCTGCCCGCGCTCGTCTGCATTCTGACGGCGGGCGCTGCGGCGAATCTCATCGCGGCGGCTGCGCTGAGATTCGCAGGACGAAATGCCGCCGCTGACGTGCAGCTTTTGCTGGGCCTGTTCAATCTTCTGCCCTGCCGCTGTACGGACGGCGGCGCTCTGCTGGAGGCGCTGCTTCAGCATGTGCTGCTCACCCGCAGAGGCAGTCTCATTCAGCCTGCGGTGACGGCGGTCTCCCTGCTGACTGCTGCCGCACTCGCCCTTCTGCTGCTCGCAGCCCGTGTCCGCAGCATCACGCTCTGGGGAATGCTGCTGCTGCTGACCGTTTCTTCCATAAACCGACACGGGAACTTATGAAGCTATCATGAAAACTGCCGGAATCCGGTTGCAAAACAACCGGAAATATGCTATAATGTTCTTGTTCATTGCTGAAATCAGTATGGAAAGGCAACATTGTACAAAGTCTGCCTGTCGGTTTGGCGGCGCTTATGCTTGCTGCTTTTCCGCCGTCCTGTATGAAATGCCCTTGCCGGGCATCAGCCCGGCGGCGCCGTTTTCAGGCAGTCTGACAGGTCAGACCCCTGTTTGACCGGAAGCATACTGCACTGCCGGCGCTGGGCGGCTTTGTCCGGAATGAACAAGGTCACGGTCATCAAGGCGCGAATACGGCAATGCCGAAATGACGCGGAAAATGGATGACCTCTGTGCGGAACAGGACCGGACGGCGATCTGCGGTGACAATGTCACCTGTGTGAAACAGTGGCCGCACCAAGCCCTCCCGCCCCCCTCCCCGCGCCGAATCAAGAAAAGAGTCAGGAGTATAAACATGAATCAGTCGAAAATCATGACCGCCCGCGATGCCGCTGCATATTCGCAGGATATTCTGCATGCCGTGCAGAGCGTTGTGGTCGGCAAGGATATGATTATTCTCAAGGTGCTGCTTGCCATGCTCGCAAAGGGGCATGTGCTGCTGGAGGACATGCCCGGCGTCGGCAAAACAACCCTCGCGCTCGCCTTCGCCAAGACCCTCGGCCTCGATTACCGCAGAATCCAGTTTACGCCCGATGTGCTGCCCAGCGATGTCACCGGCTTTTCTGTCTACCAGAAGGAAACCGGCATGATGCAGTTCAAGGAGGGCGCTGCCTTCTGCAATCTGCTGCTTGCCGATGAGATCAACCGTACCTCGCCGAAATCACAGTCGGCGCTGCTGGAGCTCATGGAGGAGGGCGCCGTCACGGTGGACGGCGTGACCTACCAGCTTCCGCAGCCCTACTGCGTGCTTGCGACCGAGAACCCCGCAGGCTCCGTCGGAACGCAGATGCTCCCTGAGTCACAGCTCGACCGCTTTATGCTCCGGCTGCATATGGGCTACCCCGACCTCGAAAGCGAGGTGCAGATCCTCCTCGCACGCACCGACGGCAACCCGATCGACCGGCTGGAACCCGTCATTACCCGGCAGGAGCTGATGATGCTTCAGGATACCGCTGCGCAGGTCTATGTCGATCAGTCGATTCTGCGCTATATCGCGGAGCTTTCCGCTGCAACCCGCCGGCACCCGATGCTCCGGCTCGGCGTCAGCCCCCGCGGCTCGCTCGCACTCTGCTCCGCTGCCAAGGCGACCGCGCTTGTCCGCGGCAGAGACTATGTCATTCCCGATGACCTCCGCGTCATTGCAAAGGAAACCTTTGCGCACAGAGTCCTGCTCAGTGCGCGCGCCAAAACCGAGAATATCTCCGCGGAGCAGATTCTGGAGGAGATTCTCGGCAGCGTGCCGCTCCCGCAGCTCAAAAGGTATCAGGGATGATCCGGAACAAGCTGCTGTATGCAGTGCTGCTGGCGGCGATGCTGCTGTTCTGGGTGCTCTACCGCGGCAAGCTCTCGCAGGAAATCCTCATTTTTGTCGCGGTGTTCCCGCTCGTTCTCCTGCTTGCGGTCATCCGCATAAAGCATTCGCTCTCTGCGTCGCTTACACACGGAAAAAAACAGGCGCGCAAGGGCGAAAGCTATCACTGGAGCCTGCACCTCACAAACCGCAGCATCTTTTCGACGGCCAATGCGACCGCCGATCTTGAATACAGCAATTCACTCGACGGAACCGTCCGGACACTGCGCATCTCTATGCCGATCATGCCGCGCAATACACAGCGTATCCGGCTCAGCTTTCATGCGGCAACCTGCGGCGTGATGCACCTGAGCCTGAAGCGCGTCGATTTCTCCGACCCGCTCCGCATCTTTCACCGGAAGGCTCTGCTCCGCGCAGACGATTCCGTGGTCATTATGCCGCGCGCCATCGAAATGCTGCCGCTCTACTTTGAGCCGCAGCCCCGTCCCGAGGCCGATTCCTCGGATTTTTCCAAGGTTCGTCCCGGCGATGACCCTTCGGAAATCTTCGATCTGCATGCCTACCGCGAGGGCGACCCCGTTTCCCGCATCCACTGGAAGCTCAGCTCCAAGCTCGATACGCTGATGGTCAAGGAATACAGCCTGCCCCTCTCGGCTGAGTGTATTCTGCTCGCCGATTTCCGGCAGACCGGTGCGCAGCCCGAATCTGCACTGCGCATCGACATGATGCTCTCTTGCATGACAACGGCCGTTCAGGCGCTCGCACAGCGCGATGTGCCGTTCCGGGCGGCCTGGTACCGGCCGGGCTACGGCATCGGCGTCAGCGACCCCTTCCGCACGCAGGAGGAGGCCGCCGGCTGGACGTATTCCGTTGTGCAGAGCGCGCCGCTCCCGGAATCGGAGCACGCCGGCTTCCTGACGGCCGCTGCCGAGCTGTTCGGCGGTGCGAAGATCCATGACCGCGTGCTGATCTTTCTCCCGCACGCCGATCAGGGCATTACGGAGCTGCTGCTCTCGCTCCCGAATCCCGAACGGCTGACGGTGTTTACCGTGTATACCCCGGATGAAGCGGCTGTGCTCCCGGAGCATGATGCCGCCTATACCGCTGTTCCGGTCATCATGGACATCCCGCTTCTGCCGGATGAGGATGATGAATTCAATGAGGAGGAACCGACCGCTCCGGCAGCCGATCTCCGGGAGGAGGGAGGCGACGACGATGACTGACAGAAACAGTCAAAACGGAAACGGGACACCGCCTGTGCGCAGAATGCCTCCGCTGCTGGTGCACGACAGCATTTCCATGTCCGTCAAGGACAAGCGCCCCTTTCCGGAACGGCTCGTGCGGCTGCTCATTACGCTGCTCGGCATCGGCGGTACGATCTGGAGCATAGACGGCTTCTTCAATTTCCCGGTCAATACCCTGCCGCTGACCTGTTTTGCAATCGGCCTGATGCTGGTGCTGCGGCTGATCCGCTATCTGCACCCCAAGTTCGGCTTCGGCTGCATCCTCGGCTCGTTTGCTCTCATCCCGATCGCGCTTCTCAAATTCCGGGAGCCGGCGATCGTCGGCGCAAGCGGCATTTACCGCATCATGCGGGAGAAGATCCTCTCCAAGCCGATCGAGGTCAATGAGCCGCTCCATGCCGGTACATGGGATCAGACTGCATGCATGCGCTTCGTCTTTGCACTGCTGATTCTCGCAATGGTCGCGCTGCTCGAATATTCCGATGTGCTGCTCACGCATGCACAGTCGAGCAGGAGCGGCTTCTGGATCCGGTTCCTTGTGACATTCCCGTTTCTGGAATGCGGGCTGTATTTCGGCCTGCAAACCAGCAGCATCGCGGTGTTTATGCTCGTCTGCTTCTGGATCGGCACGCTTGCGGTTGCCCGGAAGCACCCCGCCAGCCAGACGGTCGAGGTCAGTCTTCGGATGAACAATGCCCCGCAGATACAGAATGCCTTTACCAAGGATAATGAGGTGCGCTATTCCACGCATGAGCCGGCGGCACTGCTGCTTGTGCTCGCGGCGGCGGCAATCAGTGCGGCGGCTCTCTTCTCGACCAGACATTTTATCCGCAGCGCGACACTCAATCAGAAGCGGCATGAGATTATACAGGCCTACAACGATTTCTCGTTCGAGGAGTTTGCCGAGTTCTTCCGGAGACTGCCCGGCGGCGGCAGTGAACAGACTGTCTCGGATGAGGTCGATCTCATGAACAGCAGCAACCCGCACTTCGACGGCAGCACCGTGCTTGAGGTCACTGTCGGCGGTGCGGCCGCTCCCGATGACTACTATATGCGCGGGCTTGTCCGCTCGGAGTATACCGGCCGCGGCTGGGGGCTCCCCGCAAAGGCCTACCGCGACAATGCCAGACTGCTGCGGCGCCTGACCGAGCAGAACCGCATGCCGCAGACAATGTTCCATTCAGACCATGTCGATGAGCTGCGCACCGAAAACGGCAAATATCCCGTTGTGCATGCGAATGTTACCGCAAAGCGCGTCGAGCTCATCAATTATCTCCCGTATCAGAGCGTGTTTGAGGCCGGAACCAAATATCATTACGATGCCGAGACCGAAATGGAGGATAAGCAGAGCTACAGCTTCTGGCTCATGAACAATGCACATCCGGACTGGGATATGTTTTCGCTCCGGACAGCCCCCTCCCCGGATAAAACCGTTTCCGAATACGAGAAGTTTGTCGAAAAAACCTATCTTTCCGTGCCCGATACCCCCGAAATGAACAAGGTCTACAACGATTTTGTTTCGGAGATGCCGCAGAGCAATGCCCTGCTTTCGGAAAAGCTCAATGCGATCCGCGCCTATATCTGGCGGCGGTCGGAATACACGATTTCGCCTGCGCCTACGCCCCAGGGACGCGATTTTGTCGAATATTTCCTCTCGGAAGGACATGAGGGCTACTGCGCGCACTATGCCTCCTCTGCGGTCATTCTCTGCCGGATGTGCGGCATTCCCGCAAGATACGTACAGGGCTATGTCATGACAATGGGCAATTTTACCGCGGGCAGAACCGACAGCGACTACCGCATCAATATCCCCGACAATCAGGCGCATGCATGGGCAGAGATCTATGTGCAGGGCTTCGGCTGGATTCCCTTTGAATTTACCGAATCCGTACAGGAGCAGTGGCATATTGCACCGCCGCCCGTGACGCAGCCGGTGACTGAGACCACAACAACTGCGACCGGCACAAGCGTCGGACAGGGAACAACAACGACAACAACTGTGACATCCTACACGGCCACAACCGCCAAAACAACAACCGGCACTGCGAAAACCGGCAGCGCAAATCCGAAGCATCCGGTCTCCGGCAGCGGAAGCCGTGTGCTCCGCTCCGTGCTTCGCATCGCTCTGATTGCCGCACTCGCCGCGCTCGGCGTCTGGCTCTGGGTACGGTATCATAAGCATGTGCTGCAAACGCGCAGCCGCGCCATGCGCGACGATGACCCGAACCGCGCTGCGGATGCATCCTTTGCATTTCTGGTGCTGCTTTTACGGCTTCAGGGCATCGAGCAGGGCAGCGCGGCACCTGAGTCCTTCGCTCAGCGTGCGGAAAATGAATGCAGGCTGCTCTCTGCCGGCAGGCTGACACAGGCCGTCACCTTCCAGCAGCAGGCCGTTTTCAGCAGGGAAGGCGTTACCGCCGAGCAAGCCGCTGCTATGCGGAAAACTGCGCTCCAGCTCGCCAAAAAGCTCTATGAATCCGCAAAGCCGCTCAGAAAGCTCACGCTGCGCTGGTGCAGACATATTATCTGATCTTTATACCGTCCGACGGCAGACAGAATCGTTCCGGTTCTGCTGCCGCCGGCGCTTTTTTCAGCCTGAATCACAAATTTCAGGCGCAAATTTACAGTTTTTTTACAACCGATGACAAGATTGTGAATAGTTTATGAAACTACAGCAAAAACCCTTTACAAGCAAGGAAAAACATGATAAACTATTGATGACTCCCGGATGTCGTATGCCTGCGGGGGAATCAGGCATATATACAAGAGAGTTCATTCGCTCATCCGATATATATAAGGGAAAAGTGAGGACGGGAAAATGACTGAAACATTGATAAAGGAGAAGACCGGGAAGAGCCCCGCAAAGCAGCCCGGTAAACTGAAGCGCGGCTATCGCCGCATGCAGGATTTCAGGATGCGCAATCAGGAGCGCTATCATGCCTCGAATGCTGTCATCGGGGGGCTGTTTCCTGTATTTATCGTCTGCATGGCAGAGCTGAACCAGTGTGTGCATATTTCAACCTTTATGCGGTTCTTCATTCACAGACCGACTGTCATGCTGTTTGACTTTCTGTTCGCTTATCTGATCTACGGCCTGCTTGTGATGCTGACAAACCGCATCTGGGCGGCTGCTGCCGTTCAGGGCATCTCGTACATGACGCTCAGTGTCGTGGAGCTCTTCAAATACAGCACGAACGGCAACCATTTCAAGCTCGTTGACCTGACCGTCGGCACCGGCTTCAAAAGCCTCAAAAACCTTTCGAGCTTCGCGTATATCAAAATTACAGTGCCGCTCGTTGTGTATGTGCTGACGGCAATCGCTGTGCTTGTGTTCATCTTTCTGCGCAATCCGGCGTTCTCAAAACCGCTCCGCGAGCGCGTGCTGCCGGCGCTGGGATTTCTGACGGCCGGCTTCCTGATTATCTGCGTGCCGGGCGTTTCGCACAGAATCTATAATGTATTCGGCGTGGATACCACGGCCTCTGCCAATGCGTTCTCTACCAATGAGAAATTTGAACGGAACGGTATGCTCGGCTTTCTGGTCGAAACAACCTCCGAACGCCTCGGCAATCTGCTGGAGGAGCCCGAAAATTATACGCAGGAGCATACGCTCGCTGCCGTGACCGAAAAGGCAAAGGATGCCAAAAGTGATGTGAAGCCGAATGTCATCGTCATCATGTCCGAATCTCTCGCGGATTTCCGCAGAGTCGAATCGCTGCATCTGCAAACGGATGCTTACGATGTCTATGACCGTGTGGCGAAACGGTGCCATATGCTCAATGTCGCTGTGCCGACCTTCGCTTCCTATACCGTCCGCACGGAATTCGAGCTGATGTTCGGCCTGCCGGTGCGCTCGCTTCAGGATACAATTACCCCGCAGCGCGAGATCAATGTGAAGGAGCCGTCCAATATGGTCTCCTATTACAACAGCCTCGGCTATGAGACCGCTTATGTTCACCCCTTTGTCGAGACCTTCTACGGCAGAGATACGATCTATTCAACCTACGGCTGGGATCAGATGATCTTCCGCGATCAGTTTACGGTTCCTGTGCAGGAGTACGGCAACGGCTATGTCTCCGATGAGACCGTGACCGATCAGATTATGGCGCTTGTCAAAGAGAATGATGCGCCGCTGTATGTCCATGCAACGACAATGCAGAATCATCAGCCCTATGACTGGATCCCCGATAAGACGGAGCTTGAGGTCTATCTGGAGGGCGTCCGCACAAGCAGCATTGCGCTGGAGCGCCTTGTCAATGAGCTGGAGGAGGCCGGCGAGCCGACCGTTCTTCTGTTCATCGGCGACCACTTCCCCTCAATGCGCAAGGAGGGCAATATCTACGATGCCGCAGGCATCAACAGCGAGAACTGCGATATCCTGTATGAGCAGCCCGCTCTGATCTGGAGCAACTTCGAGCTTCAGGAGGAGGCTCTGCCGCAGGATACTGTCTCCGCTTTCTATCTGACGCCTACGATGATCGAGGCCGCCGGCCTGCCGGTTGATCCGTTCTATGCAACGGTTCTGAAGCAGCGTGAGACCAATCCGGTCTATACGTCGATTTTCATGGAGCCGGATGACCGCAATGAGACACTTGACCTGCTGACCTATGACCGCGTTGTCGGTGAGGATTACACAGGCTCCAGACCCAAAACAGAAGAATAAACAGTCGGCGGCCGGATACATAATCCGGCCGCCGATCAGTCTGTTGAAAAAGGTATCGCTGCGCGCCGAGGCATCAAAACTGTTGATTTTATTTTCCTGCTCCCATTGCACTTTTTGGTATAAATATGATACAGCGAAAGTCCTGCATAGGCCCGCATTTGGATTTGTGATTATTCTAAAATCAAATTATATTCATCAATATCTATATTCAAATAGCTTATCATTGTAAGCTTTAAGGATTCTAACAGTTTATCTTCTGGTACGGTATCATAATAATCCCTCAAATTTGCGGATACCGTAATGTTCAATATAAAGTAATCTCCTGCTTGGTAATAAGCGACAGATGAATCAGAGCCTTCTGTCCCGTTATTGCTGCATTTAACATTTATCAGCTGCACTTCACTGCCTATATGATTATAAGACTTCCATGATTCAAAAATATATTTTGGAGCGCACGGAAGAAATTCTGATACGCTCTTTATCTCAGTTCCATCCAGATAATATATATTGATATCGTCCTGTTCTAAAGCAATATCAGCTTCAGAGGAATTTATATTTTGTTCGCCGGTGCTGTCGATGACAGTATTCTGATGTTTATGATTTATTATAGGAAATGCTATCGTACACGCAATAATCACCGCCGCACACACACCGCCGAGTGCTGCCCATTTCAGAATACTGTTCTTTTTCTTTCCCGATGTGAGCGCAGGTATAAACTTTTCATCGGCATCACCGAACACATCAAGAAGCGTATCCTTATTTTTCATATACCTACACCTTCCTTTTCTAAATAGTCTTTGAGTTTCTCCCGAATGCGCTGTAATATCTTTTTAACAGCCCCTTCCGTTGTATTATTCCGCTTTGCTATCTCTGAAATGGGCATTAAATACCAGTAACGCAGGAGAAATATATCCCTGTTTTTATCGGGAAGTTCACTCAGAAAACAATCCAACAGCTCTTTGAGCGCGACTCTGTCCTCTATAGGGCTGTTTTCTCCGATACATTCTCTGAGCTCGTCAAGACATAGCGCGATCTGTCCTCCGCCGTACTTTTGTGACTTGTCCCTGCGGTATTTATCTATCGCAAGATTACGGGTGATCTTACCGAGAAATACCGCCAATCGGTTCGGCTTTTCAGGGGGCATAGTATTCCAAGCACGAAACCATGTATCATTAACGCATTCTTCTGTATCCTCTGACGAGTGTAAAATGTTGTTCGCAATGGTACTGCAATAACCGCCATACTTTGTCTGGCTCTCTTTTATTGCAGACTCATCTCTTTGCCAGTAAAGCTCTATGATATACAGATCTTCCATAGCGCACCTCCTCAATGCACCCCTTCACCCTTATAGACGAAAAAAGTGAAGGTCAGGTGACGGTCATTTTGAAAAAAATCTATTATTATTATTATATCACAGATTCTCCGAAACTGCACCGCCGGATGACGGTGCTTTCAGTCTGTTGAAAAAGGTATCGCTGCGCGCCGAGGCAGCAAAACTGTTGATTTTATTTTCCTGCTTGTTATGATACAATAGATAGGTAACAGAGGGGATAGAAAAACAACTTCCAAAATGATATAATGTTAAGTACCACCAAAACACCAATATCAAAAAGGAAGTTGTCTATGAACAGTATAACACAAGAAGCGCACTTTCGTCAACGGGTTTTGAAATATTCCTTCAAAAAAGGTGTCAGCGAAGCAGCGCGGCGGTATCATAT
>JAFXZM010000058.1 GCA_017541275.1 Oscillospiraceae bacterium | reverse complement strand
GGAAAGAACGAGGTGTCCGGTGATAGCGGCGCGGATACCGATTTCGGCGGTCTCGCCGTCACGCATCTCACCGATCATGATGACGTCAGGGTCCTGACGCAGAATAGAACGAAGTGCTGCCGGGAAGGTCATACCGGACTTGACATTGATCTGGCACTGGTTGATGCCGTCCATCTGCTTTTCGACCGGGTCCTCAACCGTCACGACGTTGACCTCCGGTCTTGCGATTGCACCGAGGGCTGCGTACAGTGTGGTGGACTTACCGGAACCGGTCGGGCCGGTAACGAGGATAACGCCGTGCGGGCACTTAATCATGGCCTCGAACAGGCGGTAGTTATAATCCGACATACCAAGCTCATGCAGGCCGCGCGTCTTGATTGCGCCGGTAGAAAGGATACGGATAACGATCTTTTCGCCGTGTACCATCGGCAGCGAGGACACACGGACGTCGAGCGGGATGCCGTCAACGGTCTGCGAGAAACGGCCGTCCTGCGGAATACGCTTTTCTGCGATATTCATGCCGGAGATCAGCTTCAGACGGGTTGCGAGCTGATTCTGGACATTACTGGACACATTCATCAGAGTGACAAGGTCGCCGTTGACACGGACACGGATCTGCGTATACTTATCGAACGGTTCGATATGGATATCCGTTGCTTCCATACGGAATGAATTTTCGATGATCTGTGTTGCGAGCTTAACGATCGGGGCGCTCTCAACACGGTCTCTGGACTCATCGTCGTCATCGAGCATTTCGCCCTGTGTGGTGTCGACGCCGAGGTCGCCCAGATCGGACATCTGGTATGCTTTACCGATTGCTCTCTTGATTGCGGAGCGCGTTGCAAGGACAGGGATCGTGTCATAGCCGGTCTTAACCTTGATGTCTTCAAGAATATTGAAGTTGACAGGGTCATCCGTCGCGACGGTCAGTCTGCGTCCGGTCATATTGATCGCGATAACACAATTTCGCTCAGCAAGATCCTGCGGTACTTTCCGGGCGATTTCGCCGTCGATCTCGACACTGTTCAGATCAACGAACGGAACCTGAAGCTTCACGGAGAGTGCCTGCGCGAACTTCACATCGGACATGAAGCCCATTTCAACAATGACTTCACCGAACTTCTTGTTGTCCGTGGACTCACGCTGTTTTTGCAGAACCTGCTGCAGCTGTTCCGGTGTGATGTGACCCTCCTCAACGAGATAGTCACCGATTCGGATGTTTCTCATACTTCAACCTCCAAAAACTCTTGAAAAATATGCCAATCTGTGGTAAAATAGATAACAGTACAAACCATAAAGGAGGTACCGTTATGTACCAAATGTTTCAGCGTGCCGCTTTGCTTGCGGCACAGACCGGATGGAAAGACCTGAAGTACTATGATGCGATGTACTTCTTCATTACCATTCCGATCGTTTTTATCTACGGCATTGTTGTCGGCAGCTTCCTGAATGTGGTCATCATCCGGATTCCGCGGGGCGAATCCCTCATCAAGCGTGCATCGCACTGCATGACCTGCGGTACGAAAATCCGGATTATTGATCTGATTCCGGTATTCAGCTGGCTGTTTCTGCGCGGCAAATGCCATAGCTGCGGCGAGAAGATTTCTCCCCGCTATCCGATCGTCGAATCGCTGACCGGACTGCTTTTTGTTGCGAACTTTCTGGTATTCGGCGGTGAGATCTTCAGCTTCAATCTGCTTTTGATGTGCATTTTCACTGCGCTGCTGATCTGCATCGGCTTTATCGACTGGGATACGCTGGAAATGTACGATATCATGAGCTATCTGATCGCTGCACTTGCGATTCCTTCCCATTTCCTGACGGATTCGGGGCTGACGGTCTGGGACAGACTGATCGGTGCTGCCTGCATCAGTGTTCCATTCTTTATTATTGGTGAGATTTCCGGAATTGTCATCAAGAAGAAAACCGGTGAAAAAGTCCGCGGAATCGAGCTTGGTGATTCCATTCTGATGGCCTGCGCAGGTTTGTATCTCGGCTGGAAGGCCATGATTCCTGCTGCTTTCACAGGCATTCTTCTTGCCGCAATTTTCGGCATTATCATCAAGGCGGTCAAAAAAGGTGAATCGAAAATGGCCTTCGGACCGTACCTCTGCATGGGGCTTCTGATCGGTGCGATGTTCGGTGAGGAGATGACCAATTCGTATCTGGAATTTTTCCTGAGCTCCATGGAGCCGGATCAGCCGAGGAACTTCTACACTTCGCTCATACATCTGATCCCGCTGCGGTAATGCAGCGCTCCCTTGCAGGTAACGGGCAGCCGGCGCAACACCGGCTGCCCCTTTTGTTTCCTGTTCAGTTTGAAACTGCTGTTTTTTCAGCTTGCCTTCGGGTATTTCGCATCAACTGCTGAGATATAGGTCTGGAATTCGGTGTAGTAGGTACCGTCACTCGCGGTCACGCTGTAGACCGTTTCCGGAACCGTAAAGATAAAGTAGAAGCCGGGTCTGAGGTCTGCCGCATTCGTCGAACCGGTGATGCTCTGCGTTGCAGAGGTATGCCACGCTGCACCGGTATTATTCACAATCGTGCTGTAGCGGCTGATCGGAGTCGGGTCGGTGATGACCTTTTCGTAAGCCTCTGCACCCGGATGCGTATTGAGCAGTGTTTTGTGGTCAAACAGCGGTTGCGTATACTTGGTTGTTGCATCCAGAACATTCTTCATCGAGAACGATGCGGTCGATCTGTGCGGTACATCCTTCAGAACAAGGCCGGAACCGTCATCCGCCTTCTGGAGCTCATAGGCTTCAATGTTGATCGTGCAGTTTGACGGGTCAAATGCCGCGCCCTCTGCAACCGCCATATTGCCCAGAGAGAACTGATACTCATAATTGCCGTACATCTTCTGGTTCACATACCACGGCGTAACCGTATACTGTCCGTGTGTTTCATCTGCGCCGGTGCCCTTGTTGCTTGCTGAGAAGTACGGGTAATAATTGTTGCCCGTATTCAGCACAGGGGGCTCAGTTGCTACAAGACCATCTGTTTTTGCGAAATTGAACTCAAACAGCTGAATCTGTCCGGCATTGAGCTGCGCGTCCGTGAAATCATGGAATGTGCCGTATCCCGAAAGGGTTGGCTGATAAACAGTATTATCAAAAGCCATGACATAGATCTTGCCTTTATAGTCAATATACTGTCTGTTCATGAAATAATCAGTCCAGAACATATTGACCTGCTCGATCAATGCGGGAGAAGCTGTATACTCTGCCGGGTCAGTGGAATGTGATACTGCCGTACACGGCGCGAAGTCCGAATAGCAGCGCACACGGTCGGCGTATTTGAGGTTGCCCTCAATCGCGCGCTTCATGTTGTCAACGCATGCTGTCGTCGATTCATAATTCGAGCTTCTGACGAAGAACTTTGAAACCGGCGCGATCAGCTTTGCCACACTGTACATGACCAGAGAGAACAATGCCATAACAATAATCAGCTCCAGCAGGGTAAAGCCCTTATGCACACGCTTCTTCATGCTGCATGATCCTCCTTTCTTCCGTCCGCCGGACGGAGCACCCTTCCGGGTGTCCGTCCGTGTGGACTTAAAATGTTAAGATTCGCTCTTGAGCGGATTGATTGCGCCGGTGTTGACATTGTACTCAATGACGACGCGGTTGTAATACACAACACTCGTTGCTTCCGAGCCGTATTTGACATACATATAATATGTTGCCGGGTTCTCCGAGTAAACATTGCCGTTCTTGAAAACGGTGTACTTAATGCTGCCGGGGAACTTGGTTGTGGTTTCCGGGATTACCTCCGGTGCATGATTCACTTCCACAGGGAAGTCTGCATTCAGAACCATCTCATGCGTGGAATCCACAATGATTGCGGAAGTGCCGGTCTTGAAATTCGAGCCCTCTGCCTTGACCTGTGTGAATGCCTTTGCAGCGATCAGGCTGTTCGCATTCGCGACTGCATCCGCTTTCTGGGTCGAAGTCATATTTTCAGAGAACTGCTTTTCCATATCGGCATTGTAATCGGTGTCGCCGGGCGACAGCGCGTACTTGCCGCTGAAGTATGCGACCGGACGGAAGATGACGATAAAGGTATCGCTGGTGCGCTCCGGCGTGGAAACCGGAACCTTATTGAAGGTCATGAAGCGGTAGTTGACGTTTTCATGATAATTCACACCTGCGACATCCGCATCGTAGTCGGCGGTATACTCAAACGCGGCACGGTCGGAACCGGTCGAATTGATGCGCTTGCCGTTGCCGGAAGCATTGATGTCGTACATGATCTCGTAATTGACACGCTGAACAGAGGCTGTGTAGTCATGTCCCTGATCGTCGCTGGTCTGGAGGTTGTCGGCATATTTTGCTTCGTAGGAGAGGCGGTCATCGAGCTGTGTCGTGGAATCCATCAGTGCATTAACGGTTGACATGATATTCACGATGACCATTGCGATTACCGAGTAGATCGCCATTGAAATGACAATTTCAATCAGCGTCATACCTTTTCTGGTTTTCATGCTGCATCCTCCTTTCCGTTAGCTTGCGCCCTGGTAGTTGTTGTGCAGATAGTCCTTGTTGTCTGCGCCGAGGTCGGAACTGTTCATAGAATAGCTGATCGTTGTCTGCTGTTTGCGGTTCTTGTCGCCGATATAGGCGATCGTTGCCCACTGGTCATTTGCGCCGACCTGATCCGTCATGGAGCCGCCGATGCCGACCAGATAAGTCGATTGTCTCGGGAGTTTCGTAAGAGAATCCCATTCTTCACGGTAATACGGATGCATATTGACAAAGTTCGGCGTACCGTTGTACAAGGTCGCAGTCGGCATGATTGCCTCTGCATTCCAGAAGTAGCCGTTCTGTCCGCCGTATCTTCCGTTTGCTTCGCCGAGGATGATCGTATTCGGAACAAGCTCATATGCGAATTTGAAGGCATCGCCGAAATCGGTTTCAGCATTCTGCCTGCCGAAGTTCGGATCACCGGGATAAACCGGGTTCTGAACGATATAGACATCACCTGACTTATTGCTGTCTGTTGAATTATCCGTCATATGGCCGTAGAGACCGCTCGTGACGATGCAGGCCTTATTGAGGCTCACATTTTTGTCAAGGAAAATCACGACTTCGCCGTGCTGTGCGATGTAGCTTGCCTCGCCGGTTGTATCATTGTAATACGGGGTCGGGTCAGTCTCATCGAGCACATAAGATGCTGTGTTATTGACCACAATCGTGAAGCCGGAGTCAGCACCGCCCTCCAGGTAGATGTACAGCGGTACATTCTTGTTGGCGCGCTGAGAAGGATCAATGACAGCTCTCGACATGCCGCTCATTCTGAGAACGCAGCTTTCGGATACGAGAATCGCATTCTGAACGTCCTTCTTCCGTGCAACACCGTCGCTGTCATGGTAGCAGATCGGAACAGAACCTGCTGCACCTGTCGCGTTGATGACCTTTGTTTTCGCGCTGCCCATTGCTTCTTTGAAGGTTGCCTCACTGTCATAGACAGCGTAGCCTGCCTCGTGGATCTTTGCGATTTCAGTAGAAGGACTTGCGACCTTATACTCATCAATCAGCTTATGTCCCGCATCACACGGGAAGGTATACGGTACATAATAGGAATTGCCGTAAACATCGGTCATCAGCTCAGTGCCTGACCAGTTGTGACCGCAGGCGATACTCTCCTGAACGAGCGGATCCTGCAGTGCAATATTGGTTGTTTCAGCAGGGCCGACATTGACAGCCTGCTTCAGATCCCAGCGGTAGTACCGCTCGAAGATCTCATCAGGACGGTATGCAAACGGGAAGAGCGAATAATCGTTGGTAATGGTCTTTTCCTCGGAGTGATGAATAATATTGTATATTTTCCGATACCAGCCTGCGCCGGCGGGGCCATTCCAAATATATTCAAGGTCGGGCGCATAATCCTGTCCGGCGTATTCCACTTCTCCGGTATCAATTTGTTCATCCCATTCAACGGTTTCGATTCTGCTCGGGACGTCGTTGCTGTAGTTGGAGTTGTAATATGCATATGCCGTGTCGATATAATCGTTCACAGCGTCGCCGGTAATTGCCGGCTGTGAGCCGACATATGTACCGGAGCAGATAATCTGACCTCTGACCTCGATGTTGTTGCCGACAGTCAGCGTTCCGCTCTTGTTCGCGAAAACGAGGTTGCCGTCAATAATCATCTTTTTGCCGCCGGTACCGATTGTCAGGCTGTTGTTCATGCAGTAAATGTTGCCGCCGACTGCCGCACCCAATTCGCCGTCAACATTGGCGCCGTTGACATTGTTTTCTACGAACTGTGCCAGTGCGGATTTGTTGTCGCAGCCGTCCCAGACAGAATCCTGCTCCGGGTCGAGCAGATAGGCATCGCCGTAGACTGCAACGGTCTTGTCTGTGGCTGAGGTCTTGATCGAGCCGACAAACAGGTTCACGGGGTAATTGCCGGGGTCTCCGACATCCGATCCGCTGTTTCTTCTGCCGACGATCAGGTTGGTGTTGCCGGGTTCCATTCTGCCGTCCACGTAGACGAAGTTCAGATCCTTGTACTCAATCGGTCTGTAATTATCCGTAATATTGGCATACCATGAGGTGAAACCGGAGTTTCCGCCGACGATATTGCCATAGTATATCGCGCTTTCGCCTGCTCTCTGGAATTCGTTGGAGACCTCAACATTCGAGCTGAAGCCCTGCGTCATCAGAATGTCTCCGATTGCGCCGTTGTTGTTTTGGAGCACCTGCTCATCGCCGTCATAGAAGCCGCGGCCGAGCGGGAGCTTGTTGGTCGCAGTAATCTGCGGACCGAGATAAATCATGTTGTTGGAGGTCGCTGCGCTGCCGAACTGCATGGTACCGATTGAGATGAAATTACTGCTTTCTTCATCGGTTGAGCCGTTGTAGACAGTACTCTGACCCATGTTCTGAATACCGCTGTTGAGGCCTTCCTCCGGTGCGCGGTAGTTCTCGTAGATGTAGTTGCAGACGGTGTAATCTGCACGGTTTCTGCCGTCGCCGACAGAAGCGGTTGCTGTGATTTTCCATGCGCGCTGCGCATGAATTGCCTTTGTGTCCTCATCCCAGACGTAGTTATCCGGGACGCGCTCGATCATACAGTTTACTACATTGTTATTTTCTGAAAACTGAATGCCGGAGTTGGTATCGAATTCGACCGTAATCGGCTTTGCCGGCTCGCCGGAAAGCACCTTCTGCGAAACCCAGTTATAGAAATCCTTGTTGCTGTATGCAGAGTTTGTTACAGAGTCGAGAGCTGCCTGCGCAGCATACTGCGCCTGCGTTTCATAGTAAGTATAGTACGATCGGCGGTTTGCGGACGTTGTCAGTACCAGCGTGGAAAGAAGGAATACAATCAGGACCATCATCACGCCGACGACGGTCAGCAGGACAGTACCCTTTTTCTTGGCCAGGCCCTTCCTTTCTTCCAGAATCTGTTTCATATGAAACCACCTTTCTCAATCGCGGATAGCCTTCTTGTTTTTCGCAAGAAGGCAATCCTCAATTTCTGATTACTGGGCAAGAGCGGTTCTCCACTCGTTGCCGTTCCAGATGTTCGCGTCATATTTCGGTCCCACATCCGGCTGTGTCGGTTCCTGGATGTAGTAGACTTCATATTTCACTGTCACTTCCGTGTAGTCCTTCTTGATGTTGGCTGCTGCGACTGCATTGTCCTTCTCCTTCGGTTCATTCGGAACCATACGGGTCTGCTCATTGCCGTCATCATCAACGTAGGTTTCCTCATGCATGCCGCCCTCTTCATCTTCCTCGATGTTCTCATTGAAGTCAGCCTCTTTGAGCTCGATGGAGCGGATCATCATTGCGTCCTTCTTATCTGCCGCATACTTCTGGATTGCATCCAGCAGTGCCATTGTGTCGGCGCGGTTAATCAGCAGGGTGAATTCCGATGCGCCGCTGCCGACTGCCTGAGAGGAACGTGCGGAAAGGATATCGGCATCCTTGCGCTTTTCCTTTGCTGCCTTTTCCAGAGAGCCGTCGAGGTCAGCCGCCTCATAGAGCGGATAGGTCACGATGCTCGGAGAATAGTAATAGTAGTTCAGGGTAGCGGTCTGCTCATCAGAAACCGAGTAAGACTCTCTCAGCTCGACCTCATCGTTCTTGTACTGGTCGATGTTGAGGAACTGGCTGCGCAGGAAGTCATCCAGCTCAATAGAAGTCATCTCATCGGTGAAATTCGCAGCGATATCATCCGCTTCCTTATATTTCTTCTCAATGGAGCTCTGATAAAGGTCGATTCTCGCAAATTCCTTCAGCTTTGTGTCCCATGCTGCTTTGTCCTTATCATATGTCTTCTGGTTCTGGTTCAGCTTTTCCCACTTCGGTTTGATGAAGACGAAAATGCCGACCGCAAAGATTACCACAATGCAAACGATTAACAGAATGATTCTGTCTCTGTATCCTAATTTCATGATTCAGCTGCCTCCTCTTCTGTTTTCTCTTTATCGGCACCGATTGCCTTCATATCTACCGAGCCGCCCTTCATGGAAATGCTCAGCTTCATAGAAAGGCGGTAATCGTCCTTGCTGCCCTTCTCTTCGTCCTCGTCCTCTTCCTTCTTGTCATCATCATCCTGCTTCACCTGCTGCTGCTCTTTCTCAATCGTGAAGGTGGAATACTTCAGCTCGGAAACATCGCTCAGGCCGCGGATTGCCTTAACCAGCTCGCTCGGAAGCGTCGGAACCGGGACATCCTCCTCAACCTTGGTCTTGATTTCGATGGTGTAGGTACCGTCCTCATAGTTCATCTTTTCGATTGTGCGGGCTTCCTTCAGCTCTTCATCGTCCTCGATCTTCAGCACACGCTTGGTTGTGTCGTCGATCGTTTTCAGCAGTTCATCGAACTGTGCGCTGACGGGCTTCGGGCGGCTGACGTATGCCTGATAAGCATCGGTCACACCGTCATAATAGGTGTTCATGGCGGTCTGCTTTTCGCTCAGCTTGGTGAGCTGCTCATCGAGCGACTTTGCATAAGCAGAGGTGCTCTTCTCATGCAGCAGCTTGATGTCATCCTCGACGCCCTTGTTCTTGAAGAACAGGAACGCCCAGACGCCTGCGCAGATCGCGATGGAAACTGCGGCACAGATGCCCAGCAGCATGAAGTAGGAGGAATCCGACTTGATCTTGTTGTTGTTGACCGTATCGGTTTCGAGCAGGTTGATGCGCTCGGTATCCTTGTTGCGCTTGAACATCGCGCCGATCGCGTTGGCATAGGAGGAGAACTCAAGGTTCTCATAACCGTGAACTTGCGGCGGCACATTGATGATGCTCGTGCGGATGCCCATTTTTTCGAGCTCGTTGGTCAGGCGGACATATTCATGCGTATCGCCGTAGAACACAACATTCTCGATCGGGTCGCTGCCGGACTTGGACTTCTGGAACTGGAGCATACGGAAGATGTTTTCGTTGACAGCCTCGAACACATAGTCCTCGGAATCGTCGTAATCCTCCGCAGAGATCGAAGCGAAACGGGAGAACGAAAGCTGGCCGTTCTCGTAGAGGTTCAGCGAAATGAAGTTGTTGTCGATCTGGACAGCGAGCAGCGGCATCTTGGACTTCACCTTGGTATCCGCAAGCAGAACCTTGGTAATGCAGTTGCAGCCGATCATAACGCTGCGCAGGTTGATCTGGAGCATGTTGAACACACGCTTATAGCAGTCAACGACTTCATACGGGCAGGCGGTCGCGAGAACCTTGACGCTGCCCTGATTCTGGTCGGAATCTCCGACCACGATGTAGGATACGGAATAGGAATCATCAATGCCCAGTGCAGCGGCCATTTCCGCACGCACCATCTTCATGAAGTCCTGCTGCTTCTCCGCTTTCTGGATGTGCAGCTCCTTGAAGATCGTCATGTTGGAAGAAATGCTGACGATTGCTTCCTTGTCGGGCATTTTGTTGGTGCGGAGCACCTGGTTAATCAGTGTTGCAAGACGCGGCACGTCACGGACGTGGCCGTTCACAATGACCTCTTCCTCAAGATTCAGGGTTGCTGCGGAGCTGATACGGACTTTGCCGTTGCTCTCGGCGCCCTTGATGATCCTGATATTGCGGTCAGTAATGTCAAAGGAAAGCATTTGCGATATCCACCTCTCTGTTTTTAGTATGCGTTATCATCTGTGCGGCGGCGTGAACCGCCGCACACATTGCCGGAATTAGAATTATTCGATACCCTCGAAGGAGCCGTACAGTGCCGGGAAGAACGCGCCGCAGACGAGAGCGATGATGACACCGAGAACGATGAGCATGACCGGCTCGAGCAGCGAGCACAGACGCTTGACGGCGGAGTCTGCTTCTTCGTCGTAGTATTCAGCGGTCTTGGCAAGGATGTCGTCCAGTGCACCGGCTTCCTCACCGACGAAGATGATCGAACAGAACATAGAGTCGAAGATATCGGCTCTCTGGATCGAGGAGCTGAGCGTTTCACCACTCTTGACCTCGTCGATGATATCGCGGAACTTGAGGGAGATGTAGGTGTTGTTCAGCGTATCAGAGGAACGCTTCAGACATTCGACCATCGGCAGACCGGAGGAATACAGCGAAGCCATTGTCTGAGCAAAGCGCGCCGTATAGATCTTGACGACCAGTTTTCCGAAAGCCGGGCCTTTGATTTTGAATCTGTCCCATTTCAGCTTGACGTCCGGGAGCTTCAGTGCGTAAATCGTCACGAAGATCGCCGCGACAAGGAAGCCGATGATGATGATGTAGTGCTTTGTCAGGAAGTTACCGATTCCCATCATTGCCTTTGTCAGGCCGGGGATTTGATCCGGATCATCATACAGACTCGTGAACGTCGGCATGATGAACACGAAAACGCCGATGACAACAGCAATAGTGATGACAACGAGGATGATCGGGTAGACCATCGCACTCTTGATTGTGTTGGCAATTTTGTTCTGGTTTGCGTAATAGTCGCTGAGTCGCTGCATGATGACGTCCATCTGACCGGAGGATTCACCGGCGCCGACCATGGATGTCATCAGGGTCGGGAAGACGCTTCCGTGTACTTCGAGCGCATCGGAGAAGGATTCACCCTTCTGCACGTTCTCGTACACATCACGCCAGACATTTCGAGCAGCCTCGCTCTCCTGCTCCTTGCAGAGAATGTCAAGCGCCTTGACCAGAGTCAGACCGGACGACAGCATTGCTGCGAGCTGTCTGGTCGCGAATGCCAGATCCTTTGTCTTAAACTTTTTCAGGGTTTTGACATTGGTCTGCCGTTCCTTGTACTCGGTGACGAACATTCCCTTTTCACGGATTCTTGCCAGAAATTCCTGCTCATCCTCTGCGGACATGACGCCCTTGCGGATATTGCCCGCAGCGTCCTTCGCCGTATAAGCGAAACTCATTGGCATAAAAACCACCTCCTGCAAGTATTTTACCGGTTTTCGAGAACTGCCGGGGAGCGACCCGGCCTCTCCTGTATATCCGTGTGCAACTGAGAGTACACGCCATACAGGGCTTCAGCGGTTTCGTCCTACGGGTTACGGACGAAGCCGATTACGCTTTCTGCAAATGGGCATAGCATAGCCACACATAGATCCATAGGGATATTATACCATATAAATTTTGCGTTTGCAACTGTTTTTCAGCCAAAATTTTCGGTCTCTTTTTAGTTGTTTTACCCAAATTCATTTCGGGGCGGCCGTGATCGACTGCTTCATGACGATCCTGCCGGGAATCACATGCCTTGCGGCGGGCTTCTGCGGGTTATCGAGCCGCGCCAGAAGGAGCGTCACGGCAGTATGTGCCATCTCGGTGAGATCGACCTCGACGGTTGTGATTGCGGGGACGCACATATCAGATACCGTGTAGTTGTCGTACCCGGTCACGGAGATATCCTCCGGAACCCGGAGACCCTGTCTTTGCAGCTCTCCGATGAAGCGGAAGGCTGTTTCGTCGCAGTTGCATACAAACGCTGTCGGCATCTCCTCCGGGAGCTCCCAGCTTGTGAAGCTGTTGCCGTTCGGGAACCGGTCATCGAGCGTCCAGTCCTCCCGGTACGGGAGATGATGCTCCATCAGACATTTGTAATAGCCGAGGAAGCGGTCATGGATGCTGCTGGTCGCCAGAACATTGCCGACAAATCCGATGCGCGTATGTCCGCGCTTGACGAGCTCCTCCGTAATCAGGTAGCTGTCGTAGTAGTTATCTGACACAACGGCGTCAATGTCGCTGTGCTTGTCGTAGAAATCAAGGAACAGCACCGGAAGATGCACAGAGGCGAGCTTTTCGAGGTAATCGCCCGCAAGCTGCCCGACGACAATCAGGCCGCGCACCTGCCGTTCGGTGACGATGCGGGGCAAAATACAGCCGGTTTCATCCGCCTCCGAAACGCTCTCATAGACCGAATAGAGATTGCAGCGCATCAATTCCTTGGAGACACCCGCAGTCAGGAACCAGTAAAAGGTTCCCCTTCCGCCTGCAAAGCGCTCGCTGGTCAGGATGCCGATGCTGCCGCCCTGCGTCTGAATCTCCGAGGCCGCCTTGCGCGGCGCACGCGGTGCGGAGGGGCGGTAGCCCAGTTCAGAGGCGCGCGCACGGATCTTCCGGCGCATCTCGTCGCTGACGCCGCCGCGGTCATTCAGCGCATTGGAGACAGTGACAACGCTGACGCCCATTTCC
Source organism: Oscillospiraceae bacterium (assembly GCA_017541275.1). Lineage (GTDB taxonomy): Bacteria > Bacillota > Clostridia > Oscillospirales > Ruminococcaceae > Firm-04. Next base: position 40,483 of record JAFXZM010000058.1, on the reverse strand, counting down.
TTGGCAATATCCGACATTCGGATTCCGTTTTTCATCGCTGACCCCCTGTCGGGATCCGGAGGCCTGCTGCCGATGTGCATCATAACAGTATATAAATAGTATTGTTTCACACAGCAGCGGCTTTACCGCCGAATCAGTTTACTTTATGATTTATTATATCACATCTTTATAAATTTGTAAATACCTGACGAAAAAAAACTTTCAGTATAACTCATTTCAGTGGAATCAGGCTATCATCCCGATTTTGTCCTCTCTGTAGTTTATTCAGGACAAAAGTAACAAAATTCTCAAGTGCAATTTAGGCACAATCCCGATTCACACAATTCAAGCCGAAAAACTTTGTGAATCGTGCCGATTCTCCCGCCTAATTAACAATAAATTTTTGTCTTTTTTCCACTTGCACTTTTCCCGCAAACCATGTATGATATAGATGATGCCTGATACCTGCAAACCATACGAAAGGACAAGACCATGAACCTCCGAACATCGCTTCGCATTTTCAGCGCGGCACTGCTGCTCTGCACCTGCACGGGCTGTGCCAAAAACAGCTCCGGCAGCAATGCCACCGATGCAGATCATTCTGCGGCAGAAATAGACGACGGAGCCGCCGTTCCGGTTGTTCCGGCACCCGCTGACGAATCGGATGAGCGGCCGAATGATCTGCGTGCGCACGGCGCCGTCACGGGCGAGGAGGCCGCCGCTGCGCCCGGAGAAGCCTATCTGTTTATCGCCGACGGCACGTATCTGCTCAGCTATGACGGCACGGTCGATTCCATTCTGAGCACGGAGGCTGTCTGCGTACCGGTTTCCGGCGACGGACAGTATACGGTGCGCGTGAACGCCGATACCCCCGGCAGCCGCTTTGCCGCAACCGGCGACCCCAATGCCGAGCTGACCGCCAGCGGCCTCTCCTATGCGGCCGTTGTGATACGGGATGCCGCAAAAACCAGCCCCGACCTCTGCATTACCGTCGATGCGGTTCGCGTCAACGGCAAGGCACTTCCGCTGACCGCGCGGAGCTATACCTTCTCCCCGGACGGCAATGACCTCCGCGCAAACATCTATTCGACATGGGACCGGGAATTCCCTGCCGGCGCGCATTGCCCGGAGGGCCCCCTGACAGGCGAATTCGGCACGTATAATGCACAGATCGTTGAGCCAGGCGCATTTGCGGGCTGGAAGCAGGTCGAGGTTGCGTTCACGGTCTCCGGCACACTGAGCTGACTGCCGCCTGCCATACAAAAAAATTTGAAAAAAGGCTTGACTTTTTCTGCGTTCTGTGTTATAATAGCAGAGTTGACGGATGAAATGTCAGTCAAATGCGCCGGTAGCTCAGCTGGATAGAGTAACTGGCTACGAACCAGTAGGTCGGGGGTTCGAATCCCTTCCGGCGCATCAGAAAGCTCCTGTTCAATCGAACGGGAGCTTTTTTATTCGGCCATGCGGCGAATGTTTGTTCTCCCCAGAATATAATCAACCGAAACACCGTAAAAATCCGCCAGAATCAGCAGGTGCTCTACCGGTATCGTCTGATAACCGCGCTCATATCGGGAATAAACCGTCTGGCTGGTGTGCAGCAGCGCAGCGGTTCTGATGTCTGCGAAGCGGAAGCGCCGCTGATAACCCTGACATGCAGCTCCATACATATCTGTTTCAGCCCGCGCGGGGAACAACCCGTGCGGGCATTTCTCTGTACGGGAAATTTGCTGAAGCGCTTGACAAAATCGTAAAAATATGATAGACTTTCTATCATAGGATACCTGTAGAATCATGAAAACTGCACAGGATTGATAGAGCATCCGCGCACATTTCAACAACAGGAGGATAAGCAAATGGAGAACCAGATCATACCGGAAAGTCAGAAGTCCAGAAGGATTGAGCATGCCGTTGAGATCAGCGCGGGCATGTTTCTGAAGCAGGGCATTGACACCGTCAAGATGACCGATATCGCCGATGCCTGCGGCGTCGGTGTCGCAACGCTTTACCGCTACTTCGGCACAAAAACCAGCATCACCATCGCTGCCATGACATATCTCTGGTCAAAGCTGAAGCACAACTATGATCAGATTTTTGAAACAGAGGCTTTCCTCAAGCAGCCCGGTCTCAAGCGCCTGAACGACCTCATGCGGATGTATCTGGTGCTGTTCGATGAGCACGGCGATTTCATGCGGCTGGTCGGCGAATTCGACCTCATGCTCCAAAGCGAGGATATTCCCAAGGCCGCGCTCTACGAATACGAAAAATCCATCATCAATTTTTACCCGTATGGTGAAGCTGCTTATTTTGCAGGCGTGCAGGACGGCACCGTCCGGAGTGATGTGAACTTCAAGCTGTTCTACCTGACCTACGGCCATTCGATGCTGGAGCTCTGCAAAAAGCTCCTGCGCGGTGAGCTGCTCCCCTCTGACGATTTCTCTGCGGCAAAGAACGAGCTCACAATGCTCGCGGATATCGCTGTATCCTATCTGCGAAAGGAGAAGGAGGGCACGAAGTGAGCCCGCAGAAAAAAACTGCCTCAAACAAAATCCTCTGGATCTTTGCAATCGGGCAGCTCGGCTGGTCAATGCTCTCCGGCATTGTAACAAACCTGCTGGTCTTTTTCTATAAGCCGACGGACGAGGTGCTGCGTGAGGGGCATACGCTCTTTATCACAAAGCAGACCTTTTTCGGCCTCACTATCATCGGCCTGATCTCCGCGGCCGGCCGGGTCTTTGATGCAGTCACAGACCCGCTGATTGCCGGCAGATCCGACCGCCTGCGGCACAGGCTCGGCCGGCGCATTCCGTTCATGCGGTATTCTGCAATCCCGTTCGGCATCGTGACGGTGCTGCTGTTTTTCTCGCCGGCCGATCACACCAGCCCGGTCAATGCAGCCGCTCTGACGGTCTGCACACTGCTGTTTTACCTCTGCATGACCTGCTACTGCACGCCGTATAACGCGCTCATTCCGGAGCTCGGCCGGACACAGAATGCCCGCATCAATCTCTCGACATTCATCTCCGTCACGTTCTTCCTCGGCAACGGCCTCGCCTTTGCCGTTCCCATGGCTGCCGGCGCTCTGAAGGATTCTGTCGGCTATACAAACAGCTACCGCATTCCGATCGCCGCGCTGGGCGTCATCGCGGTCATCTGCATGCTGATTCCCGCGTTTCTGATCGACGAAAACGAATACGCCGACACAACGCCGAGCAATGACTCTGCCTTCCGCTCGCTGACCGCGACCTTCCGGAATCCGGAATTCCGCATGTTTGTTATCTCTGATATTCTTTACTGGATCGCACTGACCATATTCCAGACCGGCCTGATGTTCTATGTGACCAAGCTCCTGAGGCTCTCGGAGGGTACCTCCTCCACGCTGTTCATCGTGATGTCTGCGGTCTCGGTCTGCTTCTATCTGCCGGTGAATATCATCTCCAAAAAAACCGGCAAGAAAAAGCCTGTTTTCTTTGCGTTTGTATGCTTCTCCGCGGTGTTCCTCATCACGGCATTCGCGGGTAAAACCGGTATTCCCGGCATGGCCTACGGCATCATCATTGCCGTGACGGCTGCGCTGCCGATGGCAATTCTCGGCATTCTCCCGCAGGCAGTCGTCGCGGATATCTCCGAGGCAGATCAGCTTGACACCGGCGAAAACCGGCAGGGCATGTTCTATGCAGCACGAACCTTCGCTTTCAAACTCGGGCAGTCTGCGGCAATGCTGATCTTCACAAGCGCCGCATCGGTGCGCGAGGACACGGGGCTCGGCTACCGCCTGACCGCTGTGATTGCGGCGGTGCTCTGCCTGCTCGGCGGAATCGTATTCCTGCGGTATAACGAAAAAAAGGTCATCAAAAGAATCAGACAGAACAGCAAGCCGAAGGCCTCTGCGCCGAAGGCTGACTGAACACGGAATCGGAAGCCCGTATCAATCAGGACAAAATTAAGGGAGGGAATGCTATGGAATTCAGATATGTCCGTCTGCGCTATACCGAAAACGGTGAGGCTTTTTCCTTCACGATTCCCGGCGGAACCGTTCAGACCGAAAATGTCTCCCTGAAGGTCACGCAGAAAGGCACCTGCGTCAGCGTGCGCGTGCGCGCAGAGGAGGAGATCGTACTGGAGGAGCTGAGCGCTGTCTATTCCCATGCGTTCAATGAATCCGACCGCATATTCCTCAACGGCTACCAGTCATGGACAGACAGCACCGAGCACTGCATCCGGGATAAAATGCGCGGCCTGCGGCATATTCCTGCGCAGCTCCGCACCAAATATGCACTGGAGCAGTACGGCGACTACAGCTTCACCGATTACGGCACCGAGCCCGGCATGATGCACGGCTGGAGCTACGGCTATATCCGCGACTATACGCAGTTTGCACTGTTCGGCTCGCTGAACGAGGACACCGGCTTCACCTGCTGGCAGACCGACACCGCACATGAGACCGTTACCGCGAAAAAAGAATGCGCCGGCCTGCATCTTGCCGGAACACTGCGCATGGAGCTCTTTACCGCGGACGGCGCCGAGCAGGACGTCTTTGACGCTTATTTTGATGCGCTGCACCTGCCGCCCGTCAAGGCGGAGCCGATCTTCGGCTATACAAGCTGGTACCGGCATTATCAGCATATCAGCGCTGAAATCATCGCCGATGATCTGGCCGGCCTTTCCGCACAGCCGTATCCGGCCGATGTCTTCCAGATCGACGACGGCTGGCAAAACCGTGTCGGCGACTGGCTCACGGTCAGCGAAGAAAAATTCCCCGACGGCATGGAGGCTCTGAGCGCACAGATCAAGGCCGCCGGCTGCCTGCCGGGGCTCTGGCTCGCACCCTTTGCCTGTGAGGAGCAGTCCGAGATCGTCCGCCGCCACGCAGACTGGCTCCTGAAGGACAGTGACGGAAATTACGTCAGAGGCGGCTCGAACTGGGACGGCTTCTATGTGCTCGATTTTTACAATCCCGATGTGCAGGAATATCTGCGGCTCGTGCTGGATACAATCGTGAACCGCTGGGGCTTCGGACTGCTGAAGCTCGATTTCCTCTATGCCGCCTGCATCCTCCCGCGTGCGGACAAAACCCGCGGACAGATCATGGCAGAGGCTATGCAGTTTTTGCGCGAATGTGCCGGTGATGCCTGGATTCTCGGCTGCGGCGTTCCGCTGGCATCGGCATTCGGCCGCGTCGATTACTGCCGGATCGGCTGCGATGTTTCGCTCGACTGGGATGACAAGCTGCCCATGCGCATGCTGCACCGGGAGCGCATCAGCACAAAGCATTCGCTCCTGAATTCGGTGTTCCGCCGGCAGCTCAACGGCCGCGCCTTCCTGAATGATCCGGATGTGTTTATTCTCCGCACGGACGGCACGACCATGACAACTCCGCAGCGTCAGTGCCTCGCTGAGGTCAATGCACTGACCGGCGGCGTGCTGTTTTCCTCCGATTCCTTTGCGGATTATACCGAAAATCAGCGCAAAATGCTTCGCCGGATGATCCGGATGCAGCAGGCAGAGGTGATCTCCGCAGAGGCCGCAGACGATACGCTGCGCATCACATTCCGCTTCGGCGAAAAGGAATACACCATGCACTATGCGCTCTGATGCACATAAACATGATACACCGGGGAGAGAAAACCAAGCGTTTTCTCTCCCCGCTCTGTCTGGTGGGTTTGGGCAAGCCCATTATCAATCATCGCGCAGCGATACCTTTTTCTACAAGCTGGGGGGAGAGAAAACAAGAGTTTTCTCTCCCCCATTAAACAATAACATATTCCGCTCTTGTTCAGACTGAAATCTAAGCGGAGGAACACAGGCATTCCGTATATCGAATCATTATATCATTCTGTGTATGATAATGAAAAAACAGCACATCTTTGCATGCCTGCGGGCATCGGCCAGAGGCTCTGCCCCTGTACTCCGCGAGCTTTTTGAAAGAAAGCAAACGCCAGAAAAGCTGACGTACCAAAAACTTCCTTTTGGCAGCGCCAGTAACTATCTTATAAAATTCCTGATTAGCCACTTCGATAAAACTTAAAGACTTGTTAAGATTTTCCGTGCTATAATCTAACCATAGGCAAAACCAATCCACATGAAACGAGGTAAAGGCTATGTTTTGGAGAATTCTGAAAAAAGACCTGAAGCGCAAGAAAACCATGAACATCATTCTTTTGCTGTTCGTCATTCTCTGCTCAATGTTTGCTTCTGCAAGCGTCAATAACATCTCAGCCGTCACCGGCGGCATTGAACACTATCTGGAGCTTGCAAATGTGCCGGATATCGTCGTGTACATGTCGGAAGACTGCAAGGCGAAGGAGGAGATCGAAGCACTGCCCTCTGTGAAGGAGACCAGAACCGTAAAGCCTCTGGATATCATGTCTTCCAGGCAGTTTTATTATCAGGGCAAACAGCTCGAAACCTTTATCAATCCCGCAACCATTTATCCGGCTGATGAATTCAGCATCCGCTGCTTTGACGAAGACAACAATGCGGTCGGGGATGTTGAAAAGGGCAGCTTTTATGCAACCTCGCAGTTTGTTCAGGACACCGACATCAAGCCGGGCGACGATGTGACGATCAAGATCGGAGAAACCGACATCACGCTGAAATACGCCGGCGCGATCAAATGCCCGGTCTTCTCGACAGAATCCGTTGCCGGACCAAGCCTGCTGCTCAATCATACGGATTACGATGTTCTGAACAGTGAACCGGAGACCGAGAGCTTCGGGATTCAGATGATGGTGAAAACCGACGACCTCAAGGCCGTTCAGGATATCGTTGCGGATTATCCCGCAGATGCGAGCTACATGGATAAGGAAGGCTACAAGGGCTTGTTCCTGTATGACATGATCGCCGCATACATCCTCATGGCGACCAGCACACTGCTGATGCTGACAGCATTCGTCGTGCTGCGGTTCTCGATCGGCTTCACGATCAGTGAGGAATTCCGTGAGATCGGCGTCATGAAGGCGGTCGGCATCGGAAACGGCAGCATCCGCAGCCTGTACATCGCAAAATACCTTGCAATTTCCGTCATCGGTGCGGTGATCGGCTTCGCAGGCTCGATTCCGCTCGGCAGCACAATGATGAAAACCGTATCGAAAAACATCGTTCTCAAAGGCAGAAACAGTGTCCTGCTCGGCCTCATCAGTGCAGCAGCAGTCGTTGTCATCATCCTGCTGTTCTGCTACTCCTGCACACGCAGGGTCAGAAAGCTCTCTCCGATCGACGCAGTCCGCAGCGGTCAGACCGGCGAGCGCTTCCGCAAAAAGAGCCTGATGCATCTGGGACGCTCCAAGCTCCCGGCAACCGGCTTCCTCTCGGCAAATGACGTTCTGAGCGCACCCAAGCGCTTCGGCATTATCACTGTGATCTTCGCAGTCTGTATCCTGCTCGTCACCTGCATGTCAAACTTCGTCATGACGCTCAAAAGCGACAAAATTCACATGCTGTTTGCGATTCCGGAAACCGAGGTGCATATTCTGGATGCCGATCTGTTTGCGCCGATGATGCGGGATGCAGCGGAGACTGACCGCATCATCGCCGACACAGAAGAAATACTCCGAAAAAATGGAATTCCCGCCCAGTGTACAACCGCACAGATGATTTCGGCAGAAGCATGGAAGGGCGACACAAAGGCCGGCATCCTGTTTACGAAAACGTCAGGAAAAACGGATTATGTGTTCCCGATTGAGGAAGGCAGCGAGCCGCAGAAGGCCGATGAAATTGCCGTGACCGCAAGCGTTCTGAAGTTGCTCGATGCGCAGATCGGCGACCGGATCAAGGCGCGCATCGACGGCAAAGAGTATGAATTCATCATCACCGGCAGATTTGAGTCGTTCATGTCACCCGGCGCAAGAATGACCACAGACTTCGATTTCGGGCATTCAGTAGTAAACGGCACGACCGGCCTGAATATTCACCTTCTCAACAAATCCGACAGAGAGCGGGTTCCTGAGATCAAGGAACTGCTCATAAATGAGTTCAAAACCGACAAGGTCTATACGACCTCCGGCATCATTGAGGCTATGACCGGCATGAGCGAGACCATGAAGTCGATCAAGCATCTGATGGTGATCCTGGCGATCGTTGTCACGGCCATGATCGTTGTGCTGATGGAGCGCTCGTTCATCTCGAAGGAAAAGAGCGAGATCGCCCTGATGAAGGCAGTCGGAATCTCCGATATGAGCATCATCGGACAGCATGTCATGCGCTTCGGCATCACAGCCGTGCTCGCCTGCATCCTTGCTGCTGCGCTGGTCTTCCCGATCAGCAACGGCCTGTTCGCCTGGATCTGCTCGATGATCGGCGATGTGACGCATATCAGCAGCGACTTTGACCCGGTTGACATCTTTGTGACCTGCCCGCTGCTCATTATCGGTGTCACGCTCATCTGCACATTCCTGACCGCGCTCTATACCCGTACGATTAAAGCAAGCGATACCGCTTCGATTGAATAAGGAGGAAATCAGAATGAATACCGTATTACAGACAAAGGGACTTTGCAAGACCTACATCGTCAACAAGCACCAGAACAATGTGCTGAAGAATATCGACCTGACCGTCAGCGAGGGCGAAATGATCGCGATTATGGGGCCCTCCGGTTCGGGCAAGAGCACCCTGCTCTACTGCGTGTCCGGCATGGACAGAGTCACTGCGGGGGAGGTCATCTTCAACGGCAAAAATACCGCCTCGCTCAGCGACAAAGAGCTTGCCAGACTGCGCCTCGACGAAATGGGCTTCATCTTCCAGCAGATGTACATGATGAAGAACCTCTCCGTGCTGGACAACATCATTCTGCCGGCGGTCAAATCCAAAAAGAACACGGAAAAGCGCCGTGAAACAGAGGAGCGCGGCAGAGCACTGATGCACCGCCTCGGCATCGACGATGTCTGCAAAAACGATATCAATGAGGTCTCCGGCGGCCAGCTTCAGCGTGCCTGCATCGCCCGCAGCATGATTAACAATCCCAAAATGATCTTTGCCGATGAGCCGACCGGTGCGCTGAACCGCTCCAGCTCCGACGATGTCATGAATGAGCTGCTCTCCCTCAACCGCGACGGCACGACAATCCTGTGCGTGACGCATGACCCGAAGGTCGCCGCAAAATGCAGCAGAGTGCTGTATATCGTGGACGGCGGCATCATGGGCGAAAAGGAGCTCGGACATTTCGAGGGCGGAGACAAGGAGCTCCGCGACCGGGAACGCAATCTGAATAACTGGCTCATGGAACAGGGCTGGTAATGTGAAAGGGGCATGAAAATGAAAAAAAAGGTCATCGGAATTCTGGCGGGCGTTCTGGCCGTCGCCGCATCTGCCGGTGTCGGGCTGTATGCATACAGCCATGAGGAAATCAAAACGGATACAATCGCAGTCAGCGAATTCACAGAGCTGACGGTCAAGGCAACCAGCGCGGACATCAGGGTGAAGCAGGGCAGCCGGAACGAGATCAGCTATCAGCTCCCTGAAACCCTTGTTCCGGAAATCAAGGAGGACGGCGGCAAGCTGACCGTCATTTCAAAGAGCAGCCGGAAGTTCCCGTTCTTCAATATCAGTTTCGGCAGTAAAAAGACCTATATAGAGATCACGCTGACCGAGGATGCGCTCAAGCATGCAGAGATCAATGTCACCTCCGGCGATATCAGCCTGAGCGGCATCGACTTTGCAGGCAGCATCAATTCGACCTCCGGCGATATCCGGATCAGCGATTCCGAAAGCGGAGAGAATCTCAGCATCGACGCCACGAGCGGTGATCTGTTCATCGAAAACTGTGTATTCGGCAAACTGGAATGCGAGCAGACCTCCGGCGACATCCAACTGAAAAACGTCACGGCAGACAGCTATTCGGGGCACACGACCAGCGGAGACTTCTCCGGCAGCGGTCTCGATGCGCAGAACATCAGCATCAAAGCAACGTCAGGCGATATCGAAATGTCGGTTGCAGGAAAGGAAAGCGATTATGACTGCGACCTCTCTTGCACCAGCGGTGACATCACCGTCAGCGGCAAGGAGCAGGGAAACCGGCATCAGGTTCAGCTCGGTGCCGAGCGCTCGGTTTCCGTCAAGACAACCTCCGGCGATATTTCTATTTGCTTTGCCCAGTGCCCCCCCATAATCCCTACAGGCCCCGACTCGCCGAGCCGGGGCCTCTGTTTCTCCCGAAAAAGCAGCAGACAGCCCCGAAGGACTGCCTGCTGCTGTATCACCGGATTATATCGTGCAAAGCTTAGTCAGTGGAGGGCTCCAGAAGTGCATAATCTCCGTCTACGCGGCGGTAGACAATGTTGATCGTGCCGTTGTCGCCGTTCTGGAACACGAAGAAGGCATGTCCCAGCATGTTCATCTGAAGGATTGCCTCCTCAGTGGTCATGGGCTGGAGCCGGAAGGACTTTTTGCGGATCAGGTTATATTCGGTCTGATCCTCAACGGTATCCGTAAAGGCATCGGGCGAAAGTGCGCCGGCCTTGATGCGCTTGCCCAGCTTGGTCTTGTTTCTCCGGATCTTGCGGATGATTTTATCAATCGCCGCATCGAGTGCATCGTTCTTATCGGCAGCACTCTGCTCAGCGCGGTAGATCATGCTTCCTGCACGGACGGTCAGCTCACAGATGATCTGGCCGCTCTGCTCATTCAGCGTAATTTTCGCCTCTGCTTCATCCTCAAAGAATTTGTCGAGCTTCTGGTTGAGCCGTTTCTCGGAATACTCGGAAAAGCTCGGACCGATCTGAATTTTTTTTGCTACAATGTTCAGCTTCATAGGTGTATCCTCCTTTTGTCCGGCGTGCAGGCCGTCGGCTTTGCACGGTGCCGGTTTATGTATCTTCTATTATAGCATATCTACATAAAAAATGTCAAGAGGTAAATGTGATTCTTGTGTAAAACCTTTGTGAAGACTGCGGCACAGTTACAAAATCATGAGAATTTTCCTATATCTAGTGACAAAACCGAAAAAATGTGCTATAATAAGGAACAGATACACTGAAAAACTGATGCGGCATCTGACATACCGGCCGCACCGCCTGATAAAAAACCGAAAGGATGATTTGAACTTATGGCAGTTCACCATAAACGGAAGAAGAAACAGTCAGTTCCGGTTGTGATGTTCGGTGTGCTCGCACTGGCACTCGCCGCGCTCGGTGCAGCAATCTTTCTGCTGGTCAGGCTGAGCCGGAAGGAGCCTGCCGCAGTACCCGGCACCATGACCCCGCAGGTCGCAGAGCAGACCGCCGTCAGCTCTGCAACGGAGGTGACCGCTACGGCAACCGTATTTACTGCAACAGCGGATTCCTCGACAGCCGTGTCATCGGAATCCACAGCACCGGGCGCTGTTTCGTCAGAGGCGCTGACAACAGCATCCGCAGCCGCCTCGTCCGCAGCTCCCGCGTCTGCTGCCACGACCGCACCCGCCGGCACCGTGACCGGCATTACACTGACCTTCTACAGCACTGTGCTGCATGTCGGCGATAAGCCCGTCATGCCGATCGTGACGATGTCACCGGCAAATGCGTCAAACAAACAGGAAATCTGGCAGTCAAGCAACAAGGCCGTCGCAACCGTTGACAGCCTCGGCAGCATTACGCCGGTCGCCCCCGGCGAATGCACGGTCACGGTCACATCGGTCAGCAACCCCGCCGTTTCGGCTGAGGTCAAGGTGACGGTCAAGGGCGCCGACACGCAGCCTCAGACAACTGAAGGCAGCACGGTTCCCGCCGGACGCAGCGATATTCAGGTCATCAACGGCATCACCTATGTGCAGGGCGTGATGATCGCAAACAAGAGCTATCCGCTCCCGGCCGATTATAACCCCGGCCTTGACGCAAACGCGCTGGCGGCTTTCAATGAAATGGCCGCAGCCGCATCGAAGGAGGGGCTCAAGCTCACAATCTGCTCCGGGTTCCGTTCCTACGATGTGCAGAAAACGCTGTACAACAACTACTGCAACCGCGACGGCAAGGCAGCCGCAGACCGCTTCTCCGCCCGTCCGGGACACTCCGAGCACCAGACCGGCCTCGCAATGGACATCAACTATGCGGGCGATTCGTTCAACAATACGCCGGAGGCAAAATGGCTTGCGGATAATTGCTGGAAATACGGCTTTATCATCCGCTACCCCGAGGGAAAGGAATCCATTACCGGCTATAAGTACGAGTCGTGGCATGTCCGCTATCTCGGCAAGGACTGGTCAAAGACAATCTATGAAAGCGGCCTGACGCTGGAGGAATACTTCGGCATCGACTCGAAATACGCTGGATAAACAGAATACAAAGCTGAGGCTCCGGATTCGCTCCGGAGCCTCATTATCATATCACCGCCGGTTCTGAGCGGGATTGCCTTTATTCGGGCTGTTTCGGTGTGCATTCATGAATGAGATACCGCACATCCGGCAGCAGGCGTTCGTCAATCTCATCCAGATGCGCCGCAAGAACCGGATACGGCCCCCATGTGTAGTCTGTCAGAAGCTGAATCGCATCTTCCCTGACATCCATGCTGTTATCGGAAACAATCACCGATTGCAGCAGCAGCTCCAGCTCATCGCTGATTGCCGAAATATCCTGCCCGAAATACGGATCCATGAACCAGTCCAGACAAAAGAGCAGCCGTTTTTTTGCCTCTGTATCGGTTCCGCAGAGCACCGCACGGATTGCAGGCATTCCGCTTCTGACGATCGCCTTTTCATCATCGGAATAGGTCGTATACGGCTCCATCAGCAGTTCACCTCCCGGTGATTTTACACGTATGGCATTGCGCGTTCCTCGCAGTATTCGCAGACGGTTCTGCCGCCGACCTCAATAAAGCGGTGCGGGAGATAATGCTCCTGCGCGGTGATGCATTTGGGGTTGACGCAGCGCAGGCTGTCATCGGCTGTGCCGTGCAGAACAGGGAGCGCCTGTTCGCTTTCGAGCAGGCGGAGAATCAGTGCCATGCGGACATACATGCCGTACTGTGCCTGCTTGAAATACAGTGCGCGCGGGTCGTCATCAACTGCGATTTCAATTTCATCGACACGCGGCAGCGGATGCAGCACAGTCAGATCGGCCTTGGCGCGCTTCATTTTATCGGTAGTGAGGCGATAAACGTCCTTCTGTGCGAGATATTCAGCCTCAGAGCGGAAGCGTTCTCTCTGAATGCGCGTCATATACAGCACATCAAGCTCGCCGATTGCGGCGTCAAGCGACGATTCGGTGCGGAATTCGCAGCCGGAATCGCGCAGAATCTTCGTGATATAATCCGGAATCTGAAGCTCCGGCGTTGAAATCAGCACAAAGCGGTTTCCGGGATAGCAGGAGAGCGCCTTGCAGAGCGAATGCACGGTTCTGCCGTAAAGCAGGTCGCCACAGAGACCGACCGTCAGATGATCGAGCCTTCCCTTCTCCAAATGCAGCGTCAGCAGATCGGTGAGGGTCTGTGTCGGGTGCAGATGGCCGCCGTCGCCGGCGTTGACAACCGGACATTCCGCAGTCAGGGCAGCGGCCTTTGCAGTACCGGCCATCGGGTGCCGGATGATGAGAATATCGGAATAGGTGCTGACGACCTTTGTTGTATCCTTGATGTTCTCGCCCTTCGAGACAGAGCTGCTCATCGGGTTATCAAAGCCGATGATGCTGCCGCCGAGCCGGATCATCGCGGACTGAAAGCTCATCTGCGTTCTGGTCGAGGGCTCATAGAACAGTGTCGCCATGATCTTTCCCGCGCAGGCCTGCACATAGCGCTGCGGGTGCGCATAGATCGAGGCGCCGAGGGAAATGACCTTGTTCCACCACTCGACCGGGTAATCGTTCAGATCAATCAGATGAGAATACTGTTCACGCATTCTTTTTCTCCCTTTCTCTGCTTTTCCGCATCTGCATGATGCATTTCCGTTTCCGCATCCATCCGCACACTGCCCCGCGGATCACCCGCACGGTCTGTCAGCTCTCCGGGTAACATGACCGCCGGGAAAAACAGTGTGATGTTCCGTGCCGCAGCACCGGCGCTGTTTCCGGGCTGTCACTGATCCTCGAAATAGACCTTGTGCCAGACAAGGAACATATAGACCGTCCAGATTCTGCGGCTGTTGTCCGCTCTGCCCTTTTTGTGGTCATCGAGCAGCTTTACCAGCCTGTCTGTATGGAAAAATGTCTCCGCGGCGGGCGATTTGAACGCCTGCTTTACGGTATCGTAGCAGCCCTGCTCCTTCAGCCAGACCCGGATCGGAACAGGGAAGCCGAGCTTCTTTTTTGCTGCGGTATCGGCAGTTTCGGGCGGCGTATTCCGCTTTGCCGCAAGCCGCATCGCATATTTGGTAACATAGGGCGTGTGCGTATCGGTCACGACCCTGCGCGTGACGCGGAATCTGGTCGGAATCCGCTGTGCAACTGCCATCAGCTTTTTGTCAAGAAACGGCACACGAAGCTCCAGCGAGTGCGCCATGCTCATTTTATCCGCCTTCAGCAGAATATCACCGGTCATCCAGAGATGCAGGTCAAGGAACTGCATTTTTGTAACGGTATCCTTATCTTTGACCTGATCGTAAAACGGCTTTGTGACAGCCGTCGGGTCAGGCGCATCGGTTTGGATTTTCAGCAGCGCCTTGCGCTCCTCCGGTGTGAAGATATATGCATTGCCGATGAAGCGCTCCTCCGGCGTTTTGCCCTTGCGCACAAGGAAATTCACGCCGCGCTTTGCGGGCAGCACGCCTGCCGCCTTTCCGATGCCTCTGCGCAGACCCATCGGAAGCCTGTCGTACCATGTGGAATCGGGCTCGCTGTAGACGTTGTAGCCGCCGAACAATTCATCGGCGCCCTCGCCGGAGAGCACGACCTTGACCTGCTCTGCGGCCAGCTTGCAGACAAAATACAGCGCGATGCAGGAGGGATCGGCCAGCGGTTCATCCATATGATACTGAATGGCCGGGAGCATATCCCAGTATTCCTTCTGCGTAATGACATGGCTGTAATTTTCCTTGCCGATTGCCTTGGAAAAGCGCTTTGCCCATCCGATCTCATTGTATTTTTCGTCTGTGCCGAAGCCGACCGTAAAGGTTTTGTCCACATTCGCGACAGCCGCAACATAGCTCGAATCAACGCCGGAGGACAGGAAGCTGCCTACCTCGACATCTGCGATCTTGTGTGCGGAGACTGAATCCTGAAAGGTCTCGGAGATGATGCGCACCCAGTCACCCAGAAGCGGCTGCTCGTCCGCATCAAATTTGATCTGCCAGTAGCGCTGCACGCTGAGGCTGCCGTCCTCCCAGATGAAATAATGTGCTGCCGGGAGCTTTTTCACATTTTGGAAAAACGTATCCTCTGTCGGGGAATACTGAAACGTGAGATACTGCTCCAGTGCGGCTGTATTGAGCTGCTTCTCGAATTTCGGATGCGCGAGAAAGGATTTGATCTCGCTGCCGAACATGAACGTGCCGTTCATCTGCGCATAGTAAAGCGGCTTGATGCCAAAGAAATCGCGCGCGCCGAAAAGCTGCTTTTTTTTGTCATCCCAGATGACAAAGGAAAACATGCCGCGCAGCTTTTCGAGAAGCCCGGTGCCGTATTCCTCGTAGCCGTGAATCAGCACCTCGGAATCTGTTTCTGTGCGGAAGCTGTGCCCCGCCTTCAGCAGATCTTCCCGGATCTCCCGGTAATTGTAGATTTCTCCGTTGAAGACGAGCACCATTGATCGGTCTTCGTTGAAAATGGGCTGATTGCCCTGATCGGTGACATCAATGATCGAGAGGCGGCGGTGGCCCAGTGCGATCTCCCCATTGAGATAGCTGCCGTCCGCATCCGGCCCGCGGTGACGGATACGCTCCTTCATCGCATCCAGAACTGCCTCTGCGTCCGTGATGTCCTTCGGATTGGTAAAGCCGACAATTCCACACATAATTATTGCCTCCGGTGTGTGTTACGATTGCGGAATGCCCGGACGGACATTCCGTCCTCTATTATAGCATATTCCGCGGAAAAGTGCAATGGGTGTTTGAGAAAAGAATCCGTGAAAGAAAACATGGGGGCAAAATCGGAGCCGGGCACTGCCCGGTTATAGCATATTCCGCGGAAAAGTGCAATGGGTGTTTGAGAAAAGAATCCGTGAATGAAAACATGGGGGCAAAATCGGAGCCGGGCACTGCCCGGTTATAGCATATTCCGCGGAAAAGTGCTTAGCGGGGGACTCCGTCCCCGCGCCGCGCAGCGGGCAAATTCCGCCGAAAACAAGAATCTAAGTGCGGGAGCGGTCAATTTTGAAAAACAGATATCTCCCCCGCGTCCGGGCTGATTCTGCGTGTGCCGCGCATTCCTTGACAAACGGCCGGGAGTATGCTATAATTGAAACATCGGGCGCACAGGAGGTCGCACAGTGATTTCCCGGTGTCCGGATTTTTATACCATCATTTTTTCAATACTTCTCAGCTTCATAGAAAGGATGTGGATGTCATGAAGCTCTTTACACCCGCACTCGCCGCACTCACTGCTTTTCTCGATTTCGAGCTGCCGTTTGACCCGCTGACGATCGGCCTGATCGCAGGCGCCGTGCTGCTCCTTATCATCATTCTCGTCACCGGCTACCTCAAGGCACCGCCCGACACCGCTTACATCATCTCCGGCCTGCGGAAAAAAATCATTATCGGCAAGGCAAGCATCCGCATTCCGTTCTTTGAGCGTGTCGATAAGCTGAAGCTCCAGCTCATCGCCGTCGATGTCAAGACCTCCAGTGCCGTTCCGACCGCCGACTATATCAATATCAATGTCGATGCGAACGTCAACGTCAAGGTTTCCAGCGACCCGATGCTCATTAAGCTCGGCGCCGAAAACTTCCTCAACAAGGACACCGCCTATATCGCACAGGTGGCAAGAGAGGTTCTGGAAGGCAACATGCGTGAGATCGTCGGTCAGATGACACTGGTCGCGATGGTCAATGACCGCAAGGCGTTTGCAGAAAAGGTGCAGGAGAATGCAGCACCTGACCTCAACCGCATGGGTCTTGAGATCGTGTCGTTCAATGTTCAGAACTTTACGGATGACCAGAACCTGATCGAGAACCTCGGTATCGACAATGTTACGACAATCCAGAAGAAAGCTGCAATCGCAAGAGCGGAATCCGAAAAGGAAATCGAAATTGCAAAGGCCGCAGCAGCAAAGGAAGCCAATGACGCAAGAGTGCAGGCACAGACTGAGATCGCCAAGAAGAACAATGAGCTCGCAATCCGTCAGGCAGAGCTGAAAAAGGATGCCGATACACAGCTCGCGATTGCGGATGCAGCGTATGAGATCCAGAAGGAAGAGCAGCGCAAAACAATCGAGATTTCCAAGGCGAACGCGAACATCGCAGCATCGGAAAAGGATGTTGAGCTGAAAGCGAAGGAAGCTGAGGTCAAGGAAAAAGCGCTCGATGCAGAAGTCAAGAAAATGGCTGAGGCTGCACGCTATAAGGCACAGCAGGAGGCCGATGCAAAGCTCTATCAGCTGAAGAAGGAGGCCGAAGCTGACCGCTTCCAGCGTGAGCAGGAGGCTGAGGCACAGAAGGCTGAGGCTGAGGCCGCAAAATACGCGAAGATGCAGGAGGCGGAAGGTATCGCTGCTGTCGGTCAGGCAGAAGCGGATGCGATCCGTGCAAAGGGTCTTGCAGAGGCTGAGGGTATCAATGCAAAGGCTGAGGCTATGAAAAAATACGGCGAGGCCGCAATCCTCGAAATGTATTTCAAGGCACTGCCTGATGTTGTCATGAATGCCGCAATGCCGCTGACAAAGGTGGATAAGATCACCATGTACGGCGACGGCAATTCCAGCAAGCTGGTCGGCGATATCATCGGCTCGACCACGAAAATCACCGACGGTCTCACGGAAGCGACCGGTATTGATCTCCGGGCACTGCTCGCCGGATTCCTCGGCGGCAAGCTCGCTGACGGTAAGGTGCTTCAGACTGCCGCTGCCGGAAGCGATGCTTCCGTAGAAGATGACGAAATCGAAGAATAATCCATTATCACATGCTGAACGCTCCGGCAATTTCCTGCCGGAGCGTTTGTCTGTAGAGAATGTGGTATCTCCGACGGATTGATAATGGGGCTCTCGCAGATACCGCATACAAAGTAAATGCTGCCGCCGTGCGCTGGGGCGGGTTTTGCATTGACTTTTTCGGGCGGATATGATAAGATAAAGGCAATGAAACCGGGAATGACACGGAAAGGGGGTGTGCATCTTGCGCAGTTCGCATACAGATGCGCTGCTGACCGGCGCTGCACTGACGGGACGCTGTCTTGCATGGGGGCCGCTGTGGGTGCTGATGCTCGCATCGTTCTGCGGGCGCGGACTTCTGCCGGGCTGCGGCATACTCACGGTGCTTTCCTGCGCTGCTGCCGTGACCGCTCGCTGCTCCTACCGCCTGCGAAAACGGAGCAGCGGATTCCGGCTGCGCGGGTTCACGCTCCTGCTGACCGGCAGTGCGGCGGTTACGCTGCTGCATCTTGTCACGGGGCGCTGGGTTGTACCGGTGCTGCTCGGTACGCTGACGCAGTGTGCGGCGGTCAGCGGCACAGACAAAAAGCCGCCGGAGCTGTTTCATGTCACGGCCTTTGCATTTTCCGTGACGGGTGCGGCGGTGTCGGTGCTGCTTCTGCGGCTTGCGATGCTGCCGGTTCCGGGCACGCTGCTGCTCGTTTTTACCGCCGTGATCTCCGCGCTGTTCTTCCTTTTGCGGAATCAGTTTATGCTGACACGCATGGTCAACCGCCGCAGCCGGACGGAAACGGCTGTGCCCGCAGAGATTCGCCGCGGCAATCTGGTGATGTTCTGCGGCGTGCTGGCAGTCATATTCCTGCTGCTTCTGCTGCATGCGCCGCTGCTCAGACTGCTGCGCGGTGCGGTGCATTTGCTGGTGCTGCTGGTGCGGACGCTCGGCCGCGGGCTTGTCAGGCTGATTTCGCGGCTCGGCGGAGCGCCGCCGGAAACGGATGCGGAGGGCGGCGGTGTGCCGGGAATTCCGGAGGCGGAGACTGCCAATGCCGGCAGCAGCCCGCTGTTCGCGCTGCTCTGGATTCCGCTGATTGCCGTGACCGTATATATCTGCTATTTCTTCCTGACAGACTGGGTATATGCCATACGCGAATTTTTCGTGAATCTGCTGCAAAAGCTGCGCAGCGGGGAAGCGCCCGCAAAAACATTCGGCCATTCAGAATACACCGACACGGAAACCGCGGCACAGCCTGAGCCCGGTATCCGCCTTCGGAGGCGCCGCTGGCGCAGGTCCTACCGCGCATGGAAAAGGCTCCCGGAGGGCGATGCGAAATTCTATGCCGGATATCAGCTTCTTCTGACGGCACCGGCATGGGCACAGGGCGCTGTGCGCGGAGCGGATACCGTACAGGAAATCCGCGATAAATGGGCGAAGGACTATCTGCCGGAGGAGCTGCTGAATGCGGTCACGGCGGATTTCCACGCCGACAAATATGAGTGTGCCGGACTGCCCGCGCATGCGGCAGATGATCTGCGAAAGGCGCTTGAAGCGCTTGTATGACCGAAACAGATGCACCCTGCCCGAATGCTGCTCTGATGAGAACAGGATTCGGGCAGGGCTTGTTTTGCCGGTATATGCGGTTTTGGGGCTGCTGTGCAAGAGGAAAGAATATCAGTCATCGCACAGCTTTTCGATCTCCCCGCCGCCGAGCACGGTTTCACCGTCATAGAACACAGCGGCCTGACCGGCGGTGATCGCCCGCTGCGGTGCATCAAAGGTCAGCAGGGCCGTGCTGTCATCCGTGAACTGTACAGCGGCAGGCTGTGCGGGATGCCGGTAGCGAATCTTTGCCTGACAGCGCACGGGCGCCTGCGGCGGTGTTCCGGAGATCCAGTTGACATTCCTGACTAAGCAGCTCCGGTGAAAAAGGTCATCATTTGCGCCGATGACAACGCGGTTCTGCGGTACGTCAAGTCCGACGACATATGCAGGCTTGCCGATTGCAATGCCGAGCCCGCGCCGCTGCCCGACCGTATAATGGATGAGGCCGGCATGCTGCCCCAGCACATGCCCCTGCATATCGACAAACTCGCCCGGCTCCGGTCTAATACCGGTCTGCGCACAGATTACGCGGGCATAGTCACCGTCCGGCACAAAGCAGATGTCCTGCGATTCCGATTTATGCGCACTGACAAGCCCCTGCTCCGCGGCGATTGCACGCACCTCCGGCTTGCTGAGGCAGCCGAGCGGCAGCATGACCCGTGCAAGCTGTGCCTGTGTCAGCATGTACAGGACATAGCTCTGATCCTTTGCGGGATCGGCGGCACGCTTCAGCAGAAAGCCCTGTTCGGTTTCCTCTATGCGCGCATAATGCCCCGTGACGATCTTATCACATCCGAGCGCATCAGCGAAATCGAGCAGTGCGCCGAATTTCAGGCAGCGGTTGCATTCGATGCAGGGATTCGGGGTGCGGCCTTCGAGGTAGCAGCGGCAGAACCGGCCGATAACCTGCTCGCGGAACCTGTCCCGGAGATCGAGCACACGGAACGGCATGTTCAGGTGTTCGGCAATCTTCCGCGCATCCGCAATATCATTTCCGGTACTGTCCGCATCGGGCAGATCGGCCTTTTTTGTATCGTGAAGCCGCATGATGCAGCCCGTGCAGACATAGCCTGCCTGCTGTGTCAGAAATGCAGCCGTGCCGGAATCGACACCGCCGCTCATTGCGATCAGTGCTGTTTTCATTTCATGTTCTCCGCTTTATGGATATAGTTCCGGACTTTTTCTCCTCTCTGCATTATAGCACAGTTCAGCCGGAAAAGCAAGCCGCACCGGTGCTTTTCACGGGATTCCGCTTGACTTCACCGCACGGCGATGATATAATATACAGTGAAGGAATACGGACGGACCGTGCAAAAAGGAGGATACGATATGACTGATATTCTGATTGTCGAGGATGACACAGAGCTCAGCATGCTGCTGACGGATTTTCTCCGCGAGGAGGGCTATACGGTTTCTGCCGTAGACAGCGGCGCACGGGCGGAGGAGCTGTTTGCGCGTTACGGCGCAAGGCTCGTTGTACTGGACATCAACCTTCCCGATGTCAACGGCTTTGCGGTCTGCTCGAAGCTCCGCGAAAGTGCCGATACCCCGATTCTGATTGTCAGCGCAAGAACCGAGAAGGAGGATAAGCTGAACGGCTTTGACCTCGGCGCGGACGATTATATTGAAAAGCCGTATGATATCGACCTGCTGATCGCGAAAATCAAGGGCATTTTCCGGCGGCGGTATCAGCGCAGCATCATTTCCGCAAACGGCGTGACGCTCAATCTCGCGGATAAAACCGCGGAGATTGACGGGCAGCCCGCCGACCTGCCCGCAAAGGAATTTGAGCTGCTTGCGCTGCTGATTGAAAATCAGGGCAAGGCGCTGAAAAAAGAGTATCTGTTCAATACCGTATGGGGCAGCGACAGTGAATCGGAAATGCAGACGCTGCATGTTCATATCAACCGCCTGCGGCGCAAGCTCGGCGACGATCCGAAGGATGCCAAGCGGCTGCTGACCGTCTGGGGCGTGGGGTATAAATTCGTATGAAAACGGTTCGGATTCTGTTAATCACGGTGCTTGCGGTGTTTCTGGTGCTGGCGGGAATCATTGAGCTGTTCCTGCTGTATATGCCGGACGCCGTCAGCGGGTATTACCGCGTTGAGGCGAAGCGGCTGACAGATGAACTGCGCGAAACGGGAACCTGTGATTTCTCGAAGTACCCGCATCTGACCGGTATTTATACCGAGGGAGACGGCCCGCTGTATGAGACCTCTGCGCATTATTTCATCATTGAAAATGACGGCAAGCTGTACCGCGTGGAATACAACCCCTTTACGCGGAATGATCTGATTCTGAAGGTAAGCTGCGTGCTGGGCCTGATGCTTCTGCTGCTGATCGGGCTGCTGCTCTATCTGCGGCAGCATATCGTCAAGCCGTTCGGCAGATTGAACGAGGTGCCCAAGGAGCTTGCCAAGGGCAATCTGGCCGTGCCGATTCCGGAGGAAAAAAGCCGGTTCTTCGGACAGTTTACATGGGGTGTCAATCAGCTCCGCGAGACCATAGAGGACAGCCGGAAAAAGGAAATCTCGATGCAGCGGGACAAAAAGCTGCTGCTGCTCTCGCTCTCCCACGACATCAAAACGCCGCTTTCGGCCATCAAGCTGAATGCAAAGGCACTCGCAAAGGGGCTCTACCGGGATGAGGAAAAGCGCCGAAATGCCGCAGAGAGCATCAACACCCGCGCAGACGAGATCGAGCATTTTGTCCGGCAGATTACGGAGGCGGCAAGCCAGGACTTCATGCAGTTTGATGTGACAGTCGGTGAGGTGTTTCTCAGTCAGATTGCAGAAAAGATCCGTGCGCGGTATGCACCGCAGCTTTCAATGTCCGGAACGGCCTTCGAGATCGGCGAATATCAGGACAGTCTGCTTTCCTGCGACCCCGACCGGCTTGCGGAATGCCTGCAAAATCTGGTTGAAAATGCAATCAAATACGGTGACGGCCGGAAGATTGAGCTGCGCTTTGATAAAATGGACGGCTGTGAGCTGATTACCGTATCAAACACCGGCTGCACGCTGGAGGAAAAGGAGCTCACACAGATTTTTGCAAGCTTCCACCGCGGGAGCAATGCAGAAAAGCAGTCCGGAAACGGTCTGGGGCTGTTCATCTGCAAGCAGCTTATGTCGCGGATGGGCGGCGAGGTGTTTGCAGAGATTGCGAATGGCTGCTTTGAAATCACACTGGTCGTGCGGCTTGCATAAAGGCTGCATGCGCTTCTGCTTGCAGAGAAAGTGTCTCCGACGGATTCCCAATGGAGCTCTCGCCCGCTTCGCTGTGAGTTTGCGCCGCAAACTCACCCAAACCCCGCTTATGGGCTGCCAGCCCTAAAGAATCCAAATATATGCAAAAAGCATGCTGATACGTTTTTATTTCATACTGGGTCTGGGGACGGAGTCCCCATTCCGGATCATCGCGCAGCGATACCTTTTTCGACAAGCCGAAGCCCCCCGCTGTTCACGAAAACAGCGGGGAGCTTTTTTCAATGCTGTTATTTGAGCAGAATTCGCTTGAGCAGTGTCAGGTCAGCCGCATTGATTTTGCCGTCAGCGTTGAGGTCGGCGCGCGGCGCCTGCTCCTCGGTCAGGCTTTTGACCGTCATCAGGTGATCGTGCATCATGACAAGATCCTTCGCATCGACGGTACCGTCATCATTGATATCGCCGCGCAGTCTGTCGGAGCGGAACGAGAAGCTGTCAACATTCATGAGGAAGCCGTCATCGCCGACAAACACCAGATAGAGGTCATGGATGCCGGACGCGCCGGTTACATCGCAGGCAAACTCCTGCCATTCTGTCCAGCCGCCCGTTTCGGAAACCGTGCAGCGGCCGATTTCCTTGCCGGACGCGGAATCGAGCCGCAGGGAGATTGCGCCGCCCTCGGTCTCGCTGCCGGCCCGGACGCTGAAGCTGTCGGCACCTGCACCGAAGTTCATGCGCTTGAACGCGATATAGTCGCCGTTCTGGATATAGCCGACGTCCATGCCGCCGCCTTCGAGCTGCTCGGTCTGGATGCCGTACTGCCGGTCGAAGGACTCGGCCTCGACTGTCTGGTAGGGGTCGCGGGTCGGCTCCGGATCATCGGAGATGCCCCAGAGCTCAATTTCATTGATCTGCGCCTGCTTGGCTTTATTGTACTGTGCCGGCTCCAGCACCTCCACGCGCACATAGTTCGCTTCGATGCTGTTCAGCAGGCCGCCGGTGATATTCTTTTCGTTTCCGGTGACTGTTACCGCATTGCCGAAGGTCTTTCCGCCGTCCGTACTGAAGGAGAGCCGCAGTGCGCGGGCATTGTCCCTCTGATCGCCGCTGACGCCGGCAAGCTTGACATTCCAGCGGCAGAGCGTATAGGTGTCATTCTGATCGCGGTGTACGGTGCTGCCGTTGTTCAGGTCGATGTCGATATATGCGGTGCTGTCCGAGATATTCGGGTCATACCATGCTGTGCCGTCGGAGCCGTCAACCGCTTTTCCTGCGGAGAGCGCCGATTTATCCGAACTGATGTGATTGGATGCCTGAACGAATCTGCCGCGTGCGACATTGCGGAGGGTCTCCGCGCCGTCCACGGAGAGGTCTGCGCCGATTGTATAGGTCTTGCCGGCCTCAGTCGGGAAGCTGATTGTTTCGCCCTGATAGGAAACTGTGCAGACATTGCCGTTTTTGGAATAGATTTTCGCGGAAATCAGCGAACCGTTTTCCCAGTCCTGATCGACGGTAAAGCCGCCGCGTGCGCAAAGGCCGTAGGCGTGGCCGGTATTCCACTGCTGCGGCAGAGCGGGCAGCAGCTTGATCTCATTGTCGTGGCTCTGCATGAGCATTTCCGCGACGCCGGAGGTAAAGCCGAAGTTTCCGTCGATCTGGAACGGCGGATGCGCATCCCAGAGATTGTCATAGAGTCTGCCGTAGTTGTTGACCGGAGAAATCAGCAGCTTCACGATATTATAAGCATGTGCGCCGTCCTCAAGCCGCGCCCAGCAGTTGAGCTTCCAGCCTTCAGACCAGCCTGTGCCGTCATCGCCGCGGGCGTTCAGGCTCACTGCCGCCGCCTCTGCGAGCTGCGCGGTATTGCCCTTTGAAATGATCTGTCCGGGGAACAGGTCATACATATGGGAGATATGGCGGTTTTTCTCATTTTTTGCGTCCCAGTCATATGCCCATTCCTGAATCTGACCCCAGCTTCCGACGGTGTCGGGCTTGATGAGATTGAGCCTGCTGCTGAGCGTATCGGTAAAGCTGCCGGACTTGTTCAGAATCTGTGCAGCCTCGACGGTATCTGTAAACAGGGAGCGGGAAAGGGCATTGTCCATTGCAATGCCGTAGGCGCAGGCAGCACCCTTGCCGCCGCTGCCGCCGGGCGTGTTGACCTCCGGGGAGGTGCTGGGGAATACGACGGAATAGGTCTGCCCGTCAATCTCAGTATCGCGCATGATGCTGTTCAGGAATTTCGCACTGCCCTCGATCACGGGATAGACCTCCGCGAGATAGCGCTCATCCTGATTGAAGCGGTAGGCATCGTAGAGCATATCGGAAATCCATGCGGCACCGGTCGGCCACATGCCCCATGCGCCGTCGATCGGGCCGGTACGGTTCCAGAGGTCGGTGTTATGGTGAACGACCCAGCCCTCGCTGACGCCGTAGACCTCTTTTGCAGTCTTGCTGCCCTGCACCTGAAGCGATTTTGCCTTCTCGACAAACGGCCGGAAGCATTCCTCCAGATTGGTCGTCATAGCGGGCCAGTAGTTCATTTCGTAATTGATATTCGTGGTATATTTGCAGCCCCATGCCGGGTTGCGAAATTTATTCCAGATGCCCTGCAAATTCATCGGCTCGGAATCTCTTGAGGCGGAGATCATCATATATCTGCCGTACTGGAACAGCACCTCAGCGAGCTTGGGGTCATTATTTCTGCCGAAATTCGCGATGCGGGTCGGGATATCAACGGAATTGCTGCTGCCGTCGCCGCCGAGCTCGACGTCCACGCGGCTGAACAGTTCCCGGTAGTCGGCCTCATGCGCCGCATACAGCTCATCATACGTTTTTGCTGCGGCTGCGGCAAGATCGTCTGCCGCCATGCCTTTTTCGTCGGCATTGCAGGTTGCGAAGTCCACGAAATTCGTGCGCACCGTTGTGAGCACCGTGACGGAATCTGCGCCGCTGACGCGGATCCTGTTTCCGTCCGCAGAGACCGTTCCGCCCTCCGGAATGAGCTTTGTGCGGGTTGAGAACCACACTGCGTAATTCATGCCGTATTCGGAATCGCCGTGGCCGTTCATCACGATCGTGTCATTGCCGTCTGCGGAAACGGTATACTGATCCTTCAGCGTGCAGGAATAGGAGGCTGTCAGGGAAACGCCGCCCTTTTCCGCACAGGAGATGCGCGTGACAAGCACCTGATCCGGATGACTGACGAAGCTCTCGCGGGTATACTGCTTGCCCTGAAAGACGTAGCTGCACCCTGCAACCGCAGAATTCATATCGAGATGCCGTTCATAGCTGCTGACGCTTTGATGTCCGGTGTCGAGGTTCAGCGTACCGACGGACTGATACTTCGCCATGCCGCCGCCGATCATCCGGTCGGAGATTGTTTTATCCGCGCCGGGGTAATCGCCGGAGAGCATCTGCTGCCAGCAGTACTCCATGGTATCCTGCGAGACCTGCTTGTTATTGGAGCCCGGGCCGCCGCTCCAGAAGGTCGCCTCATTGAGCTCGAAGCGCTCGGTGGGGCAGTTGCCGTAAACCATTGCGCCGATGCGGCCGTTGCCGAGCGGCAGTGCCTTGTAAAAGGACTCGGCGTTATCCCATGCGTTGCCGGAGTCATTGGTGCCGGCGGGCGTGCTGTAATGCAGCACAAGGTCCGGGTCGTCGGAGCCTGCCGCCTGTACCTGCCGCTGCGGCGGGACGGGTGCGCTCAGAAGCAGCACAGCCGCCGCGCACAGGAATGCTGTAAACCGTTTTTTCATTCAGATACCCCCTATACTTCATTTGCCGGGCATATTATATCTCAGGATCAGAACACGGTTACGCACAGATTCCGCGAGGTGTTTGGGACAACTCCGCGCAAATCAGAACAGCATTTGCGGTTCCTGTGCAGACAAATTTGCCCTCAAAACCGTCAGACGGTGCAGCACCGTGTCATGAAATGCCCTGTTTTTATTATAGCTGCTCAGCCCGGCTCGCGCAATGTCAAAAGTACAGTTTTGCATCACAAAATAATTATTTACAGCATGCCGGCGCATCCGGAGCCGCAATTTTCGCGTGTCAGGGGATTCCTCCCGTTTGTTAATATATAAATATTTCAAAAGGTGCTTGACAAAATAATACTTTTGTGATATCATTATGATATCAAGCGGATAGCGGATTACATCCGGCGATTCTGCCGTACAATACAAACACCGTGTCCGTACAGAAAGGAAGGAATTTTCATGGATGAAAAGATTTTGAAGAAAAAGAAAAACGGTATGGCTGTACTGCTTCTGATTCTGCTGCTCTACGCCGGTGCGGTTGTTCTCACGGTATTCGGCGCGATTCGCGTCGATCAGTCCGGCAGCAGCGATGCCGCCGGCATTGCGATGCTGGCAGCAGGCATCACATGGTGTTCGCTCGGCTGGATTCCGGCGCTCGGCCTGAAGGTGCTGAAGCCGCAGGAGGCGCTTGTGCTGACGCTGTTCGGCCGGTACATCGGCA
This sequence comes from Oscillospiraceae bacterium, assembly GCA_017541275.1. Lineage (GTDB taxonomy): Bacteria > Bacillota > Clostridia > Oscillospirales > Ruminococcaceae > Firm-04. The sequence goes on along the minus strand of JAFXZM010000058.1, from coordinate 13,304 downwards.
CGCTGAAGGGCGACGGCTTCTATTTTGTCAACCCCTTCTGCACGGCATTCAACCCCGCAGCCGCCACAAAGCTGCGTCAGAGCGGCGATGTCAGCGGCGCGGCTGCTCCCGCCTCAACCGCCCGTCAGGCACAGGCAGACCTCAATCTCACAATGCCCAGCAAGAAGATCTCCCTCAAGATCATGACCCTCAACAACAACCGCCAGAAGATCAATGACTGCCTCGGCAACCCGATCGAGATCGGCATCGCGGTCATGTGGCGCGTCACAGACACCGCAAAGGCTGTGTTCAATGTCGATAACTACAAGGAATACCTCTCGCTCCAGTGCGACAGCGCACTGCGCAACATTGTCCGGCTTTATCCGTATGACGTTGCACCGAATGTCGATACGACAGGCGACGGCGTCGCGGACGAGGGCTCGCTGAGAGGCTCCAGTGAGATCGTTGCAGCCAGAATTCGGGATGAGATTCAGCAGAAGGTTGAAAACGCCGGCATCGAAATTGTCGAGGCGCGCATTACCTATCTTGCATATGCGCCGGAGATTGCAGCGGTCATGCTTCAGCGTCAGCAGGCCTCCGCGATCATAGACGCGAGAAAAATGATTGTTGACGGTGCGGTCGGCATGGTCGAGATGGCGCTTGAACGGCTCAGCGAGAACAAAACGGTCGAGCTGGACGAGGAGCGCAAAGCGGCAATGGTCTCGAATCTGCTGGTCGTACTCTGCGGAAACCATGACGCACAGCCGGTCGTCAACTCCGGCAGCCTGTACTGATGGCAGCAAAGAAGCAGGTGCCGCTGCGCTTGTCGGAACAGCTTTATAATGCCATTGCCGCATGGGCTGAGGCCGATTTCCGCTCGGTAAACGGGCAGATCGAGTATCTGCTGACGGAATGTGTGAAGCAGCGGCGGAAGAACGGAAAGTATGTCGGCGAGGAGATCGACGCGCCGCCGGATATCGACGTCGAAGAATTCGGGAAATGATGAGGATGTGGCAGCATGGATTTTCTGGTGGAATTTATCATGGAATTGCTCGGCGAGATCATGGGTGAAGCGATCGGGAGCCCGCGCGTTCCGAAGGTCATCCGGAGCGTGCTGATCTGCCTGCTCTGTGTGCCGCTGACGATCTTGTTCCTGATCTTGCTGGCCGGCGAGATTCGTGACCGGAACACGGCGGGAAGCATCTTCACGGCGCTGGTCATCGTAATCATGACGGCTATGGCAGTTGCACTGCTGCGCAGGGTATGGAAACGGTAAAGCCGGTGCCCCGCAGAGCCCGTCTGAGGCTTCGCACGTATCCGTTTGCCGATTTTCCGTCCTATTACACAAAAAGCCCTTGCCGGACTGATGTCCGGCAAGGGTTTTCATCTGTTGTATGGGATCAATAATCCATGCCGCCTGCGGGCATTGCGGGAGCAGCCGGAGCCGGCTCCTTGATATCGGTCACAAGGCTCTCGGTCGTCAGCACCATGGCTGCAACGGATGCTGCATTTTCCAGTGCGGAACGGGTCACCTTGGTCGGGTCTACGATACCTGCCGGAATCATGTCAACATACTCCTCGCTGTAGGCATTGAAGCCGTAGCCGTCCTTGCCTGCGCGGCGAATGTTCTCGATGATGACAGAGCCCTCCAGACCCGCATTTGCTGCGATCTGACGGATCGGCTCCTCCAGTGCGCGGAGGATGATTGCTGCACCGGTCTTTTCATCGCCTTCCAGCGTATCGACCAGATTCTTGACAGACTCAGCCGCATTCAGCAGTGCAACACCGCCGCCCGCGACGATGCCCTCCTCAACGGCAGCCTTGGTTGCCGCGAGTGCATCCTCGACACGGAGCTTCTTCTCCTTCATTTCGATCTCAGTCGGCGCACCGACCTTGATGACTGCAACGCCGCCGACCAGCTTTGCAAGACGCTCCTGGAGCTTCTCGCGGTCGAAATCGGAGGTGGAATTCTCAATCTCGGAGCGAATCTGTGCAACTCTTGCCTTAATCGCCTCGGAATCGCCGGCACCGTCCACGATGATCGTATTCTCCTTGGAGATGACAACCTGACGGGCACGGCCGAGCTGTGTGAGCTGGGTATCCTTCAGCTCAAGGCCCAGATCGGAGGTAATGACCTCGCCGCCGGTCAGGGTTGCGATATCCTTCAGCATTTCCTTGCGGCGGTCGCCGAAGCCCGGCGCCTTGACCGCTGCGCACTTGAATGTGCCGCGGAGATTATTGAGAATCAGCGTGGTCAGAGCCTCGCCCTCGACATCCTCTGCGATGATGACCAGACGCTTGCCGCTCTGGACGATCTGCTCCAGCAGCGGGAGGATTTCCTGAATATTGGAAATCTTCTTGTCAGTGATGAGCAAGAATGCATCATCATAGACAGCTTCCATTTTATCGGTATCAGTGACCATATACGGGCTGACATAGCCGCGGTCAAACTGCATGCCCTCAACGACCTCGCTGTAGGTCTCGGCGGTCTTGGACTCCTCGATCGTGATGACGCCGTCCTTGGAGACCTTCTCCATTGCCTCAGCAATCAGCTTGCCGATTGTCTCGTCAGCAGAAGAAATGGTTGCAACTCTTGCGATATCCGCGCTGCCGTCAACAGTCTTGGAATTGGACTTGACGGTCTCGACTGCGGCTTTCACAGCCTTATCCAGACCCTTCTTCAGGATCATCGGGTTTGCGCCTGCTGCGATGTTCTTCATGCCCTCGCGGACGATTGCCTGTGCGAGCAGGGTCGCGGTCGTGGTGCCGTCGCCGGCTGCGTCATTGGTCTTGACGGAGACCTCCTTGACGAGCTGTGCGCCCATGTTCTCAAACGGGTCGTCGAGCTCGATCTCCTTTGCGATGGTCACGCCGTCATTCGTGATGAGCGGTGCACCGAATTTCTTATCCAGAACGACATTTCTGCCCTTCGGGCCGAGTGTGATCTTTACGGTATCAGCGAGCTGGTCGATACCTGCCTGTAAAGCCTTTCTGGCTTCCTCACCGTACTTTAACTGTTTTGCCATGGTTATATGCTCCTTTCAGAAAGTGATGCCGAAGATATTATTCTACGACTGCGAGAATATCGGACTGCTTGACGATCGTGTACTCCTGACCGTCGAGCTTGACCTCGGTGCCTGCATACTTGCTCAGCAGCACCTTATCTCCGACCTTCACATACATTGTGATCTCCTTGCCGTCCACAACACCGCCGGGGCCGACTGCGATGACCTCTGCGACCTGCGGCTTTTCCTGTGCGGAAGCGGTCAGGATGATGCCGCCCTTTGTTGTTTCCTCTGCCTCAGTCATCCGGATGACAACTCTGTCTGCCAAGGGTTTGATTGTCATAATAGACTCCTCCTGTTCTATATGAATCTGTGCGAAGTGAAATACAGCGCGGTGCAGGGGGATTAGCACTCTGCGCCCGCGGCTCTTAGCACTCAATCTCTCCGAGTGCTAAGTCTATTGTACCATGTTTTGGAAAAAAATCAAGGGTTTTCTCAATCTTTTCACAGAATTCGGAGATATGCACAAAAATCTGCTGCTGTACCGCCTCATTACAAATAACATTTACATCTCCGGTGCTGCTGTGCAGCGCACCGCCGGCATGACGCCGGCAAACCGCTGATGAAATCCCGCCGTCTTCCGGGCTCCAATCGCATCAGATGAAGTTTCTCCGCATCTTCATCTTTTGTTCACGGTTTGTTCATATTTACGCCCGCAAAATATAGTATACTATATACTGTATACCTATATACGCTTATTCTTCAGGAATCAACATCACTGAAAACATACGGAGGATTGCTGCAATGGCTATGGAAAAAATACTGATCGTTGACGATGACCCGAATATCTGTGAGGTGCTCCGCACGATTCTCGTCAAGGAGGGCTACTCCGCCCTGACCGCCAATGACGGCGACGATGCACTCATCAAGTTTACCGCAATGCACCCCGACCTCGTGCTGCTCGATGTCATGATGCCCGGTATGAACGGCTATCAGGTCATGCGCGAGATCCAGAAAAAATCAAATGTTCCCGTCATCCTCGTGACCGCCAAATCCGAGCCGAATGATGAAGCGCTCGGCCTCGACCTCGGCGCGGAGGATTACATCACCAAGCCGATCGACAAAACCTCGCTGCTTGCCCGCATCCGCGCCCGCCTGCGCAAAAACGGCCCCGCTGCGCCCGATCAGGGCGTCCGCAGAGGCAGAGTCGATTACGACAAGCTCACCGTCGATATGGACGGCTATGTCCTGCGCGTCAACGGAAAGGTCATTGAGACGCCGCCGAAGGAGCTCGAGCTGCTCTATTGCCTCGCCTCGAACCCCAACCACGTTTATACCCGCGACCAGCTCCTCGATGAGGTCTGGGGCTTTGAGTATTACGGCGATTCCCGCACGATCGACGTCCATATCAAGCGCCTGCGCGAAAAGCTCGAGGGCGTTTCCGATAAATGGGAGCTGCGCACGGTCTGGGGCGTCGGCTATAAGTTCGCCGTGCCGGACGAAGCAGAGTAATCCGCGATGCTGAAAAGTATCTACAGCCGCATCTTCTTCCTCTGCACGATCATCCTGCTCTTTGCCTGTGCGCTGACCGGCCTGATCATCGTGCTGTATGCCAATCATCTGCATGAGGATGAAGCCTATCAAAGCATCGACAGCACCGCCCGCATCATCGTCATGCGGATGAAGGAGCTCTATTCCGACCCTGACGATCCGCCGGACGAAAATGAACTCCGCGCAGAGCTGGAAACATATACGCTGAACGAAAATATCGACTGCTATCTTTTCGATGCGGACGGAAGCTGCACAGTCCGCTCGGACTACAGCGCACAGCCGATCACCCTGAGCGCCGCAATGCGCGATGCAGCCTCCTCGAAGCCGTATTACCGCATGGGCGGCAGCAGCGGCAACTTCTCCGAGCCGACCGCGACCTATATCGAACGCTGCGACCTCGGCAGCGCGCCGTATTATCTCATGATGATCGTGCCGGTGTATTATGTCAGTGAATTTTCCGCAAAGCTGCTCGTTGTCCTCATCATTGCCGTCCTCGTGACCGGCATTGTCGGTGCCGTGCTGTTTTATCTCAATACCACGCAGCTTCTGAAGCCCGTGCTCAATATCACCCGCGCCGCAGAAGCCTACGCAAAGGGCGATTTCTCCGCCCGCCTGAAAGAAACCGGCGATTCCGAGCTGGATTATCTCGCAACCACGATGAACCGCATGGCGGATTTCATCGACAAAAACGAGCGCAGCCGCAAGCGCTTTGTCTCTGATATCTCACACGAGCTGAAAACACCGATGACAACGATCGGCGGCTTTGTGGACAATATCCTCGACGGGACAATTCCGCCGGAGCAGGAAAGGCATTACCTCAAAATCGTTTCCTCCGAGGTGCAGCGCATGAGCCGGATGGTGCATTCCATGCTGAATATCTCCCGATTTGAGGAGGGAACGATGGCACTCAAGCTCGAACGCTTCGACCTGACGCATCTGCTCATCAAGACGCTGCTGCTCTTTGAGAAGAAGGTCGATGCAAAGGGCGTTTCGGTCGAGGGCCTTGAAGCCTGCCCGCGCACGGTCGCGGAGGCTGACAAGGATCTGATGCAGCAGGTGTTCTATAACCTGACAGAAAATGCGATCAAGTTTGTCAACAAGGGCGGCACGCTCTTTCTTGCGGTCGATTCCGATGACAAGCAGGCGCATGTTCACCTGCGCAATTCCGGCGAGGGTCTGACCGAGGATGAGATCTCGCATGTATTCGAGCGCTTTTATAAGACGGATGAATCCCGCGGCAGGGATACGACAGGCGTCGGGCTTGGCCTCTCGATCGTCAGCCGGATCATGGTGCTGCACGGCGGAACCGTGACCGTCAAAAGCGTCAAGGGAGAATACACAGAATTTATCGTCAGCCTGCCGCTGACACAGGAGAAGAAACCCGAAGAACAGAAAGAAACCGTGTAACAATCAGACAAAACGTGCGAAGGAACCATGATGAAAAAGGAGTAGACTGCAAAATGATCGGAAAGTCAACTGAAACAGAAGCAAAGATCTCCGTGTTTCAGCGGGTCAGATCACTGCTGTTCAGCAAACGGGTGGTTCTGTTCGCTGCGGTGCTGCTGCTGCTTGCGGCAATCGGCACCGCTGCCGCCGCACGCTATGCGGCAAACAAACAAAATGAGCCGGCATCCTCCCTCACGGGCGATGTCAGCCATGACGCTTTCTATGCATTTCTTGAGGATTATCTGCCGCATTACGGCGTGATCCCGCAGGAGACTGCGCTGCATGTGCCGGACGCTTCCGGCGTGTTTGCGGCCTATCTGCCGGCAGCCGATCACGACATGCTGATCTGCCGCATCGACGGCAGAGATCTGACGCTGGTGCGCTGTGAGAAGGACGAAAGCGGCAATGTGACCGCCGCAGAGACCGCCGCACTGGCCGATGTTTTTTCTGCGGTCTATGCATCCGGCGAGCCGCTGGTCATCAAGGCCGAGCCCGACGGCATCTATGCCGGAACGGAAAAGCTGCTGACGCTCCATGCTCCGGACACCGCCTCCCTGACGGTCGCAGTCATCAGGACGGAGGAGAAAAGCCGCTCATGGGAGCTTTCCTCGTATCTGTTCCGGGATATGACCGGCTTCCGCAATACAGTCAGACTGCCCAATGAACGGCCGCAGACGGAAATGCCGGATGTTGCGGATATGGACTGGGAGGAGGCCGTTCAGCGCATTACCGAGCGCGGCCTGAATCCGCAGATCGAGACAGAGCTTCCGCCTGTGAATTCGGATATTCCGCGCGGACAGGTGCTTGCTCAGGCACCCGCCGCCGGCAGCAAATGCCGCGCAGGAAGCTCGGTTTATCTGACCGTCGCAGCGGAGAGCTTTGTATTCAGCTTTTCCGCCCCGCCGCATACACAGGGCGATTTTACCGCGATCCTCTATGACGAAACCGGCGCCGAGCTTGCCCGGACAAAATGGCATGCTGACGGCAGCCCGGAAGCCGACGGAGAAGCACTGCGCTGCCATGTCTGGGCGATGAAATATACACAGGCGCGCAATTTTCAGGCTGTGCTCGAAAATGATGCAAACGGAAAAACCGTTTCGCTCGGCGCTTATACCGTCGAAACGGACGAAATCGCCGCAGACAGCGCGATCACGGACTATGCCTTTGCTCATATCGGCGGCATACAGGAGCCGGAGCCCGAAACCACTGCGCCGCCGCAGGAGCCGGAACAGCCTGACAATTCCGCGGAATGGAAGCCGCTGTATCTGGAATACCTGAAGGCCGGTCTGGACGGCGGGTTCAAGCTCTGCAATCTCAGCTCGATCCGCTGCGACTTCATCGACATCGACGGCGATGATATCCCGGAGCTGGCTGTCGGCGCGACCGAACAGAACCGGCGCGTTGCATGGATCTGCTCAATCGTGAACGGTACGGTACAGGAAACCGAGCATTTCCGGAACGGCTTTTGGTATCTCAAGGGCGAAAACCGCATCTTCACTGAGCTGCGCACGAGCTATTATGCGCAATATCTGATCTGCGAGCTGCGGGAGGGGCAGCCTCAAACGCTCCAGAGCTTCGAGGAGCGCTGGAGCAAGACGGACGGCTACAGCTACCGAACCGATGCCAGAACAATTACCCGCGCAGAATACACAGAAGCGCTGAAAAAGAACTTCGAGCTGCCGGAGCGGACGGAATGGAATTATCCGGTCGCGGGCTGGCCGCTCAACGATAATAATATGCAGAAATATCTGCAATGACATGATTGCAGCAAGCCGATTGGGTATTTCCATGCCGCATACGCAGGAAAGGAGGCCGGAATATGACAGACGATGAGCTTCAGACTTTACTTTCAGAGCTGCGGAGCAGACAGGACGCAGCCAGACAGGCGCAGAATCAGCCTGAGCATCCGCCGGTGCCGCCTCCCGTTTCTGCGGATACACAGGAGCTCCCGGTCATTCCGGCCGCTGAGCCGGAATCCGAGCCGGAATCCGAGCCGGAATCCGAGCCGGAATCTGAGCCGGAGGCGGCGCTCCCCTTTTCGGATTATGACGATTCGGTTCCGGTCAGACAGCCGCGGCATCTGTTCCTGAAAATCTCAGCCTGCCTCACGGTGCTGATGTTCCTTGCGTTTTCGGCATTCTGCATTGTCCGCGATCTCCGGCTGGGCACATCAGGCGGCGGACGGTATGTTGCGGGGGACGTCATACAGGTGGAGCTTGTGCAGCATGACAAGCCTGAGACCGACGATGCACTGACGGATGAATCAGGCCGCTATACCTATGCCGGCATCGCACAGAAGGTCATGCCGAGCATCGTGCAGATTTACACCTATACCGACGGCAAGCTCGGCGGCACCGGCTCCGGCATTATCCTGACGCAGGACGGCTATATCGCCACGAATTCGCATGTTGTCAGCAGCGCCGGCAGCTACAGCGTCCGGCTTTTCGATGAGGGCCGCGAGGACGAGAGCTATGAGGCAATGCTGGTCGGCCATGACGCCAAAACCGATCTCGCTGTGCTGAAGATTCCGGCAAGCGGCCTGACGCCGGCGGTTCTGGGTGACTCCGATCAGGTGCAGCTCGGCGAATCGGTCTGTGCGCTGGGCAACCCGGCCGGACTGAGCGGCTCAATCACAACCGGCATCATCTCCGGCATGAACCGCAAAGTCCGTGCCAGCTCGACGAATTACGAAATGGACTGCTTCCAGACGGATGCAGCAATCAGCCCCGGCAATTCCGGCGGTGCGCTGGTGAATATGTACGGGCAGGTCATCGGCATCACCTCCTCGAAATACAGCGCCAGCCTGTTTTCGGGCGGCTCCTATGAGGGGCTCGGCTTTGCCATTACGATCAATGAAGCGCTGCCGATCCTCAAGGAGCTGATGGAGCAGGGCTATGTCAGCGGCCGGGTGCGCATCGGCATTTCCTTCCTCGATCACGATGCAGCGCTCACTCAGGCAGAGAAGGACGGCATAAAGCTGCCCGATGCGCTGATGAAACGCGGCGTACTGGTGCTGAAGATCGACGAGGATTCCGACCTGAACCGCACCGCATTCAGAATCGGCGACTGGATCATGACAATGAACGGGCAGGATGTCCTCAGCTATGACGACCTGTCAAAGGCAGTATCCGGCCTCACGCCGGAGGATCAGGTTCACTGCCGCTGCGGGCGCATCAACGAGGACGGCAGCTTCCAGACATTTGAGATCGACTTCCGGCTGCTGGAGGATCACTCCGGCGAATACTGAGCGCGCATCATGAAAATGCGGTATCGCTTCACAAGCATGGAAAATGGGCTCCGCCCAAACCCGCCTGACGGACAATGTCTTTTTGGCGGGGTTTGGGGCGGAGCCCAATCTGTATGATCGCGATGTGATGCTGCGCTGTTATCCGGCAACCTTTTCAAAGTCGGAGGCGGGGTGCTTGCACAGTGGGCAGATGAAATCTTCCGGCAGCTCGTCGCCGACATACTCATACCCGCAGATCACGCACCGCCAGACGGTCTGACCCTCCGGCGTCGTGCCGACCTTTTTCGGCGTGACCTTGATGTGGTTCAGGTAATATTCATAGGTCGCAGCAGGCGCGTCATTCAGCACACGCATGTCCGTCACGCGCCCGACAAACATGGTGTGCGTGCCGAGATCGACCGTATTGACCACATCGGCGGCGATCACGGCATTCGTCCCCTGCGTGACATACAGCAGCCCGTCTGTGCCGCGTGCGCAGGCAGAAAAGCCCGCAAATTTGTCCGCATCGCGGCCGGACTGAAACCCGAACCGCTTGATGAGCTCAAAATCAGCGGCCTCACTCAGCACGGAGGCTGAGAATTTTCCGGTCTTGATAATCATATCATGCGTGAGATTGCTTTTGTTGACCGTCAGGCTGACCTGCACCGGCTCGGATGTGACCTGCATCAGCGTATTGGTAATGCAGCCGTTGTCTGTTCCGTTCTGATTGGCGGTCACGATGAACAGCCCGTAGCTGATCTTGTACATTGCCTTCGGGTCCGTGCCGGCGGCTGCGGGCGAAGCGGCTGCGGGCTTTTCGCCGATCAGCTCCAGCACATCGCCGTCCATGAGGCATTCCGGACAGACCGGCGTTTCGCCCTCCGGCACTTCAAATTCCGCACCGCAGATCGTGCAGCGGTACAGCAGAATTTTCGGTGCTGCGGCATCCTGCACGGACGCTGCGGCCTGTGTGCTGTCGGGCACTTCTTCGATCAGCTCCAGCACATCGCCCTCCATGAGACATTCCGGACAGACCGGCGTTTCTCCGTCTGCGACCTCAAATTCCGCGCCGCAGATCGTACAGCGGTATCGTTTCATAGTTCATCCTCCTTTGATTTCATGATATACAATCGGCTCCCCGCTGTGGTTACGATTGCGCAGCAGGGAGCCGGAATGCCCTTGTCAGCGGGGCGCTTTGCCCCATTTCATAGAGATATCGAACGCCTTGACACTGTGCGTCAGCGCACCGATCGAGATGATATCGACGCCTGTTTCCGCAGCGCCGCGCAGAGTTTCGTGCGTGATGCCGCCGGAGGCTTCGAGCATTGCACGGCCGTCCGTAATGCGTACGGCCTCTTTCATCGTGTCATTGTCCATGTTGTCGAGCATGATGATATCAGCTTTTGCTTCGAGCGCCTCGCGCAGCTCGTCAAGTGTCCGCACCTCGACCTCGATGCGCACCATATGGCCGATGTGCTCGCGGAGCTGTGTGATTGCCGGGAGAATGCCGCCGCAGGCGTCGATGTGATTATCCTTCAGCATGGCGCCGTCGGAGAGATTGAACCGGTGGTTTTTTCCGCCGCCGCAGCGCACGGCATATTTCTGCATGGCGCGGATGCCGACCATGCACTTTCTGGTATCGGCGATCGAAGCCTTTGTGCCCGCAACGATATCGACGCATCTGCGCGTTTCCGTCGCAATGCCGGAAAGATGCTGCAGCAGATTGAGCGCAGTCCGCTCGGCCTTCAGGAGCGTGCGGGTCGGACCGTGCATGACTGCCAGAATATCGCCGTACTGCACTGTGCTGCCGTCGTTCATCAGCGTAGTGAACGTGACGCCCTCACCGACCAGATCAAACACGCGCTTTGCGATCTCAATGCCGCAGAGCACGCCGCTGTCCTTCGCCATGAGGTATGCGTCAGATTCATGCTCCGGCGAGAGCAGAAAATCTGTTGTGACGTCCATGCCGGTGATATCCTCGTGCAGTGCGCGCAGGATGACCTCATCGACATAGCTCTGTAAAAGCTGCATCATAGCTGTTCCTCCAGAATCAGGTATGCACAGGTTGCCTGCGATTTCGCTTCGAGGTAGTCGAGGTCCATTTTCCAGTCCTCGCACGCAATGAGCTGAATCAGCTCGGTGATGCGGTCATAGGCAGCCTTCATGTTTTCGGTGTTCGGAATCACGAAGTAATTTTCCTGTAGGATTTTTCGCAGTTCGGTGCGGATACCGTGCGGAATGGGCTCGGTCGCCGTGACCGGCTTGAACTCGCCCTGCACAAAGCGCGGGGAGATATCCTCTGCCTCTCTGGCGATTTCCTGCGCAGCTCTGCGGGAAAAGACGAGCGCTTCGAGCAGCGAATTCGATGCAAGGCGGTTGTTTCCGTGGACGCCGGTATGTGCGCACTCGCCGCAGGCATAGAGCCGGTCCACGCGGGTCTGCGCATTGGAATTGACGTCAATGCCGCCCATGAGGTAATGCTGGCAGGGATAGATCGGCACAGGCTCTTTTGTGAGGTCATAGCCCTGCTCCAGCAGTTTATTATAGATTTTCGGGAACCGCGTCCTGACCTCCTCCGGATCCTTATGCGAAATGTCAATACAGAAGTCCTTAGAGCCTGTGCGCTGGCTTTCGAGGATGATTGCGTGCGACACAACGTCACGCGGTGCGAGCTCAAGGCGGTCGTCATAGCGCTGCATAAAGCGCTCCATATTGCAGTTTCGCAGGTACGCGCCCTCGCCGCGGACGGCCTCTGAAATGAGGAAGCATTCTCTGGTATGCTTATTGTTGAATGCGGTCGGGTGGAACTGAATCAGGCTGAGATTCTTGATGCGCGCACCGAGCTCATATGCGATGCGGATGCCGTCGCCGGTCGCGATAGCGGAGTTTGTGGTATATTCGTAGACGCGGCCGATGCCGCCGGTCGCCATAATGAGAAAATGGCAGTTGACGACACTGAGTTCGCCTTCGCGGAGCAGTTCAACGGAGAAGCCGGTTTCCGTCTTGACGGCGCGGCTCATGACGGTGAATTCCGAGATTGTGACATTCGGGAGTTTTCCGGTCTGCGCAAGCAGGCCGCGGAGAATCTCTGCACCGGTTGAATCGCGGTAATGAAAAATGCGTCTGCGGCAGTGGCCGCCCTCAAGGGTACGGTCATAGTCACCGTCGGCATTTTTATCGAAATCGACGCCGTATCTGACAAGCTGCTCGATATCCTGCGCGGCCTCGGAAACGAGAATATGCAGGGTTTTGGGGTTATTGGTGAAGGCGCCTGCGATGCGCGTATCATTAGCATGCAGCTCAATATTATCGTTCGGCGAATTCCATACGCCCGCGATGCCGCCCTGAGCAAGTGCGGAGTTACAGAGGGTCGCCTCACGCTTGGAGAGCACCAGCACACGCAGATTTTCCGGCAGATGCAGCGCAGCATAGCATCCGGCAGCACCCGCACCGGCGATTACAACATCATAATTTTGTTCAAGATTCACCATAAGAATGGCTCCTTTGTATGAATTGATGATTCTATTATAGCACATCATAATGGAAATTTCAATGGGAACAGCAAAAAAAGCACTTCCCGGTCGATTTCGGAAAGCGCTTTTGTACGATGTGTAAAAACAAAAGACCTGATGCAAACGCATCAGGTCTTGTTGGCTCCCCCAACTGGACTTGAACCAGTGACACCCTGATTAACAGTCAGGTGCTCTACCGACTGAGCTATGGAGGAATATCGCAGTGCCGGCATTGATCTATTTTCCCGGGCCGTCTCCAGCCAAGTATCTTCGACGCGAATGAGCTTAACTTCCGTGTTCGGAATGGGAACGGGTGGTGCCTCATTGCCATTAACACCGGCTCTGCGTATATATATCTGAGACCGTGGTCTCTTGATACCGAATATGACCCGTACGGGAATCGAACCCATGATTACGCCGTGAGAGGGCGTCGTCTTAGCCGCTTGACCAACGGGCCATGTGATGCACCATCAGGGACTCGAACCCGGGACCCACTGATTAAGAGTCAGTTGCTCTACCATCTGAGCTAATGGTGCATGGAACTGGAACTATTATATCATAGAATCCAGAATTTGTCAAGGCTTT
>JAFXZM010000057.1 GCA_017541275.1 Oscillospiraceae bacterium | reverse complement strand
TTGAAGAATAGATGCGCAGGATTTTTGTCGTGAGACAAGGCAGAAAGCCGCCGCCTTGCTGACGCAAGGCAAGGATTTCTAACGCAGTATCACGGCAAAAAGACAAGCAGATATCTTCAAGAGATAGTTGGGACATCAATATATATTGAGACAAGAACGCCGTGCCGCTCCCGTTCTGAATCAGATCGGGAAGCGATCACACCGGCGCGGGCTCCGCGCCGCCGGGCATAACAAAGCGCTTACAGCCGTCTGACTGTAAGCGCTTTTGCATGTTTCTCAGAAATACCGCAGAATCCTGCGGATGTACTGCCTTTGATGCGCAAGTGTTTTCAGCCAAACCCAATCAGACCTTATCTGTATGATAGATAAAGCCGTAAAATCGGTATTCAACTGCAAAATACATGCGGTTCATGGCAGAAATGCCCCTTTCATTCAGGCTGTACTCATTATAGCACAAAGAAAGCGGAATTGCAATAGGCAAAATGCACAAAGTTTCATTGCGTTAAAGTGGTGCGCTGTGAAAGTGCATTTACGGCAGCACATCGGGGCTGACGGGAAAATTGAAGAAGGTATCGGGATACGGTTCATTGTTCAGGGTAAAGTGCCACCATTCGGTCGTGATTCCGTGAAAGCCGTGTGCGGTCATGGCATTGCGGAGCAGCATGCGGTTTGCGTACTGCTCCTGCGAGATGCCGTTGAAATCGGGATGAGAGCGTGCCCCGAAGTAATCGAACGTGCCGCCCATATCGAGGTCTTTTCCGTCGAGCATATCAAACAGAGTAAGATCGACGGTACTGCCGCGGCTGTGGCCGGAGTGCCGGGAGATATATCCGGAATCGAACAGCACAGATTTGTTAAGCTCGGGATAAAAAAACGCTTTCATGCGGGTATCGCCGGTATTGTCCGCCCAGCGGACGAAGTGATCGACCGCAGACTGCGGGCGATAGGCGTCATAGATTTTGAGGCGGTAGCCTTTTTGGTTCATTTCGTCGCTGACCTCCCGCAGTGCTTCGGCGGCTTCGCGGGTCAGCAGAGCGCAGGGCGATTCGTAGCCGTCGATGCGTTCGCCGACGAAATTATAGGTTGTATAGTAGCGCATTTCGAGAATCGCATCGGGAACCGCCTCCGAGAGCAGGACAAAATCGGCGGCATCCGCAGAGGGTTCTTTCTGCACAGCGGGCTCCGTGTAAGCGGTTGTCAGAGTTGTATCGGCTGCTGCTGTCGTACTTGTCGCGGAGTCGGTCTGTGCGGTATCGGCCGGAGCGGTATCTGTGGAAGTGAGATCAGATGTGATTTCAGCGGCCGGCACGGCATCCGGGCTGTTCCGGGGCTGATGCTTTTCTCTGGCGGCTGCCGCAGCGATCACAGCAGTAAGCAGTAAAAGCGCGCCTGCACCGGCAGCAAAAGCGGCTCTGACCTTATGTGTTTTCATCATGCATCGCCTCCGTGCGAGCTTTTTTTCATTATAACACGCGCAGCCCGTACTGTCAAGCCGGTGCGGAGCCGGGAAGCGGCCAATCGGGGATTTTCAGCACGTAACCGGCGGATATATAATAATTATAGGAACTTTGCCACAGACTCGATTTTTTGCGGGCTTTTGCTGTTTGGTTCAGTGAACCTTTATTGGGTATTCTGCATAAGGTGTATGTGTCCTATTTGTGCAGAGAGTAGAATTTATTTGTCAAATATTGACAAGTTGAATGGTAATCAATATAATAATATTATGAACAAGCACTGTTCAAAGCCGCTTGATTCTACATTACTGAACACGAGAATTTTAGTTTGAGAATAAAATCATTAGGTGGCTCATATGAGTAGGTTTTATTATGAAATTCATTTATCAAGTGGGGAAGTATTAGATGGACGCGAATTTGTTGACGAGGATTCGCAATACTTTGACACGGAATCGGATGCTTTTGAGGCAGGAATGGAAGCCTTATCTGCTATGCACTTGGGCGAAGAACTATCGCACATGTCAAATCCGGGCGATTATCCAATGGCCGATGTTGATGACGGTGAAGTTATTGTAGTTGAAGAATACTAATTGAAACCAAAGGAGGCTAATACAATGAGACAGACGCATAAAGGCGCTAGCCGTAAATCATCACTATTCAAGGTCGGTATAGCCTGCTTTTGTTCTACTTTGCTATTCAGTTGCGGCGAAAACGCAACGTCTCAAGAACAACTCATTAAAATGACCGACGAGCAGCACAATGAATACTCCAAGGACTATGATTATGCATCATCGGGTGCTAAGGTAATCGTGAAGAGCACCCAAGCTGCATTAGAAGATCTGAAAGCGGAGGGCGATGACATAACCTTGCTGAATGAAAAATATATCTGGACGAAAGAACAGTGGGCTGATGTTAGAAGGCATCAATACCCTGACAGTGAGAGCGAAATTGCTGATAATCTTCTATATTGTATCAAAACATATCTTTCAGGAACTGATGTGCTGGATAGATCAGATGAAATAGGCATTGTTATCAGCGCATCGAACAGCGATGTATTCGCCGCTGCAAAAATTCCCACTGGATTACCAAAACCGATGGTTTATGGAACGTACCCCAATGTTGCTGATATTGACACCCAATCAGGATTTAATTCTATCGAGGATGCGATATACTATTCAGTAAACGGGGAGATAAAAAAGTGATACCATAACTTCAGAAATTCTGATTTGGTTACAATAACACTCATTCGCGTATTGGGTTTATCATGTCGCCCGCCGAACGCCGTTCGGCGGGTCTTTTCATGCGCAAAAGTCTTATGCCCCGCCGCTGTCTGTAATTTTTTTTCATGCAGGACTTGCAAAATTCCGGAAAATAGTGTAAAATAGAATCGGGTTTGCATGTCCGGAGAGCGGGCAGCAGCAGAACCCGAAAAAACTGTATTTGAAAGGATGTATTTGACATGGCTGGACTGAATAAGGTTACAGTAGACGACATTCAGGCAAAGGGCAAGAAGATTCTTGTCCGCTGCGACTTCAACGTGCCGCTGAAGGACGGCGAGATCACCAACGACAACCGCATCACGGCGGCACTGCCGACGATCAAGAAGCTGCTCGCAGACGGCGGCAAGCTGGTGCTCTGCTCGCATCTGGGCAAGCCGAAGAACGGCCCGGAGGCAAAGTTCTCGCTTGCGCCGGTAGCAAAGCGGCTTCAGGAGCTCCTGCCGGAGACCAAGGTTGTGTTTGCGGCAGATGACGCAGTTGTGGGCGAAAACGCAAAGGCAGCAGTCGCAGCAATGAACGAGGGCGAGATCGTTCTGCTGGAGAACACGCGCTTCCGCGGCGCAGAGGAGACCAAGGAGGCTGAGTATGACGGTTTCTCGAAGGAGCTGGCAGACCTCGTAGACGGTCAGGTCTTTGTCATGGATGCATTCGGTTCGTCCCACCGCGCACATGCCTCAACCGTGGGTGTTGCGCGTTTTGTCAGCGAGACCGCAGTCGGCTATCTGATGCAGAAGGAGATTCAGTATCTCGGCAATGCAGTTGAGGATCCGGTTCGTCCGTTCGTGGCGATTCTGGGCGGCGCAAAGGTTGCCGACAAGCTGAATGTCATCTCGAACCTGCTGGAAAAGTGCGATACGCTCATCATCGGCGGCGGCATGGCATATACGTTCATCAAGGCACAGGGCGGCGAGATCGGCAAGTCTCTGGTCGATGACGAAAAGCTGGATTACTGCAAGGAGATGCTCGCAAAGGCAGAGCAGCTCGGCAAGAAGATTCTTCTGCCGGTCGATACCGCAATCGCAGCAGCATTCCCGGAGCCGATCGACGCACCGATCGACATCGAGTTTGTTGATTCCGATAAGATTCCGGCAGATATGATGGGTCTGGATATCGGCCCGAAGACCGCAGAGCTCTTTGCAGAGGCGGCAAAGAACGCAAAGACCGTTGTCTGGAACGGCCCGATGGGCGTGTTTGAGAACCCGACGCTGAAGAAGGGCACAGTCGCAGTATGCGAGGCACTTGCAGCAGCAGATGCAACAACGATCATCGGCGGCGGCGATTCCGCAACGGCAGCAATCCAGCTCGGCTTCGCAGAGAAGATGAGCCACATTTCAACGGGCGGCGGCGCATCCCTTGAGTATCTTGAGGGCAAGGTGCTTCCGGGCGTTGCAGCGATCGCTGAAAAATAATCCGAATGAGTATACGGTTTTAGGCGGACGTAAAAACTCCGCCTGAAACTGTATTTCTGCCCGATTGCCGCTGAGGTGACCGCGAAATGAAACACTATTTATCCATCTGGAAAATGCTTTGGCAGCGGCTCTGGAAAGCAAAGCTTGCGCTGCTGCTGACCATTCTGCTCTGCCAGTTTCTGCGCTGGCTCGCCGCGCCGGATACATCCAGTCTGCTCTGGCTTGCCGGAATCGGGCTTGGGATATTTGTTCTGTTCGATCTGGCAATGGCCTTCTGGATGTACACGAAGATGAAACGGTCGATGCCGTATTATCAGTTCGTGGAGGACTTCGGCCCCTGCGAGGAGGCGGTCGATCTGCACCGGAAGCTTTTTCAGAACCCCAAGCCGGGCGAGCGGCTTGCGCTGGCCGACCTGCTGCTTTCGATGTTTCGTGCAGAGGAGGCGGAGGCAGTGCTGATGCAGCTCCGTCCGGAGGGACTGATCGGAATTGAGCGTCTGCGGTATCTGAATGCCATGCTGCTGGTATATGCGTATACCGGCCGCAAGCAGCAGCTTTGGCAGATGTTCCAGTCCTGCCGGCAGGAGGCGGGCAGGCTCACGGAAAAAAATCCGATTTTCGCGCTCAGCTATTTCAACACCGCCGATCTTGCGCTGGCAATGAACGGCGATGTGGACGGCTCGGAGATGTATTGTCAGTATGTCGAGCGCGAGGCCGCAAAGAAGCGCGGCATTGAAAAAGCAAATGCGCAGCTTCTCGCAATGATTACCCGCACAGAGCGTCTGTATGCACTGGGCTGGCGGGATGTTGCCGCAGCAATGGAGACCCATACCCGCACGGAGATCGAAAACTGCAAGGAATTCAGGAAAGCGTGGAAGCGCGACGTCCTGATGAATCTGCTCAATCATGCCAAAACGCTCGCGCCGAAGCCGGTACCGCCGGCACCCTCAGTGAAATAGTCAGAACAGGAGACACAACATGAATATTTTTTCCCGCGCCTATCACCGTCTGTTTGACGGCGTCCCGAAGATTCTGCGCCTGATCTGCTGGATCAGCCTCGGCTTTTTTGTATTTATCGGACTGTCGCTCAGCCTGAAGGCCGTTGCAGAGAACCGCGCCGGCGCAGCAGATGTCATCGGCTATATCCTGATTTTTGCGCTGCTGGGATTGTTCTGCGTCTGCTTTACGGGCGGGCTGTGGCAGGTATTGGTATGCGGCTCGAAGCGGAATCTCTCGCAGACGCTGGATCAGAAGCTGGAAGCAGAGGGCTACGGCCGCAGCATGGCCGATGCCGTCAAGAATGCAAACATGTTCCCGACAACGCCCGAAAAGCTCCAGCAGGCATTTGTCTGGGTTATGAGCGAGTTTTATCAGGAGGCGGAGCCGATGCTGCTCCGCATCAATGTGAATGAGCTGAACAACCGCGAAGCCGCGATGTATCACACCTGCCGCTTAGTCAGCTATGTGATGACGGGCAGCTATGAAAAGCAGATCAAGCTGTTCACGGAGAAGAAGGCGGCGCTGGACAGTGCCTACCAGATGAAGCCGAACCTGACGGAGAAGTATGTCCCCTATGCAGACGATGCGCTTGCATATTTCATGCTTGCGGGCGCACTGATGATGCACCGCGGCCATGCAGATGAGGCCGGGAAATACGAGAAGCTCGCCGGCTTCCAGATCTCGCAGCGAAGCGAGCCGGAAATGCAGTTTCTCCCGCAGATCATCAAGCTGAACAATCTGTACGCGGCCGGAAAAGCGCAGGCCGCGCATGAAAAGGAAACCGAGCTCAAGGGCGCAGTGAGCGCAAGCGTAATGCCGGCGGGCACACAGCGCAATCTGCTCCGCTGGATTGACCAGGCACGGATTTACAGTTCGCTCCCGATAGATAAGACAGAGTTCCTCGCCGACCGCAGACTGCCCGAACAGGGCGTGCAGGCCGCACCGCCTCCGCCCATGGACATCCCGGAGCTGTTCTGAGGACACAAGCCGATGAAGCTCTCAGATTACGACCCGCGGAATCAACCGCACAGCACGCAGCTTGCAATGACTGCGATCATGGGCGGCATGTTTGTATGGTGCTGCATCGCCAATATGGGCAGCAGCCTGCCGGAATTGATCTTCATGGACATGCCGGTTCATCTCGGCATCGCGGCAGCGGCATGCATCATCCTGATGACAATGAACAACCTCATGGCAAAGGGCTCGGCGCACAGTACAGAGTTGAAGCTGGCGGAAGCGTTCGCAGCACACGGCTTCGGCACGGAGACCGCAGAGCTTCTGCGCCGCAAGGTTCCGGTACCGACGGAGCGGGACAAGGTTCTGCTGACCTTTCATCTGGTCATGGCCGGACAGTATGCACAGGCAAAGGAGCAGATTGCCGGTCTTTCGGCAGGTCAGCTTCCGCTGCGGGAAAGAGCAATGCTCATAACCGCAAGGCTGCTGCTTTTCATTGATACAGGGGCGTATGAAAAGGCGGTTTTGCTGGCGGAGGAATCGCAGATGATGCTTGAAAATGCGTACCGTGCAGCACCGGAATTCGGGGAAGAATTCTGCGGATATGCAGATGATTATCTGGAATATCTGATGCTTTCTGCGGTGATGAGCGAGCTGCGGCAGGCACCGGAGCAGGCTGCGGAATACCGGCAGCAGGCGATTCGCCGTGCAGAGAAGCGCACCGCGGAGGAGGCATTGTTTTACCGTTCGCTGACAGAGCTGCAAAGACTGTATATCACCGGCGCAGCGGAAGCGGCGGCGGAGCAAGCGGCAAAGCTGCTGCATACGGTCAGCGGCCTGACACCGCCGGTCACGGCAGGTGCAAAGCGCAGCATGCAGCGGGCCGTAGAGCAGGCAGGCCATCTGGCCGGGCTGCGCACATCCGTGCGGACTGTCAGCCGCGGGCGTCCGCTTCCGCAGTAACAGAAAGGAAGCCCACATATGTCTGTATTCTTTTCCATTCTAATGAGAGTGATAATCGAGATCCCGCTGTTCATCTTTCTCTTTGCGCTTATGGTCGTGATCCCTGCGTATTTGCTGCGCGGCGCACTGCAAACGCTGATCGGCAGACCGCTGGGCATCGGCTGGATGCGCGTAGAGGGAAGGGTGACAGAAAAAGACAGTTCGGAGCTGACGCAGGTGATCGGAGGATTGAAAATCCACCTGCCGGATTTTCAGGTCGCTGTCTATGAGGTTGACGGACAGGAATACCGCACGGCGCTTGCAAATAAGCACAAAAAGGATTCCTGCACGCTGTATGTACGGAAATCCAACCCGACGGAAGTCTGGCAGCCGAAGTACCCGGATGTCCTGACCGCTCTGGTCGGCACAGTACTTGTGCTCGGGCTGTGGGCAGGACTGATCTATGCAGGCATCCGGATTATCGGAATCATCCTCAATTAAACACGGAAATCATCCGGTGATGACCGGTGATAATAAAACCATATGAAAAGGAGTTTTTACCCATGAACAAGAATCTGAGAAAGGCGATCATCGCCGGAAACTGGAAAATGAACAAGACCCGTCCGGAGGCAAAGGCACTTTTGGAGGAGATCAAGCCGCTGGTCGCGAATGCAGAGGGCAAGATCGAGGTCATCGCATGCGTGCCGTTCACCAATCTGGAAACTGCCGTCAATACGACCGCAGGCTCCAACGTCAAGGTCGGCGCAGAGAATGTCCACTTTGAGAAGTCCGGCGCATTCACCGGCGAAATTTCTGCGGACATGCTGACGGAGCTGGGCGTCGAGTACGTCGTGATCGGCCACTCCGAGCGCAGACAGTATTTCGGCGAGACAGACGAGACCGTCAACAAGCGCACGAAGGCAGCACTTGCAGCGGGTCTGAAGCCGATCGTCTGCGTCGGCGAGCTGAAGTGGGAGCGCGAGTGCGGCATCACGGAGGAAGTTGTCGGCAAGCAGATCAGGCTCGACCTGTGGGATGTCACAGAGGAGGAGCTGAAGAATGTTGTCATCGCATATGAGCCGGTCTGGGCGATCGGCACCGGCCTGACCGCAACACCGGAGCAGGCTGAGGAGGTCTGCGCATTCATCCGCGCGACCCTCGCAAAGCTGTACAATCAGGCAGCAGCGGATGCTGTGACCATTCAGTACGGCGGCTCCATGAACGCAAAGAACGCAGCAGAGCTGCTCGCAAAGCCGAACATTGACGGCGGCCTGATCGGCGGAGCATCGCTGAAGGCAGCGGACTTCAACGTCATCGTACAGGCAGCAGTCGAGGGCTGATTCCGAATCTGAGCGGTACCGGCGTGTCTGTTGCGGACGCGCCGGACTGCACCAGACGGAGACTGTGATATGGAAAAACAGAAACATACGGTTCGGTTGATGCTGAATATCGGACTGATCCTGCAAATACTTCGGACAGTGCTGGAGATTGCCGTTTACATGTTCCCGAAGCAGGCACTGCAGCTGATGAACTATAATTATCCTGAGGGTATTGCAAAAGCGCTGGAAACCAAGCCGGATCTGACGGTCCTGCTGATGCCGCTGCTGCCTCTCGGTGCGGTGCTGCTGCTGTATTTCCTTCTGCGGAAGCAGACAGAGCAGACAACGGGAGCCTGTTCCCTGCTGATGATCCTGACGGTCATTACGCCGCTGCTGCTCTCTCTTGTCAGCATCCCGGTGAACAGCTTGGTCGCACAGCACATCGTCGGCTTCAATTCGCTCGAAACCCTGGCCGCGTTCAACATGGTGCGCTCGGCTGCTGCACCGGTTTCGATGGTCTCCGCACCCGTGATTCCGCTGTTTGCGGCATCTGCCGGTGCGCTCTGGTTCCGCAGTCAGGAAGGACGGTCAGAAATATGATCAATTTCAATACCAACTCCGCCTTTAATCTGAAGCCGATTTCCATGCAGGAAATGCGGCAGGACGTTACAAGGCTGATGATAAACGGCGAGCAGCCGGTCATGGCATTCAAAACGGTACGGGATCAGCTAATCTTCACGAACAAACGGATCATCGCGATCGACGTGCAGGGACTGACCGGCAAGCGGGTATCGTTTTCGTCCATGTCCTATTCCAAGGTACAGTTTTTTTCGATTCAGACACAGGGCTTTATGGAGATGTTTCCGGATTCCGAGCTGTCGCTCTCATTTACAAACGGCTTTACCGCAACATTTGAATTCAGAGGGAATGTGGATATCGCGGCGATCGGGCGGATGATATCCGGTTTCGTGCTGTAAAAACCCAAGCAGCCGACGCACAGCGGACGGCAAACAAAAGGAGAAGAATACTATGAGCAAAGCACCAGTTGCACTGCTGATTATGGACGGCTTCGGCATCAATCCGAGCGAGTACGGCAATGCGATCAAGGCCGCAAAGACCCCGAATCTCGACCGGTATTTTGCGGAATACCCGAATACGATCATCGGCGCCTCCGGCCTTGATGTCGGCCTGCCGGACGGACAGATGGGCAATTCCGAGGTCGGTCATACGAATATCGGGGCGGGCAGAATCGTCTACCAGCAGCTAGTGAAGATCACGAAATCCATACAGGACGGAGATTTCTTCGAAAATCCGGCACTGAAGGCTGCGATGCAGAACGCGAAGGACAATGGCACCGCACTGCACCTGATGGGACTGCTGTCACCGGGCGGCGTCCACAGCCACATGACCCATATGTACGGCTTGGTAGAAATGGCAAAGCGCTTCGGGCTGGAAAAGGTGTATATCCATGCATATCTTGACGGCCGTGACGTTCCGCCGTCCTCCGCAGCGGAGTACATGGAGGAGGCAGTCGCAGAGCTGGAGAAGATCGGTCTCGGAAAGATCGGCGTGATTTCCGGCAGATTCTACGCAATGGACAGAGACAACGCATGGGACCGCGTGGAGAAGGCCTATGCAGCGCTTGTCTATGGCGAGGGCGTGCAGGAGGATGATCCGGTGCAGGCGATCAGAAATTCCTATGCAAACGGCGTAACGGATGAGTTCATGCTTCCGACGGTTGTAGCAAAGGACGCGAAGATCGCAGAGGGCGACAGCGTGATCTTCTTCAACTTCCGTCCCGACCGTGCAAGACAGATCACCCGTGCCTTTGTCGATCCGGAATTCAAGGGCTTCGAGCGCAGAAACGGATATTTCCCGGTACATTTCGTCTGCATGGCGCAGTACGATGCCGCAATGCCGAATGTATCGGTTGCCTTCCCGCCGGAGGAGCTGACAATGACGATGGGCGAATATCTCTCGAAGTGCGGCAAAACGCAGCTTCGCATTGCCGAAACGCAGAAGTATGCGCATGTGACATTCTTCTTCAACGGCGGCGAGGAAAAGCAGTTTGAGGGGGAGGAGCGCATTCTGATTCAGTCGCCGGATGTGGAGACCTTCGACCTGAAGCCGGATATGAGCGCATATGAGGTCACGGAGGCGGTGCTGAAGGAAATTGCCGCAGACAAGTTTGATGTCATCATTCTGAACTATGCAAACTGCGATATGGTCGGCCACACGGGCATTTTCGATGCAGCGGTGAAGGCAGTTGAGGCGGTTGACGACTGCGTCGGACAGGTGACGGAGGCGATTCTGGCGAAGGGCGGCAAGGTCATCATCACAGCAGACCACGGCAATGCGGACAAGATGATGGAGGACGACGGTTCACCGTTCACGGCGCACACAACGAATCCGGTACCGGCGATTGTAGTCGGCTCGGCGTACAAAGCGCTCCGTGAGGGCGGCGTGCTTGCCGATCTCGCACCGACAATGCTTCAGCTTATGGGGCTGCCGCAGCCGAAGGAAATGACCGGCAAAACGCTGATTGCCGGCTAACAAACTGAATATAACTCAAAACCGGCTCAGACATTTGTCCGAGCCGGTTTCAGCATAACCAGAGATAGATTAACTTTCCGCAGAAGCAGCGGGCTGATTGACGACATGCTGGGGATTGCCGTTGAGCCAGCCGCGGAGATTATCCTCAGTGATATCGAGGAGGCGGCGTCTGGTTTCGAGGGGTGTCCAGCCGATATGCGGCGTAATGATGCAGTTTTTGGCAGATTTCAGCGGGGTATCGGCGGACATAGGCTCAACAGTGAGCACATCGAGGTAAGCGGCGGCGAGCGAATCGCTGTTCAGTGCATCCGCGAGATCCTGTTCAACGACGGTACCGCCGCGTGAGGTATTGATGAGCACCGCAGATTTCTTCATGCGGGCGAGGGACTGTTTATTGACGAGCCCGGCGGTCTGATCGTTGAGGGGGCAGTGCAGCGTCAGCACATCGGCAGCGGCAAAGACCTCATCGGAGCTGAGGACAGGGAACGGACAGTTTTCGGGCTTTGAGCGGGTAGCGATGACAACGGACATACCGAAGGCATCGGCAATTTTCGCAGTTTGCTTTCCGATATGGCCGTAGCCGATGATGCCGAGGGTTTTGCCGCGCAGCTCACCGGTAGGGTAGGGGAAATAGGAGAAGGTCGGCGCAGACTCCCATTTTCCGAGCCGGACATCCATATTATAGAGGGCGACGCGCTGGAAGTGGTCGAAGATATAGGCAAAAACGAGCTGCGTGACGGCATCGGTGGAATAGCTGCCTGCATTGCAGACGGGGATTCCTTTTTCGTTTGCGGCATCGAGATCGACATTATTGAAGCCGGTCGCGAGCACACCGATGTAGCGGATATTGGGGCAGGCATCGAGCACCTCGCGGGTGAGGAGCACCTTATTGCAGATGACCGCATCCGCATCCCCGATATTCCGGATGGTTTCGTCCGGCTTTGTGGTACGGAACACATCCACATGCTCAGCGAGGGCAGCGAACCGTTTTGCGCTGACCTCATCCTTGTTATAAGCCATGGTATCCCAGTCGAGAATGACAATTTTCTTGGCACGCATAGGATCAGACCTCCGTTGTAGCAGTGGGAGCGGCGGGCGGATCAGAGGGTTCAGCGTCATTTCCGGCATCATGACCGGCATCGCTGCCGTCCTGATGCCCGGCCTCCTCCTCCGCTTTTTTCGCTTTTTCGGCGCGGCTGATCCGCACGGACTGAATGATATTCAGGACGAGCGCAAAGAGCAGCAGCACAGCCTCAGCGATGCCGACGCCGTAGAACAGCTTTTCGTTTTCGGAATCCGCATAGATCAGCAGCGAAACGGCAAAGGCAGCAGCCATAACGAGCTGATACCAGCGCTTTGTGCGCAGGAACTGAAGGATGAAGAACAGTCCGGCGCCGAGAACGAAGATGATATGCTTCTGCATACTGATCGCGAACAAACTTGTATCCATTGTAAATTAACGCTCCTTTTTTATAAAAGACGCAGATGCGGCTTATTTCGCAGCCTCTGCATCATAGAATACACGGTATTTTTTCTGATTATGCGAATAGGCACTGATGACGAGCCCGATGCAGAGATACATCGAGAGCATGGCAGTACCGCCGGCGCTGAAGAACGGCAGCGGAATGCCGATGACGGGCATCACCTTGAGCACCATGCCGATATTCATGATATTATGGGTAAAGAGGATTGCAAAAACGCCCATGCAGATCGTCTTGCCCATGGTATCCTTGGCAGCGCGGCTGTCGGCGAAGATACGCAGGCAGATGAGCGCGAGCACAATAATGACGGCAACAGCGCCGACAAAGCCGAAGGCCTCGCCGATAAAGGCGAAGATGAAGTCATTGTGCATTTCGGGCACTGTGACATAATCATCAGCGCTGAGCCCCTTCCCGAAGATATTGCCGGTGCGCATGGCAGCGAGGCCGAGGTCCTGCTGATATTCGAGGCCGAGGGGGTCTGTGCCGGGGTTGAGCAGTACGCGGATGCGTCCGCGGTGAACCTCTCCGAAGGCATAGGTCCAGACGGCCCAGATGACGAGCGGCATCAGCGCCGCGCCGCCGAGCAGATACCAGAACGAGAGCCCGGCAGCAAAGAGCATAAAGACGGTCATAGCGGCGAAAATGATCGCAGTGCCGTAGTCGCCCTGCATCGCGACGATGCCCGCGGGAATCGCGGCATGCACGAGCAGCAGAAAGAGATGCAGCGGCTGATTGAGCCGGTCGGTGACCTTGGAGATATGCAGGGAAAAGGTAATGAGGAAGACGAGCTTGAGGATTTCGGAGGGCTGAACCTGAATGAAGCCGAAATCGACCCAGTTGACGTCATCCGCGCCCTCACGTCCGTAGCCGAGGCTGGTGAAGGTCAGGGCGAACAGGCCGAGCGCAGCGGGGACGTAGAGGAACCAGAAGCGAGCGAGCTTGTGGTAGTCGATCGAAGCGACGACGCAGCAGCCGACAATTCCGATCACCATGGAAATGAGCTGCACAATCCAGTCATTCGCGTCCACCTCTTCGGTAATATGCTGCGCCCAGAGGGTATGCAGCAGCAGCACGCTCATGCCGGCGCAGAGCGAGATCATCAGCAGCAGCGGCACATCGAGCCGCCGCAGCAGACCGGAGCGGCTGTCTGCGGAATCATAATGAATCAATTTGTGTTCTCCTGTCTGATGTTTTTCCGGGCATCTGTATTTGAGGCGGATCAGATGGATGATTCCATGCCGCCTGAATGATTACCGACCCGTTTTTCTTTTACTTTTATTATTTGTATCGCGGCAAAAAATATGCCGGATGTCACATTCTGCCGCAGGCAAGAGATGCCTGATTGTTAAGATTTGGTTACAGTTTTTGAAATTTTGCATGCAAACGTGCAAAAAAAGCGGGAAATGTACCCGTATATAGAGGATGCTGCGTGCAGCGGGGCATTTGCGGGCGTAATTGCGAAGCCGGTGCTGCACGGCAAAACGCGGGGTGCCGGCGAGCTGCGCCATATGAGGTTATGCGGCCGGGGCATTCCGGAGAACACGCAGGATGCATCCGGAAGCTTGACAAGTGCATATCAGGCATTTCCGGTGCGGCCGCTGTTCCAGTATTTGCGGTCGAGCGTGCGGTACTGCACGGCTTCCGCGATATGCGGCGCATCAATGACCTCGGCCCCCTGCATATCGGCAGCGGTTCTGGCGACCTTCAGCAGCCGGTCATAGGCTCTGGCCGAGAGGCCGAGCTTTTCAAAGACTGCTTTGAGCATTGCCTTTGCGCGGTCGGTCATCGGGCAGAATTTGGCGAGCTTGTCGGGTGTAATGCGGGCATTGCAGGTGATGCCGGTACCGGCGAAGCGTTCATTCTGAATGGCTCTGGCAGCCACGACCCGTTTTCTGATTTCGGCGCTCGGTTCCTCTTTTCTGGTTGTTGAGAGGTCATCGAACGAAACGGGGGCTGCTTCGATATGGAGATCAAAGCGGTCGAGCAACGGCCCGGAGATCCGGTTGAGATACAGAGCCGCAGCACGCTGACCGCAGGTGCAGGGCCTTGTCGGATGACCGAGATATCCGCAGGGACAGGGATTCATAGCAGCGATGAGCATAATGGAGCAGGGATAGCGAATGGTGCCGGCCGCGCGTGAGATTGTGACCTCACGGTCTTCCAGCGGCTGCCGGAGGATTTCGAGCGTTCTGCGGTCGAATTCGGCGAGCTCATCGAGAAAGAGCAGCCCGTTGTGAGCGAGAGAGATTTCGCCCGGATGCGGGATTGTTCCGCCGCCGGCGAGTCCTGCCGAAGAGATGGTATGATGCGGAGAGCGGAACGGTCTGGCGGTCACGAGCGGATGCTCGGCATCGAGCAGTCCCGCGACCGAATGAATCATAGTTGTTTCGATTGATTCATTGAAGGTGAGGGGCGGAAGAATACCGGGCATACGCTTTGCGAGCATACTTTTTCCGCTGCCGGGCGGCCCGATCAGCAAAGCATTGTGTCCGCCTGCCGCTGCGAGCTCCAGTGCATGCTTGGCGGCGGTCTGCCCGTGAACATCGGCAAAATCGGGAACCGGCGTCTGCGCGGCCTCAGTCAGCCCGATGTGCGGCATCGGTTCAAGCTGCGCGCCGCCCTCCAGATGCTCCAGCAGATTTTGCGCATTCCCGACGCCGTAAACGGTCATATCCTCGACGACCGCAGCTTCTCTGGCATTCTGCGCCGGCACATAAATGGTGCGGATACCGTTTTGCTTTGCCGTCAGCGTCATCGGCAGAACGCCGTTGACCGGCCGGATATCGCCGTTGAGGGATATTTCACCGATGACGGCTGCATCCTCCGGGAGCTGTACTCTGCCGAGTGCGGCGAGAATCGCGGTAAAAATCGCGAGGTCATGCATGCTGCCGTTTTTCCGGCGGTCTGCGGGCGCTAAATTGACAACGCAGCTATTCGTCGGAAAGAGAATGCCGCAGGTATGGAGCGCAGCCTTGATGCGTTCGCGGCTTTCCTGCACGGCGGCATCGGCAAGCCCGACGATTTCAAAGCGCGGCAGTCCGCGGCTGACGGATATTTCCGCCTCAACAGGAAATGCATTCAGCCCGAACAGGCCGAGACTTCTGACCTTCGCGAACAAATCCGCCGCACCGCCTTTCTGTTAGATTATCATGATTTGTGTGATGCTGTTCACTGCGCCGGAGTCAGGAGCCGTTCAGCCTCATCAAGCAGCGCCGTGAGCTCTGCTTTTCTGCGTGCATACTGCTCATTATTCAGCGCAGAGGTTGACCAGCAGACCCAGCCTTCAAAGTTTTCCCTGATATCGGCAAGAAGCTGCTCGGAAAAATCCCACAGATATAATTTATCGACCCTTTTCAGCGTTGTGCTGTCATGGCGTCTGATAATATAGGTTCCCATTTCAAAATCCGAGACAATGAGACATTCACTGCCCTCCTCATCCAGATAAAAGGCAGCAGGAATATGATATTTCAGTCCGTTGATGCAGGCTCTCAGCCATTCAAACGGGATATCGGTTAAATAACTGGCGCTTGCAGTAAAATCTCCCAGTGTCAGCCTGCACCAGCCGGCGCTTGGTTTGGCCAGCATTGTATCTTTCTCCTTTTTTCATCATTTCGCTTCGGACTGCGATGCGCCGGCCTTCTGCTTCCGGACTGTCTGAATGCAGAGAATCATCAGCATCACCAGCACATATGCCGGAAAAGCCCAAGTGCAGGAAAGCAGCAGGGTCTCATTTCTGCCCAGCGTAATTCCGCTCATCAGACCGAGAATCAGAATCAGCAATGCCACATTGCAGGCCAGAATCAGCACGGTGCCGATGGCGGCCGGCACGCACCAAAGCAGCTTCCAGACGGCAGGCTGCTCACATGCGCAGCAAAAATCCTGCCGCAGCAGCTTCCGCACAGCAATCGTCAGGCCGGAAAAGCCGAGCACCGCACCGAGTATCCACATCACCGGATTGATTCTGTAAAGCTCCGAGCTGAATATAAAGGAACTGACGGTCACGCCGGCCGGTTTCATAAGAATAAACTGGATGCCCAGCGCGGCTGCCGAGACTGCACAGCAGATCAGCATATGCAGTGCGGTCAGCAGCAGGTTTTTCAGCGGTGTTCTTGTCATATGCAAGACCTCCCCGTTATGTCGCCGGGTGATGCTCGTCGCGGGCGCGCTTCATGGCCGCAAGTCTTGCCTTGACGTCCTCCGGCGAAGGCAGCAGCTCCTCATGCGGCTGATAATTTTTGCCGCTGCCGAGCGCGGACATATCGCCGAGCAGCTCCTCCGCAGTCACCTGCGGGAGCATTTCGGGATGCGCCGGCGCGAGCTGCACTGTCTGCTGCGGTACCTGTGTATCAAACTGCTCCAGCGTAATACTCTGGGCAGGTGCATTCTGTATCGGTGCATCGGAAACCGGTGCGGGTGCTGACGGCCGGATCTCCGGCTGCCAAGCAACTGTCTGTGTTTCCAGAGAAATCGGGCCGAGCTTCTGCGGCGCCTGCCCCGGAACACGGTTTACATACATATCATTCAGCACAATATCCTCGCTCACGGCCTGAAGAACCGGCTCTTTTTTCGCTTTCGGTGCTTCCTGACCGCCGACGGACTCCATGCTGTCGCGTGCCTGCCGTCTGCGGGCGCTGACATCCGGCGAAACAAAAAACTGTGCCTTCGTTGCAGCCTCTGCCGAGAAAACCGGATACCCCGGCTGCTCCTTCAGCTCTGCATCGCAGTTGAACAGCATTTGCGCCCAGATGTTCAGGCCGAGTCCGGCGAGCAGCAGCGGAATATTGGATGCGACAATCGAAAGACTGCCGGTCACTAAAATCATCAGCAGGCTGGCTGAATAAATCCCGAGCAGAATCAGGCTTGCGACACGGTGCCCTCTCGCCGCGATCCATCCGAACAGAATCGTTGCAGCGGCAAAAAGCATCTGCGCTACGCCGGTGCCCATTGCCATATAAAATTTGAAGGGGCCGCGAACATTTTTATCCATTGTTGAGAGGACGCCGACAAAAAATGACGTTCCGAACCACAGTGCGCCGAGTGTAAGCGAGAAAAAGAACAGCTTGCGGTAGTTGGCTTTGAGCTCCTGCATGCGGATATGATTATTCTCGTAAGCCTCCCGCACCTCCTGCGGCATTTCATTGAACATTTCCATAGCAGAACGCCTCCTCTGTTTCTCTCAGTCTGCGATGATTACTGCGGCTTTTTCTTCTTCTTTCTGTGCTGCGGATTTCCGCCGCCGCTCTGATTCGTGCCGGACTGCTTCCGCGCGGGTGCGGCTTCGGGCTGCGCCTGCGGCTTCTGCTCCAGCGCTTGTGCTTTTGCAACGGCCTCGGCCAGGATTGCCTTCGCCTTTGCTTCCGCCTCTGCAAGTATTGCATCCGCCTCTGCCTTTGCATCTGCGGCTTCGGAGACCTCTGCCTCCGGCGCCGCCTTTTCTGTTTCCGGTACGGCCTCCGGCTCTGCTGCCGTTGCTGCTTCCTCCGGCTGCTGTTCCGGTGCTTCGGCCTCGGTTTCAGTCAGTTTTTCCTGTGCGTCATCCGGCTTTTCCTGCTTAGACTGCGCATTTGCCTCGTCGGTGCGCTTTTCATCAAGACGCTTTTGCAGCATCTCGGCAAGCTCCTTGCCCGGATCCGCCTCCGGTGCATCCTCGGCGCCGTTCTTCTTCTTTTTCTTTCTGCGCAGCGAATAATCCGTGGTGAACAGTGTGGATTTGGTTCTGTGCTCGCCCTTATGCGCGAGAAGCGTCTGTATCACAATATCCGATTTGGACAGGTCGAATTTCTCCTGAAAATCCGGGTAGCCGTCCATTTCGGAGAGCGACTGCTCCCGCCCCATCGCACGGAGCGAAAAGAAATAAAATACCGCCCCGACTGCACCGATGATGCCGGTGATATAATCGCCCTTGAAAATGCCGGATACGCCGACCACGACATACCATGTTTCCAGAATAATGTTGAGCGAATGGAAATTTGCCCACGCCAGATATCCCAGCAGTATCACAACCATGCCGATCATGATCTGGAAAATGCCGCCGGCAAGGAATGCGCCGCTCTCAACAAATCTGCTGACCTTTTCGGAATTTCCCAGCACGGCATAGGGCTTGCTCAGGATGCCGAAGCCGCCGACATAAACACGGAAAACGGCCAGAATACAAACAATAATACATATCGCGAAATTCGCAAAGAACGTGCGGCGGTGCGTATGCTCGATCTCATGCATCTGCATCCGGCAGTATTCGTAATGCGATTCGCTCTTTTTCAGATGAACAATTTTCGGTTTCTCGTTTTCAAACGGGTTTTCTACCTGATTTGCCATTTTTCTGTTTCCCTGCCTTTCTGTGTATCTGTGTATTGTATCGCGTTTTTTCCGGTATTACATGCCGGCTGAATCGTCGCTGCCGGAAACCGTCGTTTCCAGATCGTCCATCACGCCGGGTACATAGGCCGCCCGCCCGGTTTCATGTGTCTGCACATCGCGGTAGCGGTCGTGCATGCCGGTGAGCTTCTGTGTGACAGTCCCTACATCGGTATCTGCATCCAGCAGATCGTGCATGTCGTTGTCCGGTTCAGTGCGCTCTGCGCGGACGCCTGCCGCGACCGCACGGTTCTCCGCATACTGATGCAGCGCTTTTGCACGCTCCTTTTCCTCCTGATAGCCGATCTCGAAGGTCGGAAAGCCTTCCTGCTGCGAGAGCTTCTCCCAGAAAATGTCCGTCACCAGTGCGATCACGTCAATGAATATGAGAAGTCCGTATGTTCCGTCAATCAGAATTGCGCCGGCTAAGAACAGCAGCGCAAACTCTGCGGCGGCGGCCTTCCAGTTTTTCAGATAGATCGTGACAATTATGCCGGGGAGCGGGAGTATGCAGATCAGACCGCCAAGAATCAGCCGGATATCTGCGCCGCCGAGCCCCTCCATCAGCATGGGACCGGCGGAATATAACGCGAGTGTGCCGAAAACCAATGCGGCAATCATGCAGACGTCAAATATTCTGTCGAGAATACGCTTCCGCCTGCGAAGCCGCATATACCGCGTTTGCCGTACTTCGTCTGTATAGATACTGGCCATGTACACCAACTCCTTTTCCGTCCGGTCAGATTGCGCCTGTCAGGCAAGCGATAGCTCTTACTATTATAGCACATATTTTCAAAAAAGTAAATCCCGGCACTGATTTTTTTACCGGAACGGCGCCGGTTTTCTGCTGCTCTGCCAGATTTCTGCAAATGCAACAAAAATGCCGCACCATGCTTTCGCAGGACGCGGCAGAATTAACAAAGTTTTTCGCAGGCTCTTGACAGAGTCCCCGCAATATAATATAATAGTAAAATGCCACATTATGGCAAAGCGGCTTTTCTCCGCGTATAAGTATAGCACAGTTTTTGCAGATTGTCAACCCCCTTCTGCAAATGGCTGCGCGCTCTGATACAAAAGACAGGAGGTTTTTGCCCATGAGCCCCAACAGCAATCCGGATGTGCAGACACAGGTCGCGGTCAAGGATGTTCGGGTCGGAAAAAACACCCGTAAGAGCTTCGGCAAGATTGATGAGGTCTTGCAGATGCCGAACCTCATCGAGGTTCAGAAGAAGTCCTACGAGTGGTTTCTGACGGAAGGTCTGCGCGAGGTGTTCCGCGATGTCGCTTCGATCAGCGACTATAACGGAAACCTTCAGCTCAGCTTCATCGACTACCGCATCGACGACACCCCCAAGTACACGATCGCCGAGTGCAAGGAGCGCGACGCTACCTACGCCGCCCCGCTGCGCGTCAAGGCCAGACTCTGGAACCAGGAGACCGATGAGGTCACTACAAGCGAGATCTACATGGGCGATATGCCTCTGATGACAGAGAGCGGCACCTTTGTAATCAACGGCGCAGAGCGCGTCATTGTCTCTCAGCTCGTCCGCTCGCCGGGCGTCTATTACAGCTTCACTCGCGATAAGTCCGGCAAGACGCTCTATACCACGACCGTCATCCCGAACCGCGGCGCCTGGCTGGAATACGAAATGGATTCCAATGACGTCATCTCCGTCAAGATCGACAAGAACCGCAAAATCCCGATTACCAAGTTCATCCGCGCGCTCGGCCTCGGCACCAATCAGGAAATCCTCGATCTGTTCGGCGACGACCCCCGCCTGAAGGCAACCATTGAACAGAAAGAGGAAGGCATCACCGAGGATGCTGAGAAAAATATCAACGACGCGCTGCTGGAGGTCTACAAAAAGCTCCGTCCGGGCGACCCCGCTACCATTGACGGCGCGAAGACGCTCGTGCAAAACCTGTTCTTCGACCCCAAGCGCTATGACCTCTGCCGCTTCGGCCGCTATAAGTATAACAAAAAGCTCGGCATCGGCTCCCGCCTTGTCGATCAGGTGCTCTCCAGACCGGTCGTCAGCTTCATGACCGGCGAGCTCATCGCAGATACCGGCACGAAGGTCACCAAGGAGCTCGCTGCCCAAATCGAACAGGCCGGCGTCTATGAGGCATATGTCAAGGCGGAAGTCCGCGAAACACATGTCGATGAGAAAAAGCATGAGCTGATCTCCGAATACGTCGAGCGTGAGGTCAAGGTGCTCGGCAGCGGCATGGT
The DNA here is from genome assembly GCA_017541275.1 of Oscillospiraceae bacterium. GTDB lineage: Bacteria > Bacillota > Clostridia > Oscillospirales > Ruminococcaceae > Firm-04. The sequence continues at coordinate 31,827 of JAFXZM010000057.1, read as the reverse complement.
CGATATCACGCCGTATGCCGCCGCAATCATCGACGGCTTCGATGCCGCGGAATACGGCATCAACGAAAAGGTCTCCGCACGCGAGCTGCGCGTGCTGCTTGAGGATGCGGACGGCGATGCGGAAGCACTCGCAAATGCAATCCGCGCAAATAAGGATATCCTCGTTCCGAAGCATATCGTCCGCGACGATATCTTTGCAACAATCAGCTACTTCTGCAACCTCTGCGACGGCATCGGCTATACCGACGACATCGACCACCTCGGCAACCGCCGCATCCGTTCCGTCGGTGAGCTGCTGCAAAATCAGTTCCGCATCGGCTTCGCCCGCATGGAGCGCGTCATCCGTGAGCGCATGGGCCTCCAGGCCGCGGACGCTGAGACCCTCACCCCGCAGACACTCGTCAATATCCGTCCCATTACGGCAGCAATCAAGGAGTTCTTCGGCTCCTCGCCGCTGTCGCAGTTCATGGACCAGAACAACCCGCTCGCAGAGCTGACGCATAAGCGCCGCCTCTCCGCGCTCGGCCCCGGCGGTCTGACCAGAGACCGCGCAGGTTTCGAGGTGCGTGACGTTCACTACTCGCACTACGGCAGAATGTGCCCGATCGAAACCCCTGAAGGCCCGAACATCGGTCTGATCTCCTACCTCGCATCCTTTGCGAAAATCAATATCTACGGCTTCATCGAAGCACCGTACCGCCGCGTCGATAAGGAGACCGGCGTCATTACGGATGAGGTCGTCTATATGACCGCCGACGTCGAGGACACCTACTACGTCGCACAGGCAAACGAGCCCCTCACCGAGGACGGCAAATTTGCAAGAAAGCGCGTCACTGCCCGTCACCGCGACCAGATCCTTGAATGTGATCCGTCGCTGATCGACTTCATGGATGTTTCCCCGAAGATGGTCGTTTCCGTCGCGACGGCAATGATTCCGTTCCTCGAAAACGATGACGCGAACCGCGCCCTCATGGGCTCGAACATGCAGCGTCAGGCTGTTCCGCTCCTCAAGACCGAGCGCCCGTTCGTCGGCACCGGCATGGAGTACAAGGCTGCTGTCGATTCCGGCGTCTGCGTGCTCGCAAAAGAGGCAGGTACTGTCGTTGAAGTCAGCGCGGACGAAATCATCATCAAGGACGGCCCGCGTGAGGATGATCTGCATACCTATCAGCTCACCAAGTTCAAGCGCTCGAACCAGGGTACCTGCGTCAACCAGCGCCCGATCGTCAATGTCGGCGATCAGGTCGAGGCAGGTCAGGTCATCGCTGACGGCCCCGCAACCTGTGACGGCGAAATCTCCCTCGGTAAGAATGCCCTGATCGGCTTCATGACATGGGAGGGCTATAACTATGAGGACGCTGTTCTGCTGAATGAGCGCCTTGTCCGCGAGGATGTCTTTACCTCCGTGCACATCGAGGAATATGAGCTCGAATGCCGCGATACCAAGCTCGGCCCGGAGGAAATTACACGCGATATCCCGAACGTCGGTGAGGATGCCCTCAAAGACCTCGACGAGAACGGTATCATCCGCATCGGTGCAGAGGTTCACTCCGGCGATATTCTGGTCGGTAAGGTCACCCCGAAGGGCGAGACCGAGCTGACCGCCGAGGAGCGCCTGCTCCGCGCCATTTTCGGCGAAAAGGCAAGAGAGGTCCGCGACAATTCCCTGAAAGTCCCGCACGGCGAATCCGGTATCGTGGTCGATGTCAAAATCTTCGACCGCGAAAACTGCGATGAGCTCGGCCCCGGCGTCAATCAGATCGTCCGCTGCTATATCGCACAGAAGCGCAAGATTTCTGTCGGCGACAAGATGGCCGGCCGTCACGGAAACAAGGGCGTTGTCTCCCGCATTCTGCCGGAAGAGGATATGCCGTTCCTCGAAGACGGTACCCCGCTCGATATCTGCCTGAATCCGCTCGGCGTTCCGTCCCGTATGAATATCGGTCAGGTTCTTGAGGTTCACCTCGGCATGGCCGCGAAGGCGCTGGGCTGGCATATCATGACCCCGGTCTTTGACGGTGCGCATGAGGACGATATCCGCAAGTGCTTCCGTCTGGCACAGGAGCGCAATGACGCCAAAAATGCCGCCAAGACTGAGCAGACCTTTACCCTCAGCCCGATGGACAAGGTCATCGACACCACCTCCATTCCGCTCTCTGAGGACGGCAAATTTACCGTCTATGACGGCAGAACCGGCGATAAGTTCGATAACCGCGTCACCGTCGGCTATATGTACTACCTCAAACTCCACCACCTCGTTGACGATAAGATCCATGCACGTTCCGTCGGCCCCTATTCGCTCGTTACGCAGCAGCCCCTCGGCGGTAAGGCGCAGTTCGGCGGTCAGCGCTTCGGTGAAATGGAGGTCTGGGCGCTCGAAGCCTACGGCGCCGCCTATACCCTTCAGGAGATCCTGACTGTCAAATCCGATGATACCACCGGCCGCGTTAATACCTATGAGGCAATCGTCAAGGGGCAGAATGTCCCCAAGCCGGGTATCCCCGAATCCTTTAAGGTGCTCATCAAGGAAATGCAGTCGCTGGGTCTGGATGTCCGCGTGCTCGATGAGGATAATCAGGAAATCGACCTGAAGCAGAGCTTCGACGACGATCTCCCGCCGCAGGGCAGCACCGAATTCGCTGACGAGAATACCGCCGATACCACGCACTATGAGGCCGAGGAGATGGGCGAGGCCGGCTACGGCACCGCCATGTACGGCGAGGATACCGAGACCCATGAGGTCGATCACAGCGATCTCGCAGGCGATGAGGAGGACGAATTCGGCTACGATGAGGAGCCGGATGATTCTGAGGCCTATAATGAGACCGGTGAAGATTTCTTTGACCCGGATGCAGATATCTGAGTCATACAGATGCCCATGATATTCTGCCTGCGGCTGCTCAGCAGCGCGCTGTATAAAGATTAGGAGGGAACGCTTTGGAATTCACCACGTTTGATTCCATAAAGATCGGACTGGCCTCGCCGGAGCAGATCATCAAGTGGAGCTACGGTAAGGTAGAACGGCCGGAAACCATCAACTACCGCACACAGAAGCCCGAAAAGGGCGGCCTGTTCTGCGAAAAAATCTTCGGACCGACCAAGGACTGGGAATGCTACTGCGGTAAGTTCAAGAAGGTGCGCTTTAAGGGCAAGGTCTGCCCGAACTGCGGCGTCGAGATCACCAGAGCAAAGGTCCGCCGCGAGCGCATGGGCCATATCGAGCTCGCCGCTCCGGTCGCGCATATCTGGTACTTTAAGGGTACGCCCGCCTGCATCCGTCAGGTGCTCGGCGATATCTCCCAGAAAGACCTCGAAGCTGTCATCTATTTCACGAAGTATATCGTCACAGACCCCGGTGAGCCCGATCCGGTTCATGAGGGACAGTTTGTGACCGGACTCCTCAAGCAGCAGACCCTCACTGAGGAGGAATATACTGCGGCTATGGCCAAGAACCCCGGCGGTTTTCAGGCCGAGATCGGCGCAAATGCCATTCTGCACCTGCTGCAGGAGTACAGCCAGGACCGCTATGACAAATTCCGCGACAAGCTGATCGCCGACGGAAAGCTCTCGCTCGAACCCGATGAGCTCGAAGCCTGCAAAAACTGCGAGCTCGGCCATAACTGCCGCGAATGCTCCTTCTGCGTTGCGGCAGAGGATGAGGAATGGCAGAATAATCTCGTCATGGCCTGCGAACAGCTCAAAAATGAGGTGCGCAAGCTCGATGAGAAAACCACTGCCCGCCCCACTTCCCAGAAAAGCCAGAAGCGCGGCAAGCTGCTCAAACGCCTCGAAATCCTCGAAGCCTTCCGGCAGTCCGGCAACCGTCCGGAATGGATGGTCATGACCATTCTGCCGGTCATTCCGCCCGATATCAGACCTATGGTCATGCTCGACGGCGGCCGCTATGCGACCTCTGACCTCAATGACCTCTACCGCAGAGTCATCAACAGAAACAACCGTCTGGAGCGCATGCTTCAGCTCAATGCCCCCAGCATCATCGTGCGCAATGAGGCCCGTATGCTGCAGGAGGCCGTCGATGCGCTGATCGACAACGGCAGACACGGCAAGGACGTCACCGGCCCCAACAACAGAAAGCTCAAATCCCTCTCCGATATCCTCAAGGGCAAGCAGGGCCGCTTCCGTCAGAACCTGCTCGGCAAGCGTGTTGACTACTCCGGCCGTTCCGTTATCGTCGTCGGCCCGGAGCTCAAAATGTATCAGTGCGGCCTGCCAAAGGAAATGGCACTGGAGCTGTTTAAGCCGTTTATTCTGAAGCGCCTCGTCGATATGGGCAAAATTCAGAACATCAAGAGCGCCCGCAAGAAGGTTGACCGTCCGGACGATGATGTCTGGGATGCACTCGAACATGTCATCCGCGATCATCCGGTGCTGCTCAACCGTGCGCCGACCCTGCACAGACTCGGCATCCAGGCCTTCGAGCCGGTGCTCGTCGAGGGCAGAGCCGTCAAGCTGCATCCGCTCGTCTGTACCGCCTTCAACGCCGACTTCGACGGCGACCAGATGGCCGTTCACCTGCCGCTCTCCGCAGAGGCACAGGCAGAGGCCAGATTCCTGATGCTCGCGGCGAACAACCTGCTGAAGCCCTCTGACGGTAAGCCGGTTGCTGTGCCGACACAGGATATGGTTCTCGGCTCCTACTACCTCACCATGGTCAAGGACGGCGAGCCCGGCGAGGGTAAGGTCTTCCGCGACGTCGATGAGGCTATGATGGCCTACGATGAGCACGACATCACCCTGCATTCCAAAATTAAGGTGCGCGTCACAAAGGAGATCAACGGCAAAAAGGTCTCCCGCATCATCGACTGCACTGCCGGCAGACTCATCTTCAATGAGATCATTCCGCAGAACCTCGGCTTCGTCAACCGCAATGACCCCGAACATGAATTCGATCTGGAAATTACACAGGTCGTCAAGAAGGGCGTCCTCTCCAAAATCATTGACAAGTGCATCAAGGTTCACGGTGTCACCATGACCGCTGAGGTGCTCGACCGCATCAAGGCGCTCGGTTATAAATATTCAACGAAATCCGGCCTGACCGTCGCCGTCATCGACGCGGTCATTCCGCCGCAGAAAAAGGATATCCTTGCGGATGCGGACGCGAAGGTCGATGCCCTCAATGAGCAGTATCAGTACGGCTATATCTCCAATGAGGTGCGCTATGAAAAGGTCTGCTCGATCTGGCAGAGCGCAACCGACCAGATCACGGAAGCGCTCGAAAATAACTTCGACCCGTTCAACCCGATCAACATTATGGCGGACTCCGGTGCCCGTGGTTCGATCAATCAGATCCGTCAGCTCGCCGGCATGCGCGGCCTGATCGCGAATACCTCCGGTGCGACGATCGAAATTCCGGTTCGCTCCAATTACCGTGAGGGCCTCAACATTTCCGAATACTTCATCTCCTCCCGCGGCGCCCGCAAGGGTCTCGCCGATACCGCGCTCCGTACTGCGGACTCCGGTTATCTGACGCGCCGTCTGGTCGATGTTTCGCAGGACGTCATTATCCGTGAGATCGACTGCGGCTCCGATGAGGGCATTGAGGTCTACTGCATCAACGACGGTCAGCGTGACCTCGAAACCCTGCAGGAGCGTCTGGTCGGCAGATATCTCGTGGAGGATCTGCGTGACGAAAAATCTGAGCTCTTTATCCCCAAAACCCGCGCTATGACCACTGCCGATGCACAGCGCATTGTCGATGCCGGCATCACGCATGTCCGCATCCGCTCCGTTCTCGGCTGCAAGGCCAGAAAGGGCGTCTGTGCAAAATGTTACGGCGTCAACCTCGCAAACGGCAACCTTGTCTCCGTCGGTGAGGCCGTCGGCATCATCGCCGCACAGTCGATCGGTGAGCCGGGTACACAGCTCACGATGCGTACCTTCCATACGGGCGGTATCGCAAACGCGGAGGATATCACACAGGGTCTCCCGCGTGTTGAGGAGCTCTTTGAATCCAGACGTCCGAAGAACGGCGCGATCCTCGCAAAGTCCTCCGGTACCGTCAACCTCTCCGAAGAAAACGGCATCAAGACCATTATCATCCACGATGATGAGACCAATACAGACTCTACGCCGTATACCATTCCCTATAACTATCACCTCGTCGTCAAGGACGGCGACTCTGTCAAGCGCGGCGGCAGACTGACAACCGGTTCGATCTATCCCATGGACCTGCTCGACATTCTCGGCGTGCAGGCCGTCCAGAACTATATCATCGAGGAAATTCAGTTCGCTTACCGCCAGCAGGGCGTCGGCATCAACGATAAGCATATCGAGGTCATCGTCAGACAGATGATGCGCAAGGTGCTCATCGCCGATCCCGGCAGCAGCTATCTCCTCCCGGAGGCTATGGTCGATAAGCGTGAGGTCGAGGAGATCAATGCCCAGCTTCAGGCCCGCATCGACGCCGGTGAGACAGACCTCCGGCTCGTCACAACCCGCCCGTCGCTGCTCGGCATCACCAAGGCTTCCTCCTCCTCCGAGAGCTTTATGTCCGCTGCTTCCTTCCAGGAAACCGCAAAGGCTCTCACCGATGCTGCAATCAACGGCAAGAGCGATTACCTGCTCGGCCTGAAGGAAAATGTCATCATCGGCAAGCTCATCCCCGCCGGCACCGGCATGTCTCAGTATAACGATGTGCAGGTCGTCCGCGCTGACGGATACCCCGCTGAGCTGCCGCAGCAGTTCTGATCCCTTTTGTCAAATCACAAAAACGGGGACTCCGCGAAAGAGTTCCCGTTTTTTGAAGTGAGGTTTAGAATCAAACATGAACAAGAGAAAAGGCTTGCATGCCCTGCTCATCTCTGCGGCTGCCGCTGCGGTCTGCCTGATGCAATGCGCTCCTGTATCTGCCGAAACGACAACTGTACCGGCCGAAACAACAACCGCTCCGGCCGCGGAATCTACGACCGCTCCGACTGAGGCTGCGGCAACTGTGACTGAGCCCGAAACAACTTCCGCTACAGAACCGGAAATCACTACGACTGAGGCTGTCACGACAACGCTTCATGAGGTCAATATCAGTGACCCGCTGACCAGAATCAAATATGAGGCGCTGCCGGACGGCTCCCTCTGTCTGACCGAATACCGCTGGGAAAGCGATGAGCTGACTGTCACAATCCCTGAGCAGATCGACGGGAAAACTGTTACCAAAATCGGTGAGCGCGCGTTCCTCTACTGCTACGCCGATACCGTCATTCTACCGGCCTCCGTCCGGGAGATCGACGAACGCGCTTTCGTCAACTGCACCTTTTTGCAGCGCATGGATATCCCTGAGGGCTGCGTCCGCATCGGCGAGGAGGCTTTTTCCGGCTGCGAACGGCTCAGTACCGTCCTCCTCGGCGCAAATGTCCGCGAAATCGGCAAAAATGCCTTCGCCGGTACGCCCTTCCTCAACGGCCAGACCGGTGATATGGTCATCGTCGGCGACGGCATCCTGCTGCAATACCGCGGCAGCTCCGCTGCGCCCGAAATTCCCTCCTCCGTCAAAACCATCGCTGCCTATGCCTTCGCTGACCACACAGAGGTCAAAATTCTGAAGCTGCCCTCCTCTGTCCGCAGAGTGCAGGACGCCGCTTTCTCCGGCTGCACCGGCCTCTCTGAGATTACGCTGTCCGATACCCTCGATGAGCTCGCCGGCGATGCCCTCATTGATACCGCATGGTATAAAAACGCAAAGGGCGACTATGTCACCCTCGGCGATCACCTCGTGACCTTCCGCGGAAAGAAAACCGTCGCCGAAGTCCCCGACGGCGTCCGCGTCATCAGCGAATCCGCTTTCGCCGGAAATGCCGTTATCACAACCGTCAAGCTGACCGACTCCGTTGAGGAAATCCGCGCTGATGCGTTTCAGGACTGCACCTCGCTTCAGGTCGCTACTCTCGGCGATCATATCCGGTCAATCGAATCCGGCGCATTCTCCGGCTGCAAAACGCTCAAATATATCCGGCTCGGCCATTCGCTCGAAACACTCGGCGCTGAGTGCTTCCTTGGCTGCCCGTTCCTGACGGAAATCTATTTGCCCGATACCCTCACCCAGATCGGCGCTTATGCCCTCGGCTATGCGAAAAATGATTCCGGCGGGAAATACGACAAGCTGCGGAATGAACTGGTCATCTATGCAAATGCTGAGGCCGCCGTCCAGTACGCCGATACTGCCGGTATCTCCCGTGAGCCCCTGCCCGATACCGAAAATACGGAGCCCGCACCTGAGGTCACTACCCTCAAGGGACACGGCGAAACCGGTCATCCCTCCGGAAGCGCCTGGATCCCCGCTGCCGTCCTCGGCGGCCTGCTGGTCTGCGCAGGCCTGGTCGTCCGCGGTCGGAAACAGAAAAAAACCAGCTAACAGATTGTATTTTTGTCTGTAGAGAAAGCGGTATCTCCGATGGATTCAAACAGAGGCACTCCTGAATATCAGGAGTGCCTCTGTTTATCCTCTGTTCTTTTTGTAGTCGCGGTGAATAGTGATGACATGGAGGTCGTCTTTGCGCAGTGCCTCGGAAATAAGCTCGGCAAAGGTCACGGAGCGGTGCTGTCCGCCCGTGCAGCCGAAGCCGACAACAAGCTGCGTCCGTCCCTCTCGGATGTACAGCGGCACAAGAAATTTGAGCAGCTTGATGACCTTATCGAAATATTCCTTCGATTCCGGCGCATCCATCACATAATTCTGCACCGATTTCTCGACACCGGTATGATCGCGCAGATAATCCACATAATAGGGATTCGGCAGGCAGCGCATATCAAACACAAGATCGGTTTCGAGCGGCGCGCCGTATTTGAAGCCGAAGCTCATGACCATGATCGGCATGGCATCGGTAATATGCTGCGTAAACAGTGTCTTGATCTGATCCTTGATCTGCTGACCGGTCGTCAGCGAGGAATCAAGCAAAAAATCGGCAGTGGCACGGATGATCTGAAGCTGATCGTGCTCGAACTGGATCGCAGCCGCCACATCGCCCTCAAACTTCCGCTGCGCAACGGGATGTGCGCGTCTCAGCGTCCGGAAGCGCTTGATGAGCACCTCCTCCTGTGCCTCGATACAGACCATGCGGAAGCGGATTTCGTTCTGATATTTCTCGCGCATGGCACGGTAGGCCTCCGCAAGCTCAGAGTACCGGTGACAGGAGCGCAGGTCAATGACCGCTGCTGTCCGCGAATACCGTCCGCCCTTTTCGAGGCAGTGCAGCAGATATTTTTCAAGCATTGCTAGGGGCAGGTTATCAACTGCATAATAACCGATATCCTCCAGCGCATCAAGCACGCTGGTCTTTCCGGCGCCGGCCATGCCGGTCACCAAAATCATTTCCATCATATCTGTCTGACCTCCCTCAGCGGTGATACCGCTTGTTAATTCAGGTGTGCATGATCTCCGGCTCCAGCTCCAGCACAAAGCCCGTCTGCGCCTGCACGGTCTCCCGCACATGCTCGCAGAGCGCAATGACATCTGCGCAGGTCGCGCCGCCGCGGTTGATGACAAAGCCCGCATGCTTCTCGCTGACCTGTGCGCCGCCGACTGTATATCCCTTCAGTCCGCATTCGTCAATCAGCTTCGAGGCATAGCTTCCCTCCGGCCGCTTAAAGGTACTGCCTGCACTCGGAAATTCAAGCGGCTGCTTGGATTTCCTGCGGCCGAGCAAATCCTGCATTCTGGCGCGGATTGCATCGGGCTCACCCTTTTTCAGTGTGAAATATGCATCCAGAATCACCCATTCCGGGTGCTCGGAGAAAATGCTGTGCCGGTAGCTGAGATCAAGACTGTCCTTCGGCAGACTGTGAACCGCACCGTCCGGCTGATAGGCATTGACAGCGCTGATGACCTGTGATACCTCACCGTCATAAGCGCCGGCATTCATATACACCGCACCGCCGACTGAGCCGGGGATGCCGTAGGCGAACTCCAGACCGGTGAGGCTGTTTTCGAGCGCAAAGAGGCAGAGATTTTTCAGCGATACCCCCGCGCCGCAGTGAATGCCCGTTCCGTCCGCGGATAGACTGAGCTGCTGCATCTGCCCGCCGCCGAGCTTCAGCACTGCGCCGTCATAGCCCTCGTCGGGGCAGAGCAGATTGCTCCCGCGCCCGATCAGATAATACGGAATCTGATGTTCGCGCAGGTATGTGATGACTGTTCTGACGCTTTCGCGGTCTCGCAGTGTGACCAGTGCCCGGCACGGCCCGCCGATCTTAAAGGTTGTCAGCCCGGAAACCGGCACCTCCGGTGCAAGCTCCGCGCCGCACTGCTGACAGACTGCCGTCAGCTCCTGTATATCCAGCATTCTTATCCTCTCTTTCAGTTCATTGATTGATGAAAGCGGTATCTCCGATGGATTTATTATGGGGGTGCTGCATTCTCAGTGCGGGGACAACAGCTTTCTTTTTTTCAGTGCTGTCTCTGCGACCCAGTCCGGATCGAGATTGCGGATCAGCCGCTTCGGAAAATCAAGATCGCGCAGAAGCTGCTCTGAAATCGGCGTTTTTCCGACCAGTCCGGCAAAATGCGCATCGGTATTCAAAACAATCGGGATTTCGTGCTTTTTGCACAGCGCATAGAACACCCTTGCTTGTTCGAGTGCGCCCTTTTTCCATTGCAGCGAGCTTTCGTTGAGCTCGACGAGCTTGCCCGCCTCCCTGATGCATTTCAGCACCGGTTCATCATCAAACGGAAACATCACGGTCGTCGGGTGCCCGATCACATCGACCAGCGGGTTTTCACAGACCATCCGGTAGCCCTGCGAAACAAGCGCAGGCGTCCGGTCAAACTGCACACAGCCGGTATGATACGACGCGATGACCCACTCGCAGAACGACAGCTCCTGTTCATCCATGTCAAGATGCCCGAATTCGTCAATGATATTGGCCTCGACACCGTAAAGCATCTGCACGCCGCATATCTCATGCGGCAGAATCTTGTAGTTATGGAAGTGCCAGAGATGCGGTGCATCGGGCATTGCGGGGCCGTGGTCGGTGATGCCGAGCAGTCGGACGCCGGTTTCCCGCGCCGCCTGCGCCATTTCTGTGACCGTTGAATAGCCGTGTGTCGAAGCGACTGTATGTGTATGCAGATCGGCGGCAATCTGAAAATGCTGTACAGTATTCATCAGAACGAATCAAAATCCTTGATGATTTCCTGCCCGGCGACATCCTCCATGCCGAGGCGCGCCATAAGCTCTGCCGTTGCATTATAGCCCATTTTCTTCTGGCGGCTGTTCATGGCGGCGACCTCCATGATAACGGCAGTATTTCTGCCAGGCTTTACCGGAATCGTCATAGACGGCACCTTGACGCCGAGAATATTCGCATACTGCTCATCGACGCCCATGCGGTCGTAGACCTTGCTGGAATCCCACGGCTCCAGCTCGATGATCATGTCGATCTCCTGCTGCAATTTGACGGCGCCCATGCCGAACAGTCTGCGGACATTGATGATGCCGATGCCGCGGAGCTCCAGAAAGTGGCGGATATTTTCCGGTGATGTGCCGACAAGATTGGTATTCGAGACCTTGCGCAGCTCGACGGCATCGTCCGCGACGAGTCTGTGTCCGCGCTTGACGAGCTCAATCGCGCATTCACTCTTGCCGACGCCGCTCTCTCCGGTAATGAAGATGCCCTCGCCGTAAATCTCTATAAGCACACCGTGTCTGGTGACGCGCGGCGCTAAGTGCAGGTTAAGGAAGGAGAGCATATTCGTGGTGAAGTGCGAGGTCGATTCCGAGGTGCGGAGCACCGGCACGGAAAACTGTCTTGCAAGGGTCAGCATCTCTGCAAAGCAGGGCAGGCCGCGGCTCAGGCACAGGCATTTGATATGCTGCGCAAAGAGGGCGGTCAGATGCTCGACGCGCTCCTTTTCGTCAATGGTCGAAAGATATGCAAATTCCATTTTTCCGATGATCTGGATGCGTTCAGGATTAAAATACTCATAAAAGCCCATGAGCTGAAGGCCGGGTCTGGTGATATCATTCTCAGAAATGAGAATCTCGGAGGGGTCTCCGGGACAATATAGCACCTCCAGCCGGAATTCGTCGATGATCTGCTTCAGCGTGACGGTAAAACGCTTTTCTGACATAGTGTAGCCTCCTTTGATTGGTATGCAGGGTATCACTATTATCATACCACAAATTGCGCAAAATTGCAAGCGTTCTGTGCAAAAATAACAAAAAATCCGCCCCTGCGTGACACAGAGGCGGATTGAATGACTGATTTACTCCTCAGAGGACTCGGCTGCTTCCGATGACTCGGCTGCTTCGCCGCCTTCTGCGCCTTCATTGGCAGCAGGTGCGCCGCCCGTGACCTCAAACGGCTTGCCGTCATCCTCAATGACATCGACCTTGTTGGCCTCTGCGTCATAGATGATCGGAATGGACTTACCGTCATGATCGTAAATCGTGAGGTTGTCAATGTAGAAATCGACTGCATTGGGCTGACCCCAGCGCATGATGAGCAGATTGACGCCCTCATCGTTTGCGGCATAGTTGTTGGTCGGGAGCAGCGGGGTCTGGGTCTCGAAATGCCAGTTCATGACTGCATTTTCCCAATCGTTGAAGGAGAAGTCCTGCTGTGCCCAGTCATTCTGGACGAGGTTGCCCTCATCGTCCTTGACCTTCTCGGAAGCGATATTGCCGCCGAGGGTGCCCAGGAAGTTGCCGACCACAGACATTTCTGTGCCGTCCTCGCCGACGAACGGTCCGCGGGAGATGCAGGTGAAATCAACAGAGAAGTGGTCGATCTCGCCGGTCTTGTCAACGCCGATCAGCTCCGGCAGGTGAATGAGCACCTTCGGAACAAGGAAATCCTTGGTCTCGTCCTCGCGGTCAACATGAACGCGGAGCTTGTTGTCGCCGTTCAGGTTCACGACCTCGACGGTAGTCGGTGCAGCACCGTCATCGTTCATTGCCTCTGCGGTGTAAAGGGACGGAATATCAAAGGTGATTGCATTCGCGTCGATTGCAGCGGGCTCCGGCTCTGCTGCTTTTGTGGTCTCGGTGGTAGTGGTTTTCTCTGCCTCGGTCGTGGTGGCCTCAGTGGTGGTTTCTGCCTCTGAAGACGAGGAAGAATCCGCGGTGCTGCTGCCCGAATCGCTGCTGCATGCGGTGAACACGCCGACAGAGGCGAGCGCACAGATCAGTGCAAGTGCCTTTTTCAGTTTCATGATTGTTTCCTCCTAAGTGGTTTTTGTGTATGGGAACATGTTTACAGCGAATGCCCCCTACAGTCGCAGAGGGCATTCGGGTACATCATTTTTCTATCGCGGAAACGCGGAAATCAGTGCTTCTTGCGGGAAACAACTGCTGCTGCGCCTGCCAGACCGAGAAGGCCGACTGCTACGCCGACACCTGCATCGCCGGTCTTTGCGCCGGTGGTGGCTGTCTTGCCGCCGTTTGCAGCCTTGGTCGTGGTGCCGCCGTTTGCCTTCGTGGTGGTGGTAGTTGTCTCGTTGCCGTCAGCCGGAGCTGCGCCCAGAACGTTGCCGTCTTTGTCAAGCAGCTTGAAGCTTACAACGGAAAAGTCAATCTGATTATCCTCTACAGGCGGATCTGCATCCGGTTTATCCCAGTTCCACTCAGCGACAAATGCCTTGCCCCATGTGTCGCCGTCCTGGAACAGAGCTTCCGAAGAAACCCACTTCACAGTACCGTCGGAACCGATGAAGACGTCCTTATCGCCGCCCTCCTGGCAGAACTCGTGCTGTGCCCAGTTGTTGGAATCAGACTGCCAGCAGAAAGCGCCGACACAGTTCTCGTTTTCACCTGCAACTTTGTCAAACTTTGCCTCGAAACCGTAGACATCAGACAGCTTGCAGCCTTCCGGAAGATTGTTTCCTTCATCTGCGACAATCGGGAACAAATAGTTTTCGCCGCTGTTCGCATTGGTGATAGCTGCAGAAGCAGAAAGTGCCATTGCACTCATTGCGATAGCGCAAGCGCCGAGGCTTGCCAGAATAGATTTCACTTTCATTGTTACTTTCCTCCATACATAGCTGTGCCGTATAGATCGGCACAAGTTTATAGCCTCATTATAGCACTATCCGGCGGAAAAAGTCTATTCGTGAAAGCGCCAAACATTGCGAAAAGATTACAGCTAAAATTCAGCATAATTCACAAACATAAGCCGGCTTTTGCGCAATTTAGGCAGTTTTTCCTGTATTTTCCTCGAAAATACGCAGCACATCCCGCATCAGGCTGACCGAAAGCTCGCCTTTTTTCAGCCGCACCGCGACATAATACGGCGCGGTTTTGTCATTGAATGCAATGCGGTCGTAGTAAGCCTGCATCAGTGCGGAAAGCTGTCTGGGGTTCGGCGCGGTGACATAGAAGAACAGTGCGCCGCGCTTCTGGGAAATCTCCGAGATGCCGAGCCGGCCGGCGGTATTGCGCAGAAGTGCCGCGTCAATGAGATTGACAAGGCTCTGGGGCGGCTCTCCGAAGCGGTCGATCAGCTCGTCAATCATATCGGTCTTGTCGGCGGGCGTTCCGACCAGTGCAATGCGGCGGTAGATTTCGAGCCGCGAGGTCATACTGGTAATATATTGCTCCGGAATATGCGCCTCGACCTGAATGTCAACGGTGCAGGCGGGCGCCTTGACCGGCTCGCCCTTTTCCTCCGCAATCGCCTCATTGAGCATTTTGAGGTACATCTCGTAGCCGACCTGCTCCATCTGTCCGTGCTGCTGTCCGCCGAGAATGCTGTCTGCGCCTCTGATTTCGAGGTCGCGCATGGCGATGCGGAAACCGCTGCCGAACTGCGTGAATTCGCGCATCGCGGCAAGGCGCTTCTCCGCGACTTCGCTGAGCGAGCGGTTCGGCTGATACGTGAAATATGCGTAGGCACGGCGGTTTGAACGCCCGACACGGCCCCTGAGCTGATAGAGCTGCGAGAGCCCGAAGCGGTCTGCCTGTTCGAGTATCAGTGTGTTGACATTCGGCACATCAACGCCTGTTTCTATAATAGTAGTGCAGACGAGAATGTCGATCTCGTGCTCGACCAGCCGCCGCCAGATCTCGCTGATCTCCAGCTCCGACATTTTTCCGTGTGCATAGCCGATCCGCGCATCGGGGAGCATCTCCTGCAATTTGCCCGCGCACTGCATAATGGTCTCGACCCGGTTATGAATATAGTATACCTGTCCGCCGCGCTTCAATTCGCGCTGAATCGCCTGCACGATCAGTCCTGCATTGTATTCCAGCACGAAGCTCTGCACGGGATATCTGTCCTGCGGCGGCTCCTCGATGACGCTCATGTCGCGGATGCCGGAGAGCGCCATATTCAGCGTGCGCGGAATCGGGGTCGCGGAAAGCGTCAGCATGTCAACACCGTGGAACGCCTCCTTGAAGCGCTCCTTGTGCGCCACACCGAAGCGCTGCTCCTCGTCGATGACCGCGAGTCCGAGCGCGGCAAATTTTACGTCCTTCGAGAGCAGCCTGTGCGTGCCGATCAGCAGATCGACTGTGCCGTTTGCGGTCTTTTTGAGAATTTCAGTCTGCTGCTTTTTTGTGCGGAACCGGGAGAGCAGCTCGATATTCACCGGCACGGATTCAAACCGCCGCAGTGCCGTTTCATAATGCTGATGTGCAAGCACGGTCGTCGGCGCGAGAATTACGCACTGCTTGCCCGAAAGAATGCATTTGAGCGCCGCACGGAATGCGACCTCTGTTTTTCCGAAGCCGACATCGCCGCAGAGCAGTCGGTCCATCGGGCGGTCGCGCTCCATATCGCGCTTGATTTCTTCAACGCTTCGGAGCTGGTCGTTCGTTTCGATATACGGGAAGCGCTCCTCAAAATCATGCTGAATCTCGTCATCCGGCTCAAACGGAAAGCCCTTGGCTTTTTCGCGCGCCGCATAGAGCCGTATCAGCTCCGCCGCCATATCCTTGACCGCTTTTTTTACATGGGTGCGCGTTTTCTGCCATTCCTGCGAGCCGAGCTTGTTCAGCCTGACGTTTACATCGTCCTTTCCGCCGATATACCGCGACACGAGATCGAGCTGCGTGACCGGCACGTACAGCTCATCTGTTCCGGCATATTCAATCGTGATATAATCCTTGGTGATGCCCTCCATTTCGAGCTTGCGGATGCCCTTGAACCGGCCGATGCCGTGCGCGGCATGCACGACCAGATCGCCCTCCGAAATCTCAGACAGCGCCCGGATCTCCTGTCCCTTTTTGAAGCGGCGCTTTTTCAGCACGGTGCTCTGCGCCTTGCTCTGCGCGATGCAGGCATACTGCACTGCGGGATATTCAAATCCGGCAGAAAGGCCGCTGCGCATCAGCAGCACAGCGCCGGGCTTTGCCTCCGAATTCTCATCTGCAAGGGCACAGGCGATGCCGCTGTTTTGCAGGTCCTGCATCAGAATCGGCAGGGTCTTTTCCGTGCCGCCGCAGACCATGACGCGGTAGCCCCGCCGGCATAGCTCCTGCACATCCTCCGTGAGAATGCGGGTGCTGCCCCCCCACGGCGCATTCTGCGTGGCCTCGACCGAGAGCATCTTCTGAAACTGAAATGCATTTGTACTGTTGAGAAACGCATTCATGCAGCAGAGCGGCATTTCCTTTGCGCGCATCAATACCGTATTTGCGTCGAGCCGGTATTCCGCGAGCCGCCGGCAGATCGTGCCGTCCTCCAGCATCAGCCGGACTTCCTCGCGGTACCGCGCATCAAGCCCCTGCCATGCATCGAGCAGGCCGCCCGTTTCGAGCAGTGCGATGCAGCCGGTGCAGTAATCAAATACGGTTGCCGGCTGCGCCGCACCGTAGAGCAGCGGGAAATAGAGGTCGATATCCGGCAGCGAAAGCCCCGCCCGGAGCTTTTCCGCATCGGCACAGAGCTTTTGCTTCATGTTGTCCGCATGCTTTCCGCGCAGGGTCCTGGCGAGCTCTGTCAGCGATTCCGCAAGCTGCTCCGCATCGGGCAGCGCCTCGACTGCGGGTGCGACCAGCACCTCCCCGACCGGATCGGTGCGGCGCTGCGTTTCCGGCTCAAACCAGCCAATACTGTCAATTTCGTCGCCCCAGAATTCGATTCGCACCGGCAGCGGGTTCTGCGATGAAAAAATGTCGAATATTGCGCCGCGGACAGCATACTGACCGGGGGCATCGACCTGCTCCGTGCGGACATAGCCCAGCGCCGCTAGCTGTGCCGTCAGCGCTGCCTGATCGACGCTATCGCCCTGTGCAATGCGGAGTGTCCGCTGCACAAGGACTGCCTTCGGCAGCGTATACTGCATCGCTGCCTCGGCGGAGACCGCCAGCACGCGGCATTCCCCTCTGCACAGCGCCGAGAGCGCCGTTATGCGCATCTGCTCATATTCGCGGGAAATGCCGGCTGCCGCAATAAAATTGAGCTCCTTTGCGGGGTATGGATACGCGACGCGCTCTCCCGCCATGAAGTTGATGTCCTCACAGAGCAGCCGCACGGCCGATTCGTCCGCCATAACAGCGGTGACAGGCGCGTCCTGCGAGAGCGCGAGCAGAAGCTGCGCCTTGTGAATATGGGAAACGCCGGTCAGCGATACGGGCGAGACCGGCTTCTGCATACAGCGCCGAAGCTCCTTCAGCGCCGGTATCTGCGCAGCCGCGTCGGTAAAAAATCGCATAAAAACCTCCAAGCATCGCAAAAAAACAAACACTCAGAGGGGACATTCCGAAGAATGCCCCCTTCTGTTTACAGATGAAGCGGTATCTCTGACGGTTTCATCCCGCAGCTTATGATTCCTCCTGCGCGGAGGCTGTTGTTTCGGTTTCATCGCCGGTTGTCTCCTCCGGTGCGGTCGTGGTCTCCTCCGGGACGGTCTCCTTCGGCGCGCTGAGATCGGAGCTGAAGCGGTAGCCGTGTTTTTTGGCGTATTTCTCGGCAGTGCTGCCCTCTTCGCCGCGGACAGTGCCGTTAAACCGGTATTCGTTTTCGACATTCCGGTTGCAGATTGTCGAGGGCTCGCCGTAAATTTCGCACTCCGGATTCTCGAACACGATCGTCGAGAGGGAGGGGCAGGCGCAGAAGGCGCATTTGCCGACCGACTTCACGGAGGCCGGAATCGTCACGCTTTTCAGCTCCGCGCTGTCATAGAACGCATAATCGCAGACCGAAACCACATAGTCCGGAATATTGACGTCACCGGTGCAGCGGTGTCCTGCGTCGTAGAGCATTCCGTTAAAAATGACAAGGTCGCGGTGAAAGAGCAGATTGTCATACCACGGCGTCTGGGCAAAGGCGCTGTCGCCGATATAGCCGATTCCGGTCGGGACAGTGAGCTCCTCAAGATTCCGGCACATGGAGAACGCACGCGCACCGATCACGGTCACGCTTTCGGGAATATCCGCCCTTTTCAGATTTTTGCATCCGTAGAAGGCGTAATCGCCGATTTCAGTCAGCGTATCCGGCAAAACAACCCTGTTCAGCGAGTAGCAGCCGTAGAACGCGCCCGATTCATCGAGCGTGAAGCGGTTTTCCTCCGATACGGCGACTGCCGCGATACGGGAAACGGGCTTGCCCTCCAGCTCCTTCGGCACGTTCAGTTCAGAGCTGTTGAATGCCTCGGTATGGCCGGTGATTTCTGCATGCTGTTCATAGACCTTATAGCAGATGCCGTCATCCGTGACGCCCTCCGCGCACAGCTCGGTATCATCGGCATAGGGGTCCGGTGCGGGGTCGCGCACCTCCTGTGTCAGATACAAGCCGTCCTCATATTTCGGCTCGCCGAATTCTCCCTCTGCTGCCGGCCCGATATTGACCCAGACCTTATCGGTGCCGCTGCATCCGGTCAGCAGGCTGCATGCACAGAAGCAGACAGCCGCAGTCAATGCAAGGCGGCGCATATGCAGGTTCATCCGATTGCCTCCTGTTCTGCCCCGGCAGATTCTGCCGCAGGCTTTTTTTTCTGTTTTCCGGCATTGTATCGGTTCATGGCGAGGTCGGTTTTTCCATCGAGCATCAGCGGAATCGCCTCACCGATCTTTTTTGCGGCTTCACGGAGCGCATCAAGCTCATCGGCCGTAAAGGCGGAGAGCACCCAGTCTGCGAGATCGTAGTCGGGGTGCGGCTTCTGCCCGATGCCGACACGGATGCGCGGGAATTGATCCGAGCCGGAAAGATATATGATGTTTTTCAGGCCGTTATGGCCGCCGTCGCTGCCTTTTTTGCGAATGCGGAGCACACCGGCATCGAAATTGATATCATCGCAGATGACGATGACATGCTCAGGCGGAATCTGATAAAACCGCATTGCTTCGGTTACGGCCTGCCCGCTGAGGTTCATGTAGGTATCGGGCTTCATCAGCAGACAGCAGGTCTGTCCGCACATTGCGCAGGCGGTATCGGCTTTGAAGCGGTGCTTTCCGAATTTCGCGCCGAGCTGCTCGGCAAAGGCATCGAGCATCAGAAAGCCGGCGTTGTGGCGGGTGTTATGGTATTTGCTGCCGGGGTTTCCGAGTCCGGCGATCAGCCATTCCGGCGGCCCGGAAACAGCCGGCGCTTTGGATTCAATTTGCTTGAACAGGTCAAAAATACTCAAAGTTGCCTCCCCATAATCAAAGCGGGATCAGAAACGGCCTGTGCTTTTTGAAGCAGGTCAGCTCAGAAAAGCCGGCTTCTCTCGCCATTTGCTCCAGCACATCCATTTGATAGCCGAGATATTTGGTTTCATGCGCATCGGTGCTGAGCGTCAGGTATCTGCCGCCGAGTGTCCGGTACCGCCGGATGAGTGAAATATCCGGGTCTGTAAATGGCTCTGCGGCCTTGAGGTTTGAGCCGTTGAGCTCGACCGCTTTGCCCTTGGCGATGACTGTCCGGAAAATTTCGTCAATGACCGGCAGATGCGGCGTCAGATCGTAAGCCGCACGGTTCGGCAGATAGCGCAGACCGTATGTCAGATGTCCGAGAATATCGTAGCAGTCGGTTTGCGCAAGCCGCAGCACCTCATCGAAATAGGCTGCGATGAGCGCGGGGATATCCTCAGATTCGTAGTCCAGAAAAAAGAAATCCGGCCTTCCGGGCAGCTCATGGACAGAGCCGATCACCAGATCGACGCGCGGGTCATGATAAAGCCGGGCGGCAAGGGCGGGATCCTGCGGAATCTGACCGATCTCGATGCCGCAGAGGAGGATCAGGGGCGCACAGTGCGCCTGTTCCGCAGCAACCTCCGCCGCTGAGCCATTGAATACGGCCTCGCTGTCATAGATGAACTGCTCTGTTTCCTTGGAATGATAGTATTCCGCCGGATAATAGCGGTTGATCTCGACATGGTCAGTCACGGCCATATATCGCAGGCCGAGCCGGTTTGCAGCCGCGATCCGATCCGCAACGGTATCGGGCGCTGCATCCGGAGAATGCCGCGTATGCGTATGCAGATCCATAATCATAGATAAGGTACACCCCCGCGCCTGAAATTACACGTATCTTATATTATAACACATTATTCGGAAAAGTTCAATGGCCGGGCAAGAGAAAATCGCAGTTCTGCGGACGAAAAAAACCGCAACATTGCCGAATGCGGAACGGGGTTGCAATCGCAGAAGATTTGTGCTATAATGAGTACAGAAATGATGAAAGGAGCACTCCGGCTATGGACATTGCCGCCCTGGCCGCCGGATTTCTCCGGCTGGGCAATCTCCGATACTTTCTCACAGGCATCACGCTCCTGACAGCCGCCTGCCTGATTCTGCGCGCTTTCGGAAAGCTCCTTGACCCCTTTGCATGCTGGCGCATATTCCGCGGCACCTGCACACAGGCGGACGGAGCCGGTGCGCTCGCGGTCACCTTTACCGACGGACACCGTCTCACCCATACCGCAGCCTTTCGCTCCGATGTGCCCGGCGCGGCAGAGATCCGGCCCGGCGATGCTGTGACCGTCGCAATCCGCACGGAGGTATTCCTCGCAGGCAGCTATCCGGAGGCGCTCTCCGATGCCGAGCCGCCCGGACGCGCAATTCTGCTGCGCTCCGAGCAGCGGAAGCGGCTGCGCCGCGAGCTCCTGCGCACTGCCGCTGTTCAGGCCGTCATCTGCGGCATTGCTGTGACAGTATTTCTGCTGACTAAGCAATACTGCTTTCCGTAATATCCGTTCCGAAGAACGCATATCATGAAGCAAAGATATATGAAAAAAGGGAGAACCAATATGATCGCAACAGTCACGATGAATCCCGCAGTGGATTACACGGTTTCATTGGAAGAACCGCTGATGAGGGCGACCGTCAACCGCACCGATCATGAGCGGATTACAGCGGGCGGCAAGGGCGTGAATGTGTCGCTGATTTTGCAGCAGCTCGACATTCCGACAACTGTTTACGGCTATTTGTCCGGTACGACCGGCGCCATGATCGCCGAGCAGCTCCAGCGCACGCAGATTCCGACCGACTGGATTGAAGTGCCCAATCAGATGAACCGCATCAATCTGAAAATTCGCGAAAACAACACGGTCACGGAGCTGAACGGGCGCGGCGTATCTGTATCGCAGCAGGATACCGAGCTGCTGCTGCAAAAGCTCCGCCGCTGCGGCGAAGGCGATTACATTGTACTGGCCGGCAGCATTCCCGCCGGTGCGCCGGCTTCCCATTATGCCGATGTGATGACTGCACTGGAGGATACCGGCGTGCGGTTTGCTGTTGACGCGGCGGGCGAGCCGCTGCGTGAGGCGCTGCGGTGCAGGCCGTTCGTTGTCAAGCCGAATCTCCCTGAGCTCTGTGCGCTGTTCGATTCGGAGATTGACACCTGGTGGGATGCACTGCCCTACGGTAAAAAATTGCAGGAAATGGGCGCGGAAAACGTCCTGCTGTCGCTCGGCGGCGACGGTGCCCTGCTGTTTTCCTCCGAAAACCGCGTCTGGCATCTTTCCGCACCGCACGGCGCGGTGAAGAATGCAGTCGGCTCCGGTGATTCCATGCTCGGCGGTTTTCTCGCCGGAGCTGCACTGGGTAAGCCGCTGACTGAGGCGCTGCGCATGGGTGTCGCGGCAGGCTCAGCAACCGCGTTCAGCGAATGGATTGCAGACCGCTCGCATATGGAGAATCTCCTGCGTACTCTGCCTGAGCCGACTGAACTGATCTGAACATATGAAAGCCCGGAGGTGAGCTGAATCTGCCTCCGGGCTTTTGTTTTCTTGTTTTGTATTGTGCGGTCAATAGCCGTTTCTGTGCTTTTGCTGCATAATTGCGGGATAATCGCGGTAAGCGAGGTCAAGGTCACATTCGCAGTTGACGCCGCTGACAGAATTCGTGCCGACATTCATATTCGTCGAGCCGAACTGCCAGATGCCGTAGCTTTCCTTGATATTCGGCTTGGTCACGCGCCAGTTTGCAACCCAGATATCGTATTTCTTCACCATGCTGTCCGTCATATAGGAGCGGAAGCAGGGGTTCGTATAGATCACGACATAATATCCCTTCTTCTCCATTTCGCTGCAAAATGCATCGACGATTTCGGAGAATTCTTCCTTCGAGAGCGTTCCGTTCAGAACAGCCTGCTGCTGTGAGGGATCCTCAATATCAAATGCGATCGGATACTCGAATTTCCGGTTTCCGAGCACCTGTGCGCAGGCATTCGCCTCGATGCGCGCCTCATCAGCGCTCATTGCGTAGGAATACCAGTAAGCACCGACCGGCACACCCGCCGCCTTTGCGTTATTGTAGTATGTATAGAACATGGAATCTATCTGCTTGGCGTATTTGCCGTAGCCTGCCCGCAGGATCGCAAACTGTCCGTGCGGATCGTTTGCAACCTTCTTGAAATCGACATTCCCCTGAAAACGCGAGATATCAATTCCGCGCTTCAGGACACCCGCCTGTGACGGCAGAACGAGCGGCTTTGTGGTCGTAACGGTCTTCGAGACAGATGCAGCGGTCGCCGTTGTAGTGGTGGTCGCCGTGGTTGTTGCGATCGTGGTGGTTGTTGCGGTCGTGGTCGTGGTGGTTGTTGTGGTGGTGGTTGCAGATGTGGAGGTAGTGGTTTCGGTCGTATCGGCTGTTGTTTCCGGCGGTGTGATATCGCTGCCGAGCAGGCTGCCGCTGCATACGCGGACATGCCCGCGCTGCGTGAGAACCGGCATCATCTCCATCGAAACAAATTCCGGCTGCTCCCAGAAGGAAGGCTGGTCGGGAATCAGCGTATAAACAGTGCCGGGCTCCGCATCGGCCGGAATCTGAAAATACAGCGAAATCAGCTCGACGTCGCCCTCGATTTTGTATTCATTTCCGGCGCTCGCGACAATCCCGATAAAGCTGCTGTCGTCTGACAGATATGCAGCAGCGCCCCAGATCTCGGCATTCAGCAGCGGCTCGTCATTGAAAACGCCGGCTGCCATCGGCTCACCCTGCGCATCGAGCGGAATCAGACCGCCGAAGGTCACGCCGGTGGCCATCCACTGAAAGCCGGGGTTGTTCTCGACCGCAACACTGATGCAGACGGTCTCGCCGGGGCGGCCCTCCGCATCGGAGAGGCAAAGGCTGACAGGTGCGGTTTCCGATACGATCGCGCGCTTGGAAAGCACAAAGTCAAAGACATCGACGACGCCGTCGCCGTTGAGATCGGCAGGCTCCTGCTGCACGGTGACTGCGGCAGCAGGCGATGTCAGGTGTACGGCGGTCAGCAGGACAGCGAGGCCTGCCGCAAGCTGTTTTCTTGTGAATCGGAACATTGTAATCCTCCCTAAAAGCAAAAAACAAGCGGGTATTCATTTTGTTACTTTCACGGTGCTATGCGAAATTATGCCCAATTTCTTTTCTCTCTGTGCTCATTTTACCACAAATTCACCAATAATTCAAGAACGTTTCACATTTTGTTCAGAATTTCTATCATACATGCAAATGTTTCCCGATGCGCGGGACGAAATTGTGCAGTATGTCGAATTTGGCTTTTTTGGAGATCGCCCCTTGACTTTTCCGGCATTTTGCGGTATAATAGGAAAGCGGTCGCAAAAGCAGGCTGCGGATTTTGCTCATATGCTGTTTTAGCTCAGTTGGTAGAGCACATCCTTGGTAAGGATGAGGTCGCTGGTTCGACTCCAGTAAACAGCTTAAAAACCGGTGCTTCGGAAACGAAGTCACCGGTTTTTTTATACCTGCGATTCCGTGGCCGGGAGTGGCCGAATCTCGTTTTTTCAAATATCAGTCCGTACAAGAGCGGTACATATTATTTTGTAATGGGGGAGAGAAAACTCTTGTTTTCTCTCCCCCAAGCCCCCTCTTTTCGCGCTTTTGAACGATAGGGGAATTCCGCGCTCCGCAGAGCGCGGCCAAAGGGCTTTGCCCTTTGGAATCCCACGAGCTTTTGAAGAAAGCGAACGCCAGCAAAGCTGACGTACCAAAAACTTTTATTTGACATCGCCGGTTACGTGCTGGAAATCTCCGATTAGCCACTCCCGCCTCCGGCACTTGCATTTCCGCCGGAATTGTGCTATAATAATATAGGTATGCGCTGCCGTTTATCAGGCGGCGCCGGAACCCGAATGAAATAAGGAGGCTGTCTGCCATGAAAGCTGTCATTACCGTCATCGGCCACGATACGGTCGGGATTCTGCATAAGGTCAGCGGAATCTGTGCCGAGAAAAACGCCAATGTCATGGAGGTCACGCAGAGTGTGCTTCAGGATCTGTTCGCGATGTTCATGCTTGTCGATATCCGCGGCCTGAGCTGTGACTTCTCTGAGCTCTCCGCCGCGCTCACCGACCTCGGAAAAGAGCTCGGCCTGTCCATTCATGTCATGCATGAGGATATCTTCAATTCGATGCACCGCATCTGATCTGACGGGAGGATTTATATGCTCAATACCTCGGATATTCTGGAAACAATCCGCATGATTCAGGACGAATGCCTTGACATCCGCACCATTACAATGGGCATTTCGCTGCTGGACTGCTGCTCGGAGGATATGGATGCACTCTGCACCCGCGTCTATGACAAGATCACCCGCAAGGCGGAAAAGCTCGTCGCGGCCGGTCAGCAGATCGAGACAGAGTACGGCATCCCGATCATCAACAAGCGCATTTCGATCACCCCCGCGGCAATGCTGGTCGGTGCGACAAGAGGCGGCGACCCTGTAAAGCTCGCATATGCGCTCCAGCGTGCCGCCGAAGCAACCGGCGTCAACTTCATCGGCGGCTATTCCGCACTGGTACACAAGGGCTTCAGCGCCGGCGACGAAGCATTGATCCGCTCGATTCCGCAGGCACTCGCCGAAACCTCGAATCTCTGCTCCTCGGTCAATGTCGGCTCGACCAAGGCCGGCATCAACATGGATGCAGTCAGGCTCATGGGTGAGATTGTCCGCGAATCTGCGGAGCTGACCGCCGACAACCAGTGCTTCGGCCCTGCGAAAATTGTCGTTTTCTGCAATGCGCCGGAGGATAATCCGTTCATGGCGGGCGCGTTTCACGGCCCCGGCGAGCCCGACTGTGAGGTGCATGTCGGCGTATCCGGCCCCGGCGTTGTCCGCGCCGCAATCGAAAAATATCCCGATGCGACGATTGACGAGCTTGCAAACGTCATCAAGCGCACTGCTTTCAAGATTACCCGCATGGGGCAGCTTGTCGGCACCCGCGCCTCGCAGATGCTCGGCGTTCCGTTCGGCATAGTCGATCTCTCGCTTGCGCCGACTCCTGCCGTCGGCGACAGCGTGGCGCATATTCTGGAGGGCATGGGGCTCTCTGTCTGCGGCATGCACGGCACGACCGCTGCACTCGCACTGCTGAACGACGCTGTCAAAAAAGGCGGCGTCATGGCCTCCTCCAGCGTCGGCGGCCTTTCCGGTGCTTTCATCCCCGTTTCGGAGGATGCAGGCATGATCGACGCAGCCAATGCCGGCGTGCTTTCGCTCGAAAAGCTCGAAGCAATGACCGCCGTTTGCTCGGTCGGCCTCGATATGATTGTCATTCCCGGCGATACGCCGGCCTCCACGATCTCCGCAATCATCGCGGATGAGGCCGCGATCGGCATGGTCAACAGCAAAACAACCGCCGTGCGCGTCATTCCCGCAATCGGCAAGAAGGAGGGCGAGCAGCTCGACTTCGGCGGCCTGTTCGGTACAGGGCCGGTCATGCCCGTGCGCAGAGAAAGTGCAGAGAAATTCATCGCACGCGGCGGCCGCATCCCGGCACCGATGCAAAGCCTGAAAAACTGAATAAAGAAAGAGAATAATCCAAAAGAAAAGGAGCGTTTCCCTTGAACGGAAGTTTCAAAGCCCGCTGCATGTTCCTTGCAGCGCCGCTGTTTGTGATTCTGCTGCTCTGCGGCTGTACAAAAATGGAGAAAATCGACCAGTACCCCGCACAGACCAATATTATTTTCCCCGACGGCGCGTATTCCGAAACCACAACGGAAACGACCGCCGAAACCACTACCACCACAACCAATGTCTACACCCCGCCGGATGACCCCGTGATCGTGTCTGTGCTGAATAATATGAGCGTCCGCGAAAAGGCGTCGCAGATGATGCTTGTGAGCTGCATGGATGAGGAGCTTGCGCGATCCTATGCTGCAAGAGGCGCGGGCGGGCTCTGCCTGTTCGCCAAGCCCTTTGAGGGGAAAACGCCCGAGCAGGTCAAGGCAATGACCGCCGGCTTTCAGGAGGCCGCAAGATATCCCATGCTGATCTCTGTCGATGAGGAGGGCGGTACGGTCAACCGCGTCAGCATCAACCCGCTGCTGCGGGAAAAGAAATTCCAGAGCCCGAAGGAGGTCTATGAAGCGGGCGGCTGGGGTCAGGTTCGCATTGATACCGAGGAAAAGGCTTCATTCCTGCTGAATCTCGGCATCAACTCCAATCTGGCACCGGTCTGCGATGTTCCGCTGACCAACTGGGATTTTATCGCGCCGCGCAGCTTCGGCCTGAATGCCTCGGACACGGCCTCATATATCATGGCCGTCGTGACGGCCATGCGCAATAAGCACATCGGCTCCACGCTCAAGCACTTCCCCGGCTACGGCGGCAGCAGCGATACACACAAAATGATGGCCTATGACAACCGCGACTACCAGACCTTTGTTGACCGCGATTTCAAGCCGTTCCGGGCCGGAATCGAGGCAGGTGCGGATTCGGTCATGGTCAGCCACAATATCGTCAAATGCATGGACCCCGATCAGCCGGCATCGCTCTCGCCGGAGGTTCACCGCATTCTCCGCGAGGAGCTGAATTTCCGCGGCGTCATCATTACCGACGACCTCGGCATGAGCGCAATCACACAGTACACAAACGGTGAAAACCCTGCCGTTGCGGCGGTCAAGGCCGGAAACGATCTGCTCTGCTATTCCGATTTTGACGGTGCGGTCGATGCAATTACCGCAGCGGTTGAGGCCGGCGAGATTGAAGAATCACAGCTCGACGCATCTGTGCTGCGCATTCTTTACTGGAAGCGCTCAATCGGCATTTTGAAATAAAGGGGCAAATCAGATATGGCGCGTACCAAAATCGACCTCATTACCGGCATTCTCGGCTCCGGAAAAACGACGTTTCTGCGGCATTATGCACAGCATTTTCTTTCACGCGGCCAGCGCATCGCGATTCTCGAAAACGATTTCGGGGCGGTGAATGCGGATATGGTCATGCTTCAGGATCTGAAGTCCGACCGCTGCGCACTGGAAATGATTACCGGCGGCGGCGACCCTGACTGCCATAAGCGCCGGTTCAAAACACAGCTTATTTCGCTCAGCATGCGGCATTTCGACCGTGTCATCATGGAGCCCTCCGGCATTTTCGATATGGACGAATTCTTCGATACGCTGCATGAATCGCCGCTGGACTGCTGGTATGAGATCGGCAGCGTTCTGACGGTGCTGGATGCCGGAATGCCGGAAATGCTCTCCGCTCAGGCTGAATATCTGCTGGCCTCGGAGGCGGCATGCAGCGGGCTGCTGCTGCTGAGCAAGCTCTCGTTTTTGCAGGGCGAATCGCCGGAGCAGGCGGGAATCCGGGTGCTGGCGCATGTGAACCGTGCGCTGACCGCGATTTCCTGTGACCGGCAGTTCACAGACAATGACCTGCTCATCCGGGACTGGGATGCGCTGAACGATTCCGATTTTCAGCGCTGTGAGCACGCCGGCTTCCGCAGTGCAGGCTATGTCAAGCATTACAGCACGGAGGATATTCAAAGCGGCGTGCATTATTTCATGCACCTTGCACTGCCGCGGGAGCAGATCGCCGCAGTCATTGCGGAGATTTTCGGCGACCCTGCATGCGGCGAGATTTTCCGCATCAAGGGCTCGCTCCCGGACGGTCAGGGCGGCTGGCTGCGGATCAATGCCGCACGGGAAAGGACGGAGATTTTACCGGTCGGAAACGGACAGGCTGTGCTGATTGCGATCGGCGATCACATCTGCCGCGAAGCAATCGACAGGCATCTCTCGGCATATAATACCGACCCCGATTATGTTTCAATATGAAAGCGGCGGTTCCCGTTCGGGGAGCCGCCGCTCTTGCTTGTATATGGGTCAGGGCTGTGCTGACTTACAGCTCACAGACCGTGAGATTTTCGCAGTCGTCCAGCAGGTTTTCAGCCGCGCAGACGCACACACTGCCCTTTTCGGCAAACCTGTCCCAGACCTCGCAGGAACGCAGGAGCGTTTCCCGTGTGGTTCCGAGCATCTGCTTCCGTTCCGCGGCAAGCTCCTCTTTTGTCCGCTTCGTAAACCACATTCCGTCAGCAGTGAAGCCGTCATCTCGCGGTGAGCGCAGCGGGTCTTCGTCATTGACCGTCGAAATGATATAGCCGTCGAGCGGTTCTTCGCTCTCGCAGAACTGCCGGATGAAGTCTGAAAGCCCGCGGTTGACCGCAAGCGAGTTTGCCGGTGTGGGGTCGCGGTAGGAATACGTGAACAGGCTGCCGTCGCGCCGGATTGCGATGCCGGTGCCGTAGGCGCCGCCCTGTACGCGCACAGTGTTCCAGAGATAGCTCAGCGAAAGAATCTTCGCCGCAACCCGCCAGCCTCCGTCGAATGCCGGTGCGCCGCAGCCGAGATGCCAGCCCTGCACCGCGAAGCCAATCTGCGCCGGAATGCGGCAGCCCATGTGCGCAGGCAGGTGCAGCTCGTAATGCACAGAATCCGGAACGGCACTTCCCTGCGGGAATGCCGCCAGAATATCGCGGATCTCCGTGTCATTTGCAGCCGTGACACCGGCGGTCAGCCGCGCTTTGCAGCAGGTTTCCTTCTGTACACGCTGCATCAGCGCACAGAATTTGTCGAATTCTGCGTCAAAATTCTTCACCAGCGCGTGTGTCCGGCGAATGGCGGTATATCCGCCCAGCGCATCGCGCGCCGCATAGGATGCCGCATAATGCGACATGGCCGCGCTCATGCCGAGTGCATGCCCGCCCATAACGGGGAACTGCTTGAACCGCTCGTCGGTTTGCAGGAGGATTTCGCGGATTTTTTCCTTCTGTGTGAAGTCGGTCGTCAGCAGAACCTCCTCGATCAGTGCAGCGGCATCATGCTGCCGCTCTGCAAGAAAACTGCACCGCACCGTCAGCATCGGAATGCAGGTTCCGGTCTGATCCTTTTCCGCGAGAACATCCACCGCGGCTTCCAGGCGGCCGACTTTATTTTTCAGCTCCTGCTGCAATTCCAGTGCAGAATAATGCGCCGTCGGGAGCTTGCCGAACAGCGAGCCGAGATGCAGCAGCAGCGGCAGATCGTCAATGCTGTAATCGGTCATGCGGAAATACAGCCCGACATGCACCAGACCCATGCACGGTGCCGGATGATACAGCACGGTCACGCCGTCCGCTTCATGCTGCACGGTCTCCGTCCAGGACGGCTGATCGCTGACCTCGGAGACATCGAGCACCGGCAGCTTCGCGAGCTGCTCCGGCGTATCCGGTGTCTGCTGCCATGCCTGAAGCGCCTTATTCAGCGCAGCATTCTTTTCTTCGTCCGCTTCCGTCCAGTCTGCGCAGACCGCTTCCAGACGGGCGGCTTCTTCTTCCCGCATCTTCTCGCCGAAGGTATACGAGGGCTTTGCATGCAGCACCGCAGTGCCGTTCTCATCAAGGAACATCTCGCGCAGCAGCTTCTCAAAGCTGCCGTCCTTCAGCATTGCACGCACCTTGGCGAAATCCTCCAGATTGACCATATACTGCATCGGATCGCCGCCGTGCAGCCAACTATTCATGGCCGAGATGCAGCGGTCAAGACCCTGCGGCTCCTCCGGCTCAAGCGCGAGAAATTCGAGCCGGTTGACGGATGCCTCGACTGCACCGAGATCAAGCCCTTTTTCGAGCATTTCCGATGCAGTTTTGCGTATAAGCGGGAGGATCTCCTGTTCCCGGCCGTCCGCTATATTCCGGAAATAAAGCTGAAGATAGCACTGCGCCGTTGAGGGGTCGAGCATGGTACCCATCTCCTGCGCAAGTCCTGCCGAGAGCACCGCCCGCTTCAGCGGTGCCTCATTGCTTCCGGCAACCGCATCCAGCAGTACATTGCAGGCGATGATCTTCACACGCTCCTCCCATGTGCAGAGAATCTTTCCGACATAAAGGCAGCCGCGGTTTTCAATCTCCTCATCCTGCGAAAGCTCAAATTCCATCGTTTCCTCTGCGGAGACCGGCGTCTGCATTGCAATGACCGGCAGCTCCTCCCGCTTATCATACTGTGAAAGATACGCCTCCAGCAGTGCAAAAGTTTCCTCTGCGGGAATATCGCCGTCGAGGAAAATGCGTGCATTCGAGGGATGATAGAAGCGGTGATAGGTCTCGATGAATTTCTCATAGGTCAGCGTCGGGATGACCGCCGGGTCGCCGCCGCTGTTGCAGCCGTAGCAGGTATCGGGGAACAGCATTTCGCTGAGCTTGTATTCCGCCAGACCGTCCACGCTGCTCATTGCGCCCTTCATTTCATTGAACACGACGCCCTTATAGCTGCGGGTTCCGTCGGCATCGGTCTCGATATGCCAGCCCTCCTGATAAAAGATATTCGGATTATCGAGGATTGCAGGTGCAAAGACCGCATCAAGATAGACCTCCGTTAGATTCAGAAAATCGCGCGCATTGCGGCTGGACACCGGATACATGGTCTTGTCGGGGAAGGTCATTGCGTTCAGAAAGGTATTCATCGAGCTTTTGAGCAGTTCGACAAACGGCTCGCGCACCGGATACTTTTTCGAGCCGCAGAGTACGGAGTGCTCTAAAATATGAAACACGCCGGTGCTCTGCTCCGGAAGCGTTTTGAACGCGATGGAAAACAGCTTGTTTTCGAGTTTGTTATCGACCCAGCACAGCTCCGTGCCGGTTTTGTCATACACCATTTCAACGAGCCTGCCGTTGAGCTCTTTACTTTCGCGGATGCGGGTCACGGTAAAGCCGTGGAAACGGTCGCCGACCTGATTCAGCATATGCATTCTCCTTTTCTGACTGGTTTTCGGGGTGATGCCGGTTTTATTATACCATAAATCCCGCAAAAACACAATGGGAGCAGAAAAAAAGAGCGGGGGCGGGGAGCCCCCGCTGGCGATTTGCTAAAGGCACGGTCAGGCTCAATCTCCCAAGTTTCCAAATACACGCTGCTGATCGCAGCTTCTCATTTGTTTGCTGTGTCCCACATTTTGAGCCAATTTAACTGCACAGAAGATGCGAATAGCATCGTGAGTTTTGCTTGCAAAATTGCAAGGCGTAACTGTGCCTTTAGCAAAATGGAACCGCGCACTGCGCGGGCGGGGAGCCCCCGCTGGCAATTTGCTAAAGCTACACATAGGCTCATTCTCCGCAGCAACCTTGGCAAGCGGCGCAGGAGTGCGCCGCAATTTCCCTCATACTCCCATGATCGGGAGCATGCGTAAATCTGCGGCGATTTCGTTTTGCGATAACTGCAACAAACGCAGTAAAAGCGCATAACAATAATTCTGCGG
>JAFXZM010000056.1 GCA_017541275.1 Oscillospiraceae bacterium | reverse complement strand
GTCTGACCTTCCTCGAATTCAATTACATGATTATGCAGAGCTACGATTTCTACAAGCTGTATCAGGATTACGGGTGCAATATGCAGTTCGGCGGCGACGATCAGTGGGCAAACATGCTCGGCGGCACGGAGCTGATCCGCAAGAAGCTCGGCAAGGATGCCTATGCCATGACGATCACGCTGCTGCTCAACTCCGAGGGCAAGAAAATGGGCAAGACCGAAAAGGGCGCCGTTTGGCTTGATGCCGAAAAGACCACGCCCTACGATTTCTTCCAGTACTGGAGAAACGTCGGTGATGCAGATGTTGTGAAATGCCTGAAAATGCTGACATTCCTGCCGATTGAGGAGATCGAGGAAATGGAGCGGCATCTCGACTCCGGCGCAGCCTACAACAAGGCCAAGGAGACTCTTGCATATGAACTGACCGCGCTTGTACACGGTGAGGAGGAGGCAAAAAAACAGCTTGATGCAGCGCGTGCGATCTTCGCGGGCGGCGGTGTCAGCGCGGATATGCCGACCACAACGCTCACCGACGAGGACTTCACCGACGGTCAGATCGGTCTGCTGACGGTTCTTGTAAAAGCCAAGCTCTGTCCGTCCATTTCCGAGGCGCGCAGACTGGTGCAGCAGGGCGGTGTCACGGTGAATGACGAGAAGGTCACCGATCCGAAAATGCAGTACACGCTCGAAAATGACCTCATCATCAAAAAGGGCAAAAAGGTGTTCCATAAGGTGACAAAGGGCTAAATCCCTTCAAATCGTGAAGTGATACTTTATTGGCAGGGAGGATGGAAAGTTATGCAGGATGCGGTTGCGAGACAACTGACACAGGTTTATGAAAACTGTGCGGCATGTGATGACAAGGGCTATCATGTCGGTGTTCAGGGTAAAACAATGCAGGATTATCTGCGCTTTACCTTGCTTAAATTCTATGTTTATTTAAGCAGCAGCAACGGCAATATATCAATGGCAGAGATTGCCTATCTCAATGATGCGCTTGGCTATTCGATGTCCGCCGACCAGATCGACCGCTTTAATGTCAGCAGCAAAATAACCAAGTACAGCTTAAAGGACAGCATGATTACCATGATGATGCCGTTCCTGAAAATGGATCTCGAAACGCTGCCGATCGGCGGAATGAGCCTTGCGTTCATCGAGTTCATCAATCAGGCCGGTCTGGAATTCATGACGGTAGAAAACGGCAGAACAGACCCGTTTGTCATGCGTGATCTCGGCGCATTGGTGCTGGCACTGCGGAATTTCCGCATGGAATATATTACGAACTGGGAGAAAATGGTGCGTGACCAGAAGCGCCGCGAGGAGCTCGCCAACCGTCCGCCGTACCCGTCAGGCGGCAATACGCCTTGGGGCGGCGGTACCCCGAACACAGGAAGCCCCCAGAATCCGCAGCCGCAGCAGCCCGGAAATCCCGCAGCAACCGGAAATGCACAGACGCCGTTCCAGAAAAAGGATCAGCAGAATGCGCAGGATGCACAGCAGCAAAAGCCTGAGGAGAAAGAATTAACCTTAGAAGAACAGCTAAAAAAGCTCGATGAATTAACCGGATTGCAGGCCGTTAAGCAGGATCTCAACAGCTTAATTAACCTGATCCGCGTCCGGAAAATGCGCGAGGACAGGGGAATGCCGCAGGCGGCGATGTCTCTGCATATGGCCTTTCTCGGCAATCCCGGCACCGGCAAAACAACTGTTGCGCGTATTCTTGCGGGCATTTATAAGTGTCTCGGCGTTCTTTCAAAGGGACAGCTTGTCGAGGTTGACCGCTCCGGGCTGGTTTCGGGCTATGTCGGTCAGACCGCAATCAAGACCAAGGAGGTCATTGATTCCGCGATGGGCGGTGTCTTGTTCATTGACGAGGCATATGCTCTCAGTGCCAACACCGGCAAGGGCGATTTCGGACAGGAGTCGATCAACACGCTTCTGAAGGCGATGGAGGACAACCGCGACGACCTGATTGTCATTGTGGCGGGCTACTCTGATCTGATGATGGAATTCCTTGACAGCAACCCCGGCCTGCGTTCGCGCTTCAACAAGATTATTACATTTGAGGATTATATGCCCGATGAGCTGCTTGATATTTTCAAGAGCATCTGCACAAAATCCGGCATGACCGTTACCAAGGAGGCGGAGGACGCCGTACTGGAATACTTTGTGATCCGCTGCGGCCAGAATCTCAAAACCTTCGCAAATGCGCGTGATATCCGGAATTACTACGAGCGGGCGATTACCAATCAGGCAAACCGTCTTGCGGCGATCGAGTCACCGACAAACGGCCAGCTCACAACGCTGACGATTGACGATGTGAAAGAGATCGACCTGAACTGAGTGCTTATTCCCGAACGGGACAGCAATATTATCCAAACGAAAGGAACTATGATTATGGTACTGATTACAATGGAAAACGGCAGGCAAATGAAATTCCGGCTGCGTCCGGACGTCGCGCCGATCTCCTGCGAGAACTTTGAAAAGCTCGTCAGACAGGGCTTTTACAATGGTCTGACGTTTCATCGCGTCATTTCCGGCTTCATGATTCAGGGCGGCTGCCCGGACGGAACCGGTATGGGCGGCCCCGGCTGGCACATCAAGGGCGAATTCCTTGCAAACGGTGTCAATAACCCGCTGAAGCACAGCCGCGGCGTGCTGAGCATGGCGCGTGCCTCCCACCCGGACAGCGCTGGCTCACAGTTTTTCATTATGCACGCAGATGCGCCGTATCTTGACGGTAATTATGCTGCATTCGGTGAGATTGTTGAGGGTCTGGACGTCGTCGATGAGATTGCGGCTGTCCCGACAAACGCTTCCGATAAGCCGCTGACCCCGCAGGTCATGAAAACTGTCGAGATCATTCCCGACTGACAGATTGAAACCGGGCTTCCGCATTTGTTCGGGAGCCCGGTTTCTGTTTCTTATCAATTCAAAGCTGGATGCTGATGCCGTTTCGCCTGATTGTTACCATTTCAGCCAGCCGCGGATATAATCTGACAGCGTTTCAGCGGATTTTTCATGTGTTTTAGCGGAAGGATGCCAGTCGATGCCGATGCCGTCTGCTGCCGGATCCTGCTGAGAAAACCGCATGGAACGGATATTCTCGTCGCCTGTTTCGTCCTTGTAATTCATCACGGCCAGATCGACTGCATCACAGAGCGTCGTGCCCATGGTACCGAGCGTACAGAGAATGGCTGCATCGGGGTTTTTCTCACGTATCTGCTTGAGAAACCGCACATATGAATCGGCGAAATCCCGCATTTTGGCATTGTCTGAGCCGGTGAAGGAGGTATCGTTTGTGCCGAGATTGATGACGATAAGATCAGGCTTCTCGGAGAAATCCCACTTATCATCCTGAATTTTCGTGCCGTCCGAAAGCGTTGAATATGAGTGTCCGTCCAGCTCATAGTATTTGGGAACGAGATCACTGGCGTTCAGTGAACCGGTCGGGGTATAACCGGAGAGAATACCGTGTCCGCTGTAGCACACAAGACTGTAATCTGCATTGAGCTTTTCCGCAGTGACGCAGGCATAGGCCTTTGTGCAGTCCTCCGTGAGTGCGGAAAACCTGTCTGTATCCGGATTGCCGTCCACGCCGTAGCCGCAGGTGATCGAATCTCCGATGAATTCGATCAGATGCGGTTTGGCTTCGGCCGGAATCAGCGTTGCGTCCTTGTGATTCTGATAAACGTCCTTCGGCGTTGTAACGGTCAGATTGCCGATGCCGAGCGAAGACTGTGCGGATTCAGACAGCTTGACGATCCGCACTGCACAGGGCTCCTCGGCATCGCCGGGGTTTTCGATGACGACTGTTCTGGAAGCTTCGTTCATCTGCTCATTGTGCGTCTGCCTGCCGTTAATATAAACAGCATAATGTGCAGAGGATGTGATGCCGGATGACCATGTAGAATCTCCGACCAGCTCTGCGCTGCATTCCTTGCCGTAGAACAGAAAGTCGATTCCGCTGCCGGAGAGCGAGCACCACAGCGTTTTGGAATCCGCATGATAGGATGTCCGGCCGAGCTGCTTTGCCTCCTGCGGGCTGTAAACCTGAACATGATTGCCGTTTTCATCGGTCGTTCCGTTCTGTTTGCCGCAGCCTGTCAGCGCAAGCACGGCACCTGCAAGCAGAATCGCAGTGCCGGCGAGCAAAAAGCGTTTTTTCATATTCTTCAACCTCCGTGGTTTTTATGATTCCATCACCGTGCAGAAAACTGATATCGGATTTTATTATACCAAAAATGCTTGCAAAATGCAAGTGGTTATGGTATAATAAAGCTGTCACATTGTCACCGAAAGGAGCGTGTCCGGATGATACCGATTTCTCCTCGTCTGCTTTGCTGCGCGTCGATGCTGGAGGGCAGCATCGTCTGCGACATCGGCACAGATCATGCATATCTGCCGGCGTATCTTATCACCTCCGGGCGATGCAGCGAGGTCATTGCGACCGACATCAGGCAGGGTCCGCTGGAAAGTGCTGCGGGAACGCTCCGGCGCTTTCATGCGGAGGACAAGGTTCGGCTCGTGCTTTCCGACGGATTTGACAAGGTTGTTTCCAAGGGCATCACTGATGTTGTGATTGCGGGCATGGGCGGTGAAACAATCCGTGATATTCTTGCGGCAGAATCTGCGGGATTCATCCGCAAACGAAAGGTCAATCTTGTTCTTCAGCCGATGACAAAGGCGGAGCTGCTGCGCGCATGGCTTGCGGAAAACGGTTTTGCCATGCTCAGAGAAACAGCGGTTAAGGATACGCATTTGTATACTGTGATGCAGGCAAGGTATGAGGGTACGCCGCAGCCGATGACAGAGGCGCAGTCGTATTACGGCAGGCTCAGGCGCTCCGATCCGCTCACAAAAATGTATATCGCCGGGGTGCAGGATCGCCTGCATACCAGGGCGCACGGTCTGGAAGATGCCGGAGATGAAGCAGGCTCAGCGGCAGTCCGCGCACTGATTGCGGAACTGAACCGCTGGCTCAGCAAAGGAGACAAGATATGACAGTTCAGGATGTATATGATATTTTAGACGCATTTGCGCCGTTTTCCACGCAGGAAAGCTATGATAAAGCCGGTCTGCTCACAGGAGACCCGCAGGCCGCCGTACACCGCATTTTGTTGACGCTTGATATTACAATACCGGTTGTCAGAGAGGCTGCGGAAAAGCACTGTGATCTGATTCTTGCGCATCATCCGGTCATATGGGAGCCGTTGAAGGCGGTCATGCCGAATCATCCGGCGTGGCATCTTGTACGGCATGATATCGCGGCGATCTGTTCGCATACCTGTCTTGATCTTGCAGAGGGCGGCCTGAATGATTATGCCGGCGAACTGCTTGCCGCGCAGATTGCGATGCAGCATGAGTACGAACCCTTAGCCGTCCTGTCCGGCGGCCGGACGCTGGGCCGGACTGCCGTGCTTTCCGAACCGACTGATGCGGATACCCTTGCGGACAGGCTCCGCGCTGCATTCCGATGCCGTTCGCTGCGGTATTATGCCGGTGCGCGTGCCGCAGAAATCCGGAAGATCGCATGGTGTACCGGCAGCGGCGGCGATCTTATTCCGGAGGCAATCGCAGCGGGCGCTGATGCGCTCATCACCGGTGACTGCAAGCACAGTGTGTGGGCAGAGGCGCAGAACCGCAGCTTCACACTGTTTGACTGCGGCCATTTTGAGACAGAGGTGCCGGTCGTACAGCTTTTTCAGCGGATTCTCCGCAATGCGGGTGCAGAGGCCGAGCTGATTGTATCGGAAACAGGCACACAACCGTTTTTTATCGCTGCTGAATCAGAATCGTGAATCACAAAAGAGCTCCGCCCGAACCGGCAGAAGGGTCATGCATCCCGAATGCGCGGTTTGGGGCGGAGCTTTTTTATTGTATGAATGCTGAGGCATCAGGCCTGCTTCGGTGCTGCGAGATACTTCAGAATCAGAGAAGCATCCTCCACATTTGTAAAGCCGTCCGCATTCAGGTCGGAGCGCATCAGCATGTTTCCGTCGGCATCCGGCGGTGCATCCTCTCCGATGATTCGTACAACCATCACAGCATCGGTGATATTTTCCGCGCCGTTGCCGTCTATGTCATAATTGATAGCTGCGGTGTCGGCAGGCACGGTGACAGGCTCCAGTTCGGTCAGGGTTTCACCCAGCGTAAAGCCGGCAGATTCCTTTTCGCCGATGTACAGCTTGTAGTCGGAGCCGGTCTTCAGTTCAGGCGAGGAGATCAGCACATAATCGAATTTCTTGTCCGGATTCATTTCAAAAGCAGTGTTTCCGTCGGAATCTTTCAGCGAAATGAGCTGATCCTTGACCTGTTGAGCAGTCACATGGAACATTACGGTATTCTGCGCGGCATCGACAACGGCGATCTGCTGCTCGGTTGCCGTTGCGAGAACGGTTCCGCCGGAGATGCAGACAGTGCCGTTTGCATTGGTCAGGCTGCGGTCGCCGTTCGCTTTCAGGGAGCCGCCTGTGATCTGAAGTGAGGTTTCACCCTGAACGGCATCATTTGAGGCTTTGATCTCGATTGAACCGCCGGAGATCAGCACGCTGCCCTTGGTAGATTTGATTCCGTCGCCGCCGGAATTGATATCAAGAATGCCGTCCTTGACGGTCACGGAGGTTTTTCCGCGAATGGCGTCGCCGACCTCGGTTTTGACTTTGATATTGCCGCCTGTGATTTTGACGTCGTTGTTGCAGTGAACGCCCTGCTGATAGGCTGCCTCAATGCGGAGCTTGCCGTCGCCCTTGAACGTAATATCGTCCTTGGCGTAAACGACCGCCGTGGTATCGGTGTAGGTTTTGCCGTCATAGAGGAAATTCTCGGTTCCGGCGACCAGATTGAGTGAGGTGTTTTCAGCATTTTCGATCAGCAGGGGAGCGTCAGTGACACCGGTCATGGTCACACCGTTGAAGAACAGCTTGACGGTATCGGGGTCTGCTTTCTCATCGGGCACATTGACGATGACCTGACCGTCATTGAGTGTGCCGGAGAGCTCATAGGAGCCTGACGCTGTGATCGTGATTGTGCAGCCGTCTATCGTCACATTTTCACCCTCGGCAGATGCGGAATCGCCGTTCAGCGTAATGACAGCGGTCATTGTTTCTGCGGGCGGGTCAGTGTTATCGTCTGCGGCAGCGGCAGGCAGCAGGAATGAAGCACACAGGATTCCTCCGCTCAGAAGCATTGCAACGGATTTCTGAAGTTTCTGTTTCATCTGATATCATCCTTTCGTATCAAAAAGTGCAGGATTTCTCTCTGCTTCCCCCGCATTCAGTTTATCACAATCCGCCGGGAAAGTCAATCGCTTTTTTCAGATCATCTGCTGTTTCCGCGATATTTTTCCCGAATATTAAAGCTGTTTTCAGAAACCGGTGTATCCTGTTCATGAAGCAGGACAAAGCGGGCACATTTTCCTCTTGCAATTCAGCCGCCGATCATGTATAATGAAACAGTACAGCGGATGCTGTGAAAACGGAACAGGAGGGGATTTTATGATTCGGGAAATATGCAGGGATACTTTTTTTCTGTCTCAGCGTTCGGAAGAGGCGGGAGCCGCCGATATGCAGACAGCGGCAGATTTGCAGGAAACACTGCGGGCGCATGCAGGCGAATGCGTCGGTATGGCGGCCAATATGATCGGTGTCCGGAAGCGGATCATCGCCGTGATGCTCGGCATGTCCCCTGTCGTGATGATGAATCCGGAGATCGTCGCACGGAGCGGGGAATATGAGACACAGGAGGGCTGCCTGTCGCTGAGCGGCGTGCGCAGCACAGTGCGGTACCGAAGAATCACCGTTGTATGGCAGGACATGCGGATGCAGAAGCAGAAACGGAGCTTTGAGGGCTTCCCTGCACAGATCATTCAGCATGAGATCGACCACCTGAACGGCATTCTGATTTAGTTTGCGGGAGTATTCCGATTATTCCGTGAATCGCCGCTTCATTTTTTCTGAAACGGTTGACTTTTTTGCTTTTCTGTAGTAAAATAAAAATGATGGCGTTCTGCCGTTCATTTTTCTTTACAGGGAGGATCAATCAAATGGATATTTACAACGGCTGGCTGATCGTGAACAGCTACTACAACCCCGCAAAATTCAATGCACTTTACAGAGTGCTTCAGGAATCTGCCGAAAAGGCAGGCCTGCACTTCTCCAAGTGGACCTCCGCACAGCGTCCGACGATTATCGGTTCTCAGGCAAGAGAGCCCCGGCCTTCCTTCGTTCTGTTCTGGGACAAGGATGTACTGCTTGCAAAGGCAATGGAGCTTTCCGGTCTTCGTCTGTTCAATTCCGCCGATGCCATTCAGCTCGCAGACGACAAGGCAGAGACAGCACTGAAGCTCGCCGCTGCCGGTATCCCGATTCCCGATACCATTCCGGCACCGACCTGCTTCCCCGGCTGCAAGCGCGATCCTGCCTCTGCCGAGCAGGCTGCAAAGATTCTCGGCTGGCCGCTGGTCATTAAGGAGAACAAGGGCAGCTTCGGTCAGCAGGTCTATCTCGCAAACAATGTCAGGGAAGCAGAGCGCATCCTGATTCATATCGGCGAGCATGATTGTGTATTCCAGCGATTCATCAGCGACAGTGCCGGCAAAGACCTCCGCGTTACGGTCGTCGGGGGCAAGGCAATCTGTGCAATGGAACGGCAGTCTGCGTCCAAGGAGCAGTTCCGCTCAAACATGGAGCTCGGCGGCACTGCGACCGCAAGAGCAATTTCGCCGCTTGAGGAGAAGCTTGCTGTTGAATCAGCGGCCGCACTCGGTCTTGATTTCGCCGGTGTCGATCTGCTCATGGGCAAGGACGAAAATGAGCGTTATGTCTGCGAGGTCAACTCGAACCCGCAGCTTCAGAGCACGATTGATGCATGCGGCATCAACCCCGCGACCAGCATTATGTGGCATATCCGCAGCCAGCTCAAGGGCGAACAGTGAACAGGAAAAACGGTTTTTTGTTCTATACCTCTGCAGATGCGAAGCGAAACCGCTGGTTTATCCGGCAATTATGTGAATATGCAGAGCCGGAGGGGCTATCTCTCCGGCTCTGTCTTGCAGAGGACGGCTTTCCCGCCGGCCGGATACCGGAGTTTGTCATCAACCGAAGCCGTGATGCCGCGATCTCCCGGTACTGTGAGGAAGTGCTTTCGATTCCCGTATTTAACAGTGCAGACGTTACGGAAATCACAAATGACAAATATCTGACGCACTGCTTTCTCCGCAGTCACGGTCTGCCGACCGCCGATACCGT
Organism: Oscillospiraceae bacterium; assembly: GCA_017541275.1. GTDB lineage: Bacteria > Bacillota > Clostridia > Oscillospirales > Ruminococcaceae > Firm-04. The sequence goes on along the minus strand of JAFXZM010000056.1, from coordinate 5,825 downwards.
TTCGGTGCAGGAGGATGCCGATGCAGAGGTCCTGAAGCTGCCGCTTGTTGCAAAGCCTGCGGACGGCCACGGCGGGCAGGGTGTCATCTGTCTGCGCACCGATGCAGAGCTTTCGCGTGCGGTGCAGACCATGCAGCGGCCGTTTCTGCTTCAGCGCATGATGCAGCCCGGCCGGGATCTGCGGGTCTATGTGTTGAACGGGGAGATCTACGCCGCTGTCCTGCGCACCTCCGAGCAGGATTTCCGCAGCAATTACAGCCTTGGCGGAAGAGCGGAGCTGTATCATCCGGATGCGGCTGTCTCCGAAATGGTACAGCGTGTTCAGGCGGTTCTGCCGCTTGATTTTGCCGGTGTTGATTTCCTTTGGACGCCTGACGGTCAGTATGTCATCGGGGAAATCGAGGATGCGGTCGGCTGCCGGATGCTCTATGCGCTCAGCGGGCTTGATCCAGCCGCCGATCTGATACATATGATTGCAGAAAAGCTCGCCGGCGCCAGATGAAAGGAATGCAAAACATGCCCAATAAACTCAGAACCGCGCTCTGTATCATGCTTTCTGCCGCACTTCTGTGTCCGGCGCTCCCTGCCGGAGCATCTGCTGCTGTGAACGGCAGTCCGGAAGCATTGCAGAGCAGTACGACGGTGTCATCCGCAGAGGCCGAATCGGATGCTTTTTCTGCGGCGGTGACAACTACAATAACCGAGGCGACGCAGCCTGCGTCTGCCGCTGCGGCAACATCTGCGTCCACAACCGAGAAAACTGCGGAAACAACAACGACCGAAACAAGTGCATCATCCACAACTGCAAGCGTTCTTACCACAGCAACGACCGATATCACAGCCACGGCAACGACTGAGCCTTTACCCGCGCCGGTCTTCACGGCTTCGTTTGACGAGGGCTTTCCGACCGGCGATACGGTCATGCATCTGAAGCTGCTGAACAACAGCGGGTTCCGTGCAATCAGCTTTGCGGCAGTACTGCCGCGCATTCTCATTGCCGATGCGGATGAAGAGGACAGCCCCGACTATACTGCCTCCGATGCATTCAAGGGTGAGAATTTCTTTTGCTATTACGGCAGCGGAGAGGAAGCCAATCGCTTTGCGGTCGGTTATTCGGATACCGCTTCCGGAGCGCCGACAGAATTGCTGTGTGACGTTCCGCTTCATATTTCAGAGGAAGCCGATTTCAATAAAGAGTATCCTGTCAGACTGATTCTCAGCTCTCTGGTCATGGCAGACGGCAGAAGCTATACCGGAATCGAAACGGATGCGGTCTTTATTCCGGCAGAATCGCCGCTTCGCGAGCTGTCCGCTGATTCCCTGCTTTTCCGTGAGATCGGCTTACAGGAGCAGCTCAGTCTCAGTCCCGAACCTCCCGCGGGCTCCTGCCGCTGGGAAAGCAGCAATCCGGAAGCCGTGTCAGTCGATGAAAACGGGCTGGTCACAGCGCTTCAGGAGGGTTCTGCCTTGATTACCGTTACCTGTCAGAAGCGGGTTTATTCCTGTGCGGTTACGGTTCGGTTCGACCGCAGAATGACGCCGGATTCCTATACGGCAGAAAAGCAGGGTGAGCAGTTTCAGTTTGCACTGGAATGCGCACCGGAGATCGGGCTGCCGCCGGAAGGCCTTGAATGGATTTCCTCCGATCCGGAGATTCTCTCAATCGACGAAACAGGTCTGGCTACTGTGCATCAGAACGGCAGTGTTTCGGTCACGGTTGTATGCGGCCCGGTCAGCTATGTCAATTCGTTTACGGTTTCGATTCCCAGAACGCTGAACGAAACAGCATACACATTTACTGAATGCGGTGAGACCTGTGCGCTTTCCCTGAGTCCTGCGCCGGACAGCATGCCGCAGTTCAGCTCCAATCATCCGGAGATCGCGTCTGTGGATGCGGAGGGCATTATCACGCCGGTACAGTCGGGCGAAGCGGTTATCAGTGTCATCAGCGAGGGTATCACCTATACCTGCCGTGTAACCGTAAATTTCCGGTATACGCTGAATATCCGCGATTTTGCCGCGAGAGAGGCCGGCGATACTGTGAAGCTCAGGCTGCTGCCGAAGGGCAGTGAGACACCGGTGCCTGTCTGGCAAAGCAGTGACTCGTCCGTTGCGGCGGTCGATGAAAAAGGAATCGTCACGCTGCTGGCAGAGGGAGAGGCAATTATCACCGGCACGGCAGAGGGATACACCTATCAATGCCATGTCAGTCTGCTTCCGTTTTTACTCGGCGATGTCGATTATGACGGAGAGGTGACTGCGAAGGACGCACAGCTTGCGCTGAAGCAGTATGTCGATATACTTGCGCAGAAGCCGGGAACACTGACTGCGCATCAGATTCTTGCGGCGGATATCAACCGCAGCAGCTCGGTTGATGTCAGTGATGCGCTCCGGATTCTGAAATATGCGACCAACCGGCTGGCCTGTGTCGATGTCGGCTGGGATGAACTGACGCTCCAATAAATTGAGACAGAGAAGCCGTCCCGGTTTTCAGTGAACCGGGGCGGCTCCGTTCCCTCTGCATTTGCCCTCTTGACAACAAAACCGAGGTCTGATATACTGTATGTATACACCTCGCAAGAGCAAAAAAATACGTATCATTCTCCGCGATTATGCGCGAAGAACGATACGCAAGCGCTTGTTTGCTCCCTTTCGCCGAAACGACCGGGAGCAACATGAAAAAAGGGGGATTCCGGGAGCGGCATATGCCTCCCGAGAAGGTAAAAGCGTGAAATCAGATTGCCGGATCAGTGAACCGGATTGCAGAGAAATCTGCCCAGATGCTCCGCAAGCTCAGTCACTGCCTCCTCATCGGCGGTCTGGAGCTCAAGCTGAAGGGGCTGCTCACGGTCCAGCGTAAAAATGCCCATGATGGACTTGGCATCAACGGAATAATTGCCGACATGAAGCTGTGCTTCATAGCGGAATTGTGACATGATGTTGACGAACTCGGCAACATCGGCGATCTCAGGAAGGAAGATGGACATAACAGTCATCGTAATTACCTCACTTTTTCAGTCCGCAGACCGTGCAGCTCAGATCGCTGCATCGAAAAAACAGGCGGTGGACGGGGTTGCTGCGCTGCGCGCTGTGACGAGAGGGGAGGGGCACAGAGCGTTGATCGCGAGCTCCCGCGCACCTGAATCGTTTTGGAGGGTTGTCATGAACTCACCCTGACACAAATATAGCACTGTCAAGGCGATTTGTCAAGCAAATACCGTGCTTTTTGTACACCTGACCGATTTTTGCAGGCCTTGTCGCATTTCTTTTTTGCATGACTGATAAACTGTAAGCCCTGCACAATAGAACGGTGTTGAATTTGTACATATTGAACAGGAGAACCGAATGAAATTCAAAATTGAAACATTAGGCTGCAAGGTCAATCAGGCTGAGAGCTCCGGAATAGCCTCTGAGCTCCTTCAGCGCGGACTGACCGCAGCGGAGGCTGCCGAGGATGCAGATTTCCTGCTGGTCAATAGCTGTGCAGTGACGGCGGAGAGCGTCCGCAAGGCCAAGCAGCTTCTCAGAAGTCTGCGCCGGCGCTGTCCCGATGCCAAGCTCGTTCTGACCGGATGCTGGCCGCAGGCCTTTCCGGAGGATGATTTCGAGGGGGCGGATTTTGTCACAGGCACCAAGAACCGCGCCGATATTCTCGCGTGGCTGGACGCACAGATGCCGGAAAACAGCGCTCCCGCACAGATTTCGCCCTATCAGACCGGCGACGCTTTCTCGCCGCTGCCCTGTGCAGATACGACCCGCACCAGAGCATTCCTCAAAATTCAGGACGGCTGCAATCAGTTTTGCAGCTATTGCATCATCCCCTTTGCACGCGGCCGCTGCCGCTCCATGCCTGCGGCGCGTCTGAAGCAGGAGGTTCACGCGCTGGCGGAGCAGGGCTTCCGCGAAATTGTGCTGACCGGCATTAACCTCGGTTTTTTCGGCCTCGATACCGGTCAGACGCTCTGTGAGGCCGTGGAAGTCTGCGCCGCGGAGCCGGGATTTTGCCGGGTACGGCTGGGTTCACTTGAGCCGGAGCGCATGGATACGGATACGCTGAACCGGCTTGCTGCCTGTGAAAAATTCTGTCCGCAGTTTCATCTGTCCCTGCAAAGCGGCAGCGATGCCGTGCTGAAGCGCATGAACCGCCGCTATACTGCCGCTGAATATCGGGCACTCGCTGCACAGATTCATGAACTGTTCCCCGATGCTGCACTGACAACCGATGTGATTGTCGGATTCCCCGGCGAGACAGATGCGGAATTTCAGGAGACACTGGATTTTGTGCAGGAAATCGGCTTTGCCAAGGTGCATGTGTTTCCCTATTCCGCACGCGAGGGCACGAGAGCCGCACAATTCCCCGATCAGGTTCCGCAGAGCGTGAAGACTGCCCGTGCCGCAAAGCTCACCGCTCTTGCAAATGACATCCGCCGGGCACATCTGTCGAAAATGGTCGGACGGACGCTTTCTGTGCTGGTTGAGGGCGAAAAAGAGCAAAATGCACAGCGATATTCACAAGGACATACGCCGGATGGTACACTTGTGAAAATTTTTCGGGAAAATGCAGAAAAGGGTTTGCAGAATTCCGTGATTTGTGTTACAATAGAGGGGTATGAGGATGACTGTGTCACGGGACGGATTGCGCCGCAATGACCGGCATCCGGTTGATTCCTTACTTAACTTATAATATGATAATGGAGGCTGATTCGTTCATGGCTGTTTATCGGATTTATACGGAAAAAAAGCCGCAGTTCGCGGTTGAGGCACAGTCCGTGCTCGCAGACCTGCGCACGGCACTTCGGCTGGATGTCATGGGTGTCCGCGTGCTGAACCGGTATGACGCAGACCACATTGAAGCGGAGGATTTTCAGCGCGCAATCCCGACGGTTTTCTCTGAACCTGCGGTCGATTATGTCTATGAGAAGCTCCCGCTGCTCTCCAACGGCGAGCGCGTGTTTGCGGTTGAGTATCTGCCCGGTCAGTTTGACCAGCGCGCCGACTCCTGTGAACAGTGTATTCAGATTCTCAACGGAAAAGAACGCTGCCGCGTCCGCAATGCAAGAATCTATATCATTTCCGGCACCGTTTCCGACAAGGAATTCGCACGCCTGAAATCGTATCTCATCAACCCGGTCGAGAGCCGTGAGGCCTCGCTGGAGCCCGTTGCTTCGCTTGACACGAACTATGCGATTCCGGAAACGGTTGAAACGCTCGACGGCTTCTGCAAGCTTGATGCAAAGGGCAGGGCACAGTTCCTGAAGCAGTACGGCCTTGCAATGGATCTGGATGACGTCGCGTTCTGCCAGAGCTATTTCCGCGATACCGAGCACCGCGACCCCACAATCACCGAGATTCGCATGATTGATACCTACTGGAGCGATCACTGCCGCCATACGACCTTCCTCACCTCCATTGACAGAGTGAAGATTACAACGCCGTATATTCAGGATGCCTATGACGATTATCTCCGCATCCGCAAAGAGCTTGGCAGAGAGAAGAAGCCTGTCACGCTCATGGATATGGCGACAATGGCCATGCGCAAGCTGAAGGCCGACGGCAGGATTCCGGCGCTCGACGAGAGTGAGGAGATCAACGCCTGCTCCGTTAAAATCAAGATCGACACCGATCACGGACAGGAGGACTGGATCCTCATGTTCAAAAACGAGACTCATAATCACCCGACTGAGATCGAGCCGTTCGGCGGTGCTGCGACCTGCCTTGGCGGTGCGATCCGCGACCCGCTCTCCGGCAGAAGCTATGTCTATCAGGCGATGCGCGTCACCGGTGCAGGCAATCCGCTGACACCGGTTGCCGATACCATTCCCGGC
>JAFXZM010000055.1 GCA_017541275.1 Oscillospiraceae bacterium | reverse complement strand
GGTCCGCGTACCGGTGATGAGTTCCCGGTCAGCGTTATGTTCGCATCTGCACTCCTCGGCCTCTGCGCAGCCGCATTCGCAGCCCGCAAGCGCCGTGAGGACGATCAGGTCTGAGCCTCAGAGCTGATGTTCTGACACACAGCACTTACCGCCCGCTTCCTTTTCGGAGGCGGGCGGTTTTTCCGTAAGCGTCAAATTTAAAAACGGAAAAAGTATCAGGCTCGCCGCAGTGAGTCTGATACTTTTATCATGTTTAAATTTATCTTATTATTCGTGAAACTTTGCCTTGTTGAGAGGAAGGTCTGCAAGATACTGCATCTCATCAAGTTCTGACTGTGCATCAGACCTCGTAAATGACATCCACCAGAGAACCTGCTCATTGTCAACAAAAGCATAATTCAAAATATAATGAACTTTTTTCTCTTCACCCCTGAAAGATATATTTCCAGAATAGCGTTTCACTTTGTATCCAAGCATTTCTTTTTCTTCTTCTGTATCAATTGTATCGGCTGGGTAATCATCTGTAAGCCATTCTCCATAAGCATTATTCAATACTTTTTTCGTTGTATTTTTGATTGTATAATTTATCAGATCTTCTGCTGATAGCTCCTTGTAAGATTCAACACCACTCCAAGAACTTGGATCATCTTCCCCCCACATATAGAAAACTACATCTTCCACATCGTGGTAATCTCGATGGTCAAACCCGTGTGTAGCATAGTAAGAGATTCCTATACCTCCGTTTTTCATTCGTTTCGGTATTGGCACATCGATATATTTCGTTTCAGAATTAACGGTTTCTTCATAGATCAATTCCTCGTCTTCATGGGCGTCGGATTTTTTTATATCATCTTTACTTTCATTATCTGAAACTGCCGAAGAAGCTGTATCAGCCTTTGAACTAACGTCAGCGGTGCTTCCACCGGATGTTGCGGTATTGCCGCAGCCTGTCAGCATAAGTGCTGCAATACAAATTGCAAAAATACTCTTTTTCATTTTTTCCTCCTGATCTGAAAGGCGCATTGTGTCTTTAAAAGAATATGAGCCTTTACCAATATGATTATGCGAGTACGCATAGCTCTGTTTGTCTGTAGAATTATCGCAGCCGATCCTGTATTGTAAAAGGCGTAAATTTATTTCGGATAATATTACAATGATACGAAAATATTATACCATGAATTCAGGGAATTGTCAAGCCGCTGAAACGTTAGATGAATATACTGTTCCCGGACTCTGCGCAGCCGGTAGTAGAAACTCTTGGTCTTGATTCCGTTCTCCGCACACCACTGCGGGACAGTCAGTCCGCTTGCCTGCTGTGCTTCGAGTTGTTCCGCCCATTCCCGCAGGTGTACATCCTGTTTCACTGCTGTGATTGCTGTTGTGGTTTCCGATTGCATACCGATTCCTCCTCGTGTCAGTCTAAAATACTCCAAATTAGTCCATTGGACTAATTTAGACTGTCTCAAGCGGTCTAAAGAAGTCCAATGACTTGCTTAGGATTCCATTATACCATTTTTGACACCGGATGGGAAGACGCGGAATACTTTACGCTTACGTTTTTCCATGCCTTTTCAGGACGCTGTCACGCTGATTTCACATACCTGCATTACAATACGAACATAGAGAACCGCAATTCTCTGATACTTTCCTCCCTTTCCTTATCGCTGTCCGGCCTCCCCGCCGGGCAGCACCCAAGAACGAAAGAACCGGCATGTGCATCATGCTTTCCGGACGCTTCACAGGTGCAGCTCGCGGAAAACAGCAGGCACATGCCGGTTTTTTTACCGGATATTCGATTCTCTGCAACCTCTCCCCTGCAATTCCTGTCATAATAAGCAGAGGGATATCCCGAAAGGAGATGATGAGATGCATGACGATGAAATATTAGCGCTGTACCGCTCCCGCAGTGAGCGCGCCCTGCAGGAGGTGCAGTCGAAATACGGCGGGCTCTGCCGTACGGTCGCCATGCAGATCCTCAGAAATGCAGAGGATGCAGAGGAGTGCGTGAATGATATGCTGTATCAGACATGGAACGCAATCCCGCCGGAAGAGCCTGTCAGGCTCTCGGCCTATTGCGCGGCGCTGACCCGAAACAATGCGCTGAATCGCTATGAGGCAAAAAAAGCCAAGCGGCGCGGCGGCGGTGAGCTGCCGCTGGTGCTGGAGGAGCTGAGCGGCTGTCTGCGCGCCGAGGACAATACTGAGCGTATGATCGACAAAATCGTACTGACAGACACGATCGAGCGTTTCCTCCGGGACGAATCCGCGAAGCACCGGCGCGTGTTTTTGCTGCGGTATTTTTCGATGCTGCCGGTCACGGACATTGCGGCGGAGATGAGCATGCGCGAAGGAACGGTCAAAAGCATTCTGAAGCGGATGCGGGACCGGTTACAGGTTTATCTGGAACAGGAGGGGTTATTATGACGAATAAGGATTTGCTGGATGCGATCGGGCGGCTTCCGCAGGATCTGCTTGATGAAGGACTCCCGAAAAAAACGGCGCAGGCGGCGGAGGCCGGTGATGCACCCGAAATCAAAATGACGGGACAGCCGGAGAAAAGAAGCATCCGGCTGCGGATGGGTGCGGCAGTTGCGGCGATGTGCCTGCTGCTGAACGGCGCACTGATCGGCGGGCTGATTCTTGCAAACCGCAAAAGCAAGGAAAACCGCGCACAGATATCGCTCGCAAATGAGCTCAGCGAGCAGAAGCTCGAAACGCCGGGCTATGTCCGCGATATGCAGGATTATTATACGACAGTGACCGGCAGGGAATGTACCGTCGATTTCACAGGCATGGGCAAAGAATTCGATGACCGTTTTGAGCTTGAGGACGGTGCATTCACAATTCATTTGACCGGTATGGTGAGTGACGGATTTGTGCTGTATACAATGTTCGATGTGATCCCGCGCGATGCATCGGAGCCGTTCGGCGGATTCAATGCATATATTACCGAAGAATCCATGCTCGGCGGCGGCTGTACATTGCTGCGCAGAGAAAAGCGGGAGGACGGTGCGGAAAATCTGCATTATGTAGCGACCCATTTGCGTACTGACCCGAATCACCTTATGTTTGACAGCAAATCTGAGGAGCTTTTTTGTATTTGCCGAAATAAGGACGATGCAAAGGATAATCAAAGTGACGAAGCTGCAAAGCCTGTGAATTACGGTCCGGTTGCTGAATCTGCGCCGTTCCGTCTGGATTTCATCGCGGAGCCGGAATATATTTCAATGACGGATCCGGACTTCCGGACAGGCGGCAGTGTGATCGAAAAGGCTGTCGTTACACCGCTTGGCATGTACCTCTATGCGAAGAATGAAAACATTACGGATTCTGCTCCGTATGTGTCCGGATTACCGAAATCAGAACTGAGCGAGGAGAACGAGCAGTTGATTCTGCCGGACGGCAGCAGCAAAACCGTGAAATGGCTTGACGGCTGGAAGTTGAATGCCTCCGGTGAGAGCCACCTCCGTATGCTGTTCGCGGAACCGCTTGGCAAGGACACCCCCGCGGACTCTGTCATCCGCATCGGCGAGACAGAGATTCCGGTCAGCGATCTCAGCCGCTACTTCAGCGGAGCGCAGCCGGAGCCGCAGATTCAGCAGGCAGACAACAAGCCCGCATATGTCAAATGGATGCAGACGCTTTATGACACCGACTACGATTTCACCGGCAGCGGCACCGACCTCGATATTACATGGGAGGATCACGGCTACCGCGTTCACATGACCGCCGCTGCGGGCGATGCCTTCCGGCTCTATTATTTCTACGATGTATACCCGCTGGAGGGACAGCCATACGACAAGGACGGCAATCGCGATGAGTATTTCCCGATTCCGCTGTTCAGCTTCTATGACGAAAACGGTGAAAACCTCGGATGGAAGCGGCACACCGGTTACCGAATCGGTGAAAACCCGCTCCTGCTCAGCAGCGAGACCGTTGACGGGCAGGAGGTCTGGCACATGTTCGGCCGCGTGACCGACCTGACCGGCACCGGCATGCACGGCTGCACGATCTATACCTGCCTGAGCGCGCAGCTCAGCGGCTTGGAGCCGTCAAATTCTGAGGCCAGTGATACACGTTCATCGGCGGAAGCGAAGGAGATCCCGAATTTCATGCAGAAGCCGGAATTTCGTTCGGTGAACGGACAGGCGCTCAAACCGTATACGTCCTATGCGGTCACGCAGCTCGGCATCGTGCTGGTGTCTGACGATCTCGGCGAATTGACTGCCGATGAATTTGAAACAATGTCCAGTCAGCTTGAGATTGAGCAAGCAGAGGGTGAATGGCAGTGTGAGGCATTTTATCCCGGAAAGAGTGCGGCGGGCGAACCGGTCGCATGGCAGGACTGGGCATTAAGCTGGATGCAGTATCCGGTGCAAACGACTTTCTGGAATCTGGCCGGCATTGAGAGCGGCGGCGTGGTGATCTGCCATTTCGCAAAGCCGCTGGACATCCGCCCGTCAATCAATATGTATCTGAAGCTGAACGGTGTGCCGCTGAAGGTAAACAATCCCCTGCCGGATTTCATCACAAGCGATGCACAGCCGGCTGCGACCGAGCCTGAGCCGGACACGACAACCGCAACGACACAGACGACGGCATCCTCTGTTCTCGCTGTAAACATCAGGGCAGAGAATGTCACCCCGACCGGCTGCGATATCGTATTCACAAATGATGCGAACAGCGATGTGTGTTTCGGCAGAGCGTTCCGCCTCCTGAACATGGACGGCACGCCGCTCTCGCCGTTATGTGAACTCACATTCACGGAAGAAGCACTGGAGCTTCCCGCAGGCGGCACCCGCACTGAGCATTACGACTGGTCGAATGGTTACGGCAATCTGGAGCCGGGCAGCTATCTCTTTGAGACAAGAGTCGGCGGCACGCCGTTCACCGCAAACTTCACCGTATCATAACAAAAACAGAGGGGATACCGCAGCGGGTATCCCCTCATGTTAGCTGATATGGAAGAATGGCCGGTCAGACCGTGGGGTTCTGCGGCTGTTTAGTTTCCTGCATCTTCATGAAGTATGCGCCGCCGATGACTGCGACACATGCAAGGATGAGCAGCCAGCAGCCGATGCTTCTGGAGATATCGACCATGCCGCCGTATGCGCCGAGCTCAGACTTGCCTGTGAAGATCGCCTGACGGAGTGCTTCAAGCAGACCGAGACCGCCTGCACCCATCGTGAACTTGTGGTTTGCGATGAATGCAAAATAGCCGGCTGCTGCTGCAAAGAGGAATGTCAGGAACCAAGCGCCTGCACTCCAAAGTGATATGGATTCGGATTCTGAAACGCCGAACAGGGAAACGCTCACCTTCAGGAACGGCAGGAAAATCGAGATCAGCGCAACAGCGGCAGCGCCGAGGCTGATGAGGTTCGGCTTCTTGCCGGCGGGCTTGACCATATTCAGGATCTCATTGCCGCTGACGCCGCCCGGAAGCGAGAACGAAGGCATGCCGTTCGTCGGGGCCGGTGCGGGAGCCTGTGCAGCGGGAGGCGGAGTCAGATTTGTGCCGCAGGACGGACATACACTCTGACCGTCAGGAACATTGGAACCGCAATTCTTGCAAAACATTTTACTTACCTCTCTTCTGTTATACTTCGGTACCCGTCATTTTGGCGGATAAAGCTCTTTACAATACAGAGCTTACACATATTATACACGATACCGTCACAATTTGTCAAGGGCTCAGGCCAAAAACAGAAGCCTGTCTGTATTTTTTCAGAATAATTGACAAATCCGGAGGCGGAATGGGGCGGGAGGCTTGACAAAGCGCCGGATTTATGGTATACTTTTGATATCAGCCGGTGTGATGGAATTGGCAGACGTGACGGACTCAAAATCCGTTGGTAGCGATACCGTGCGGGTTCGACCCCCGCCACCGGCACCAGCAGGCAAAGCCTGCATCCGGAATTACTCCCATGCAGCGATGTGTGGGAGTTTTTGTTATACGGAGTCTGAATCCGGAAACGGGAGGAAATCAACATGCAGAATGCACAGGCACGTATTATCGCGTCATCGTCTGCGGACAATCTTGTCTGCGCGGCGGCCGGCCGCATTTCGACCACACAGGGCACTGCGCTGGAGGTCTTTGCGCGCACCAAAGAGAAGGAGAACAATGCGTCACTGATCGAAAAGGTTGTCGGCTCCGGCCATACCTCAACGCTGGAGCATCAGTTCTTCACGGTCGCATTCGACAGCGTCAGCGTGTTCACGGAGGAATTCGTCATTGAATTCCGGCTCGGTTCCTTTACGGTGCAGTCGCGCCGGTATGTCGATTATTCCAATGCAGGCTTCTGCGTCCCGCCGCTTCCGGATGCGCTGAAGCCGCGGTTCACGGCGCATATGCAGTCGCTCTTTGACGATTACGCACGGCTGCTCGCGCTGGATATTCCGAAGGAGGACGCCCGCTTTGTGCTGCCCTACTGCTTCCGCAGCAATTTCTTCTGTACGATGAATGCCCGTGAGCTGCTGCATATGGTGCTGGTGATGACCAAGGGCCGCGGCAGCCGCTATCCGGAGCTGAAAATGCTCGGCGAATCGCTGACAGAGCAGCTCCGTGCATATTTCCCGAATGTCCCCGATCTGCTCGGCCGGCACTTTCCGCCCGCCGGAGACCGCACGCCCGGCCGTTACGCGCCGCCGGAGGACTTTGGCAGCATTCCGCAGCCGCAGCCGCAGTCGGCGGTCACGGAGCTCCGTGCGCTTTCGCCCGATGACCCGATGCAGGTCATTGCAGAGGCAGAGGCCGCAAACTGGATGATCTGTCCGGGAGAAGGTACACCCTTTGCGCCGGAGGATGTGATTCCCGGCGAGCGCTCGCGGGAGCTGGAGCTGGTCTATGCGCAGTTTGGCATCCGGAATCTCTCGCTTGCCGCCGTGACGCATCTTGTCCGGCACCGCGTCCAGACCGTGCTGGTGCCGCATATTGCGCAGACGGTGCTGAAAAATACGTATCTGCTGCCGGAATCGGTCAGACAGAATCAGGAGGCATACAGCATTTACACCGAGGCATTCCGCCGCAATACGCAGACGCTCGGCATGCTGCTTGCAGACGGCCTGCCCGCAGATGCAGTACAGTATTTTGCACTTGCCGGCAATCAACTCGATGTGCAGTGTGCGATGAACGGCCGTGAGCTGCTGCATTTCATGAAGCTCCGCACCTGCACCAGAGCGCAGTGGGAGATCCGTGCATGTGCAGTGTCGCTGCTGCGGCAGCTCCGCGCGAGATGTCCGGAGCTGTTCCGGCATTATGGGCCGAGCTGCTATGTGACGGGGCAATGTCCGGAGGGGCGGCTCTCCTGCGGCAGACAAAAGGAGATTCGCGAATTGTTCTCCGCAGAGCAGTGAGGCAAAGGCCGGAGATCGGGATGCAAAAACGGTTCACAAGGCGCCGGACAGGCTTTTTTAGCCCGTCCGGCGCTGCTTTTTCGCGAAAACATGAAATTATTTTGATTTTCACGACAAAATCCGAAAAAACGCTTGCAAAATTCCGCGGAATCAGATATAATATAAAGAGCTATTGTTTACAGAAGGGAGCTTCCTGAATGGCAGGCTTTAACTTGAAAAAGTCATCCGCAAAGAAGAACGCTCGGCGTGCTGCACGGCGCAGAAAACAGCAGCAAAGGCATCGCGGCCCGGTTATGCGCTTCAAATTCAGCAGGCTTGTTCTGCTGTGGATCCTCAGTCTGATCCTCTGCTTCGGTGCATACCTGTATAAAGTCAATTTCCACCCCGAAGAGCTTGAACGCAAAAGCAAGACGACCGATTCCTCATCCAGCGAATCCGCAAGCTATGCGCCTGCAATTCCGCCGGTGCCGGAGGGGAGCGCAGCGCCGGTTGACGAATCCTCTGTATTGTCTGAGACCGAACAGCCCAGCGGCGAGAATGAGAATTCGGGTGACGAAAGCTCGGTGCCGGTGCCTTCCGGTACGGCAAAGATCAATCCGGTTCCGGAATCGGCCGCGCAGACTGCCGATTATCTCAGAGAGTGTGCATTTATCGGTGAAACGAATATTTACAATCTCGGCCGTTCGGGCCTGCTTCAGCCCTACAGCGTCTATGCCAGCGAACGGCTGACGCTTCAGAACTATATGCGGGAATATGTGCTGCTTGACGGCACTACAATCCGCATTACCAGCGCGATCAAGGCCGCAGACTGCCCGATTTATCTGATGTTCGGTACCGAATCGCTCTCAGACCACCCGGCAGATCAGCTTGCCGATCAGTTCCGCACACTGCTGAACGATGTCCGTGCGGCTGCGCCGGAGGCGACGATCTATGTCCTGTCGATTCCGCCGGTCACCGCTGCTGCGGAGAAAGCTGAGAAGCCGATTCTGAATTCAGTCATCGACGATTACAATTCCAGACTGCTGAATATCTGCAATGAGGAAAATGTGTACTTTGTGGACACAAACACCGCACTGAAAAGCAATGACAGCCGTCTTGACCCGCATTTTGCCATGGAGGACGGTATTCACCTGACGACCGAGGCGGGACAGATTCTTCTGAATTATGTTCTGACGCATGTTCCTGCATAATATGAAACAAAACCGAGAGAATGCCGAAATCCGGCAGCCTCTCGGTTTTTTGTGCGGCTGCTTTGCCGAAAAGGTCTGTGCAGGAGAGATATATGAGAAACCGCCCGGAGATTACCGGGCGGTTTCCTGTGAATGGGATTCAGTAGAGCGCGAGCTTCCGCATCAGCAGGTTCAGGTCATCGGGGCCGCAGGCGCCGTCGCCGTTCATGTCGGCATTGCTGCGCGCCTGCACGGAGATTTCGAGTCCTGTGTCATCGCCGACAAGCCGCGCCAGCAGCACGGCATCCAGCACATCTGCGCGGCCGTTTTCATCCAGATCGCCGCGGACAGTCTGCGTCAGGGGGACGATCTCGAATGCGGTTTCATCCGGTTCGGCAGATGCAAGCCACCAGCACGGGTGTTCTGCGCGGATGACTCTCTCGTCCTGCATAAGCGTTTCGCAAAGGCTGATGGCCTCCGGAAGCGGACTGACCGCAAAGGCAGCCGATTCACCGCCGTCCTGCTCCGGTACCGGATCGCCGCCCGCGGACGGAATCAGACTATAGTCCTGCACCACGCCTTCCAGCTCGCCGGACTTTGCGGTCACAAGAATGCTGCCCTCGTATTCTGAATAGAAAATCTTTGTGACATAGACCGCGCCGATCAGCTTCAGAGGGCAATCCGGTTCATTCAGCATATTCAGCAAAAGCTGCTGAAAATAGAGTTTGCCGGCCGGTGCTTCGATGCCGGAATATCCGCCGTGCGCGCCGTCTTTATCATAATAGACAGCCGGATTGTAGTAAACATCGCCAATGCTGATGAAGGCGTATTCCTCCGAGAGATACTTCGGCGGGATGTTGACCGCACGCCCGGATGCGCCGCCCCAATAAATGCCGCGGTACCAATCCTCTGTAGAAACGACCGCAGCAATTCTGACGGGATTCTCCCTGGATGCGTTCATGTCATACTCGTCTGAGTCGTATCGGAAAACCGGAATCCCGCCGAACTCCGTCAGCGCGTTCCAGTCATCGCAGTGAACCAGAAAGCCTTGGAAAAGGCGGTTTCTGCTTTTGAATTCATGCCCCGCTTCGAGCAGTCTGCTGTCCGTGACCCGCTCGTCCGGCACGCCCCAGCCGAACGTCTGCCGGTCGAGCACGGTTCTGTAATCGGTCGTTTCGGCGCGGGCGAGCGGGTATAATTCGATCGCGCCGAAATCGGCGGGTGTGTCCATATGAAAATCGCTCACCGGACGGATCGGAAATCTTTTGATATTGCCGCTGTGGCTGCGGTTGTATTCCTGAATGTAATCCTTTGTATCGCTGCAAAATTGCAGTGCCTCCGCGGCCGTGCCGGGCAGATCGACAAGCCAGCCCTCACCCTCTGCATACCGCTGATTCTGAATTTGCGAGTATCCATTCCGTTTCATGACTGTAAAGATGCTCATGATCGAATTCTCTGTTTGGAACAGAACAGAGCCGGTGTAGGTTCCGAGGCGCTCCGTCCGGACATAGACCGAGCCGAGCAGTGCCAGAGGGCAGTCCGGCTTCATCAGCTCATTGAGCAAAACCTGCGATGCATCCGTGTCAAAGGAATCGCCGCCGCAATAATCTGAAATGAGCGCATAGCCTGCCGATCTGTATTCGGGCGGAAGATTGACCCGCTGTGCCTTTTCCGCCCGATATGCATACGCTTCGGGAATCTGCAATTCGCCGAGGGGCTGAATGCAGAAGACACTGCTGTCTGCGGACGCCGCGCCGTGCTGTACGGGATGCCCGCCGAGTGCGGTCAGTGTAGACAGGTCGCCGTCATACTGTACGCAGAATCCCAGAAAATGCCGTTCAACCGAAATGCCGGAGATGTTCCGCTCAATATCGGTTTCGTCTTCCGGCTCTATGATCCATTCGGACGCGCTGCGGCAGAAGGATTGCAGATCATCCATGTAATCTGCACCGGCCGTCAGCGGTGCGTACATTGTCAGTGCCGTGACCGCGCCGGTCAGCGCGGCAAGCAGTTTTTTCAGCTTCATAATGATCGCCTCCAAAATACAGGTATACCGGGGCTTCGGCCTGATTGGGATTCAGTAGAGCGCGAGCTTCCGCATCAGCAGGTTCAGGTCATCGGGGCCGCAGACGCCGTCGCCGTTCATGTCGGCATTGCTGCGCGCCTGCTCGGAGATTTCGAGTCCTGTGTCATCGCCGACAAGCCGCGCCAGCAGCACGGCATCCAGCACGTCTGCGCGGCCGTTTTCATCCAGATCGCCGCCGCCGAATTCCGTAACGGGGAACAGCGCATATTCTGTCCGTTCGACGGAATCCTCAGAGACAGGGAGCTCATTGCAGGGATAACATGCGTTCACATATGGATCCTGCGCAAGCGCCTCACAGAACGCATAGGCTTCTGTCAGCGTGCCGGTAAACCCGTCCTGCTTCAGCGCATCGAGCATCTCCTGCGGATGTGTCTCCTGCCAGAATTCCGGTTCTGCGTCAATATAGATATCGCCCCAGAACATTGTCTGCTGCGCGGTCGTTCTGTATACGGCACCGAGCAGCGTCACCGGACTGTTCTCCGCTTCCAGTGCGTCCAGAAGGGTCTGCCAGTTCTTCTGTGTGAGCTGCCATTCTGTACCTGTGAAAAAGTCTGTCAGCGGCATATTCGGCTTGCACGGACTGAGAATGCGGTATTGATCGGTGAAATATTCCTCCGGCAGATTGACATGCACATCCTCGGCAAATTCATCCCGAAACTTCAGATAATCCGGTTTCAGTGCGCGGCAGGCGACTTCCTCCGCAGACTCCGGGAGCGCTGTGTTGATCTGCATTCCTCCGAGTTCCGTTATCTGCGTCCAGTCCTCGCTGTATGCGAGAAACCCCTGTAAGCAGCGGTTTGATACAGTATATCCGTGCCCTTCTGCAAGCAGCTCCGGATCGGTGTTTTCAGTCCATACGTCCCTCTGCGTTCGCCGAAAAACATATTTTACTTCGGTAGCGTTTGCAGTCAGGGGTGCACACATTGTCAGTGCCGTGACCGCGCCGGTCAGCGCGGCAAGCAGTTTTTTCAGCTTCATAATGATCGCCTCCTTAATGATAGGTATACCAGAGCTCCGGCTTTGCGGACATAATTTCCGGCCGTTCCTCCAGCGCGGCGATGACCGCCTGTACCTTCTGCGTGATCTCCTCGCGTGAGCCGCCGGTGATTTCCAGCTCCCAGTGCCCGGCGAAATAGGTCAGCGAGCCGAATTCCGCGTAGTCCGCAGGGTCGGGGTCATAGCCCTCCGTAAATACAATGCGCAGATACGGATAGGACGGGTCGAACGTGCCGGCATCTGTTGTGGCCGGCGCCGTGTCCGTCTGTGCTGTGACTGATGCAGTTGTTGTGTGTGTGGAAACGGTTTCCGGTGCTGCATCTGTCTGTGTGCGGTACGGTTCTGCCGTATGTGCCGGGGGATTTGGCTGCGTGTCCGGTTCGGTGACTGTCGTTTTTGCAGTTGTTTCGGTCATGTGCTCCGCAGCCGCAGTTGTTTCGGTCTGCACGGACGGAAGCGCTGCTGCGGTTTCTGTTTCGCTTTGTGTGATCGGGGTGGTCTGCGTTGTTTGTGCGGTGCCGCAGGTAATCTCGGTGATTGCGGGAGGCTTCGGCGGTGTCACGCCTGACTCGCGCTCCGGAATGCCGCGGAGATACAGTCCCGCCGCGAGCAAAACAGCGATGCAAGCGGCAAGTCCGCCGAGCGCTGCGAACCGGTACAGCCTGCCGCGGCGTGCCGCAGCGTCACCTTCCAGAACCGCCGGGTCGAATGCATCCGCATCGGCGAGCTCTGCGGCAAACCGTTCAGGCATGGTTCCCATGGCATCGAGCAGCTTCATATGTGCGGTCATAGAAATCCCTCCTGTTTCAGATATTCCGCCAGCCGGTCACGCATCCGTTTCAGCGTGCTTTTGACGGTGCTTTCGTTGAGCTTGTACATTGCGGCGATCTCCCTGACGGACAGCATGGCCCAGTATCGCTGCATGAAGATGATGCGGCGCTCTCTGGGCTGCGCATCAAGAAAGGCCTCAATCGCACGGCCGAGCTCGCGGCTGTCGAGCGCTGCTTCGGTCGATTCACCGGCGGGCAGGCACTCCGCAAGCTCATCGAGCGCAAGCTGAACGGCATTGCTGCCGCGTTTTTTCCGGTTCTGTGCGCGGAGGCGGTCGCAGGCAAGGTTTCGCACGATCGTGCTGAGATACGCGAACAGGCTTTCCGGCTTTGCGGGCGGGATTGTCTCCCAGAGCCGCAGCAGCGCATCATTGAAGCATTCCTCCGCATCCTGCGGGTTATCCAGCAGGCGCAGTGCCAGCCGCCGGCAGGGTGCGCCGTACTGCTTTGCGGTTTCGTCCAGCGCCGCTTCATTGCGCTGAAAATACCGTGCTATGATCTCGCTGTCGTTCATGCTGCCTGCTCACCGCCTTTCTCCCCTATTTTAACAGACGTTTTTTGATGCTGCAAGGTTGCAGCACCGGCCTCCGATTTTGCGCCGGAAAGAATATCTGCCTCAGTCTGTCAAATTTATTTTTCTGCGCCCATTGCGCTTTTCTGCATAATATGTTATAATAAGAGCATCTGCGAAAGGATGAATGCATCATGTCACAAAAACTGCCCTATGAAGGGCTTGCGCTGCTCACGGACCTTGACGGCACACTTTTGACGCCGGAGAAAACGCTGCTTCCTGCCGATGCCGCCGCAATCGCGGATTTCCGCGCAAAGGGCGGGCTGTTCAGCATCGCGACCGGCCGCGGAATGCAGGCGACGGCGGAATTTTTCGCACTGTTTCAGCCGGATTTCCCGGCGGTCGTATATAACGGTGCGCTGCTCTATGACAACAAGGCCGGACAGGCCGCCGCATCGGTACGGCTGCCGCAGGGCATCCGGCCGCTGCTGGAGGAGCTGATGCGGGAATTCCCGGAAATCGGCGCGGAGGTGCTGCGGGAGGACGGCGTGTATGTGATTCAGGATAACCCGACCGAGCGGCAGCATCTTGAGATCACGCATGTGCCGTTTGTGATGCGGACGCTGGATGAGATCGACCCGGAAAGCTGCCTGAAGGCACTGTTTGCGGGCACAGAGCAGCAGATCGGGCGCCTGCAGGAATATGTGAAGCAGCATCGGTTTTCGCTGGTGAATTTCACGCGCTCGCACCGCTGGTTTCTGGAGATTCTTCCGCATAACACAAGCAAGGGCACGGCGCTCCGGAAGCTGCGGGCGATGCTCCCGGCGGGAACGGTCATCGGTGCGACGGGCGATTTTGACAATGACACGGCGATGCTGCTGGAGGCAGATGTCTGCGGCTGTCCTGCTGATTCGCAGGAGCGCGTGAAGCAGGCGGTTTCCGCCAAAAACGGCTTTATCTCGGAAAAGACCTGTGCAGACGGCTTCTTTGCGGACTGGATCGCGGAATTTCTCCGCAGAAACGGACGGTAATACACGAACCGGTATCGGAAATGGGGTGTATGCGATGGGTGCTGTTATCCGGAATTTCATGCAGCGGATGAAACGGCCGGCGCTGTACTGTGTTGTGCTGCATATCATCGAGTGGGCGGTTTTCATATTCTGTGACTTTATGGATGAAAGTCACGGCGGCGGTGATTCCGCGATAGCGGCGGCGTTTCTGATGCCGGGTGTTTCTGCCGTGGTGCTCTGCCTGCTCGTGCATGTTCTGTCTCCGGAGAGCGGATACCGGAAAAAGTGGCAGTATACGCTGGCGCTTGCGGCTGTATGGTTCATTGTGACCGGCATTTCGCTGATTGCGGAGCTGATTCTGATGGACAGGGGCTGCATGCCGGTGAAACAGAATCAAAGCGGCTGGGAAAACTTCCTCAACGGCATTGAATACGTCTTCTTTCCGATCTGGAATCTCATCATCGGCTGCGGCGTGCTGCTGCTGAGCATACTCGTCCGCGCAGGATTCCGGAAGATTAAGGCATACCGTGCCGCAAAGCGGAACGGCTGAACAGAAAAGGAGCACCCGTATCGGGTACTCCCTTTCGTGTCACATGATGTGATTGTTCTGTTTGATCGCAGCGCGTGCCTTGTTAACGATGGTCTTATCGTTTTCGTAGGTCAGCATATGGGTTGCGCGGACAATGTCCACCCAGCGGATCTCGGCGATCTCCTCCTCCTGCGGCACATAATCATAATTGCGTGCAAGCGCAAGGAAATAGACGACCACCTTTTGTGTATCCCGCTTCGGAGAGTAGGAGACAGTCTCCCGAAATGTTTGATCTAAAATGACATCCAGTCCGGTTTCCTCCTTGATCTCGCGTCTTGCGGTTTCGAGCTCCGTTTCATCACCCTCTACATGCCCCTTCGGAAACGACCAGTGGCCGCTGTTGATGTGTTTAATCAGCAGAATCTCGATATTTCCGTGAAACCGCCGATACACGATCGCGCCGCATGATTTTTCGTGCAGCATTCCAAAGTTCCTTTCGTTTGGTTTTGCAACGGGATGTTGTTATCTTTTATTATAGCACAATCCGTGCGATTTGTAAACACTTTTCGGACGTAATTTCCATCATATGTAAATTTTTTTGTGCGCGTCTGCATTTCGCGGACGCAGAAAGGATGATGTCACATGAAGAACAGCAAAACTGCATTCAGCGCAGCAGATATCCTGCTGCCGGAGAAGGCATACATGACGCAGAGCTGGCCGGTTGTCGCCTGCGATCAGTACACCGGCGAGCCTGCCTACTGGGCGGAGACCGACCGCATTGCCGGAGAACAGCCCTCGGCGCTTCGGCTGATTCTGCCGGAGGTCTATCTGGAGGATGCCGATGTCACCGAGCGCATCGCGAAGATTCAGCAGACCATGCGGGAATATCTTGCGGCGGGCATTTTTGCGGAATATCAGAATGCCATGGTCTATCTGGAGCGCATCCAGAGCGACGGCAAGCTGCGTGCGGGTCTGATCGGCAAGATTGACCTTGAGCAGTACGACTATTCCAAGGGCTCCGTGTCGCCGGTCCGTGCGACGGAGGCAACAGTGCCGGAGCGCATTCCGCCCCGCGTCCGCATTCGCAGAGGCGCCGCGCTGGAGCTTCCGCATATCATGATTCTGCTCGATGATACGCAGAAAACCGTCATTGAGCCGCTCGAAGCGAAGAAGGCTGACATGGAGCAGCTTTACGATCTCCCGCTGATGCAGGGCGGCGGCTCTGCAAAGGGCTGGCTCATTCCGGCTGAGGAGCAGGCACGCATTCTCGATGCCCTGACCGCGCTGGGCACAGCCTCCGGTGAGGAGCACCCGCTGGTCTACGCAATGGGCGACGGCAACCATTCTCTCGCGACCGCAAAGGCATATTATGAGGAATGGAAGGCGGCGAACCCCGGCGCCGATACCGAAAATGCACCGCAGCGCTATGCACTGGTCGAGCTGGTCAACCTGCACAGCCCGGCACTCGAATTCGAGGCGATTCACCGCATTCTCAACCGCGTTGACACCGCAAAGCTCATGGCGGACATGACCGCAGCGCTCGATCTGCGCACGGATTCGGATGCCGCACAGCAGTTCACGGTCATCCTGAACGGCACAAAAACCGTCTACGGCATCGGTGCGCCGACCTCGAACCTCACCGTCGGCTCGGTACAGATGTTCCTTGACGCATGGCTGAAGGAGAACGGCGGAAAGATCGACTATATCCACGGCGCAGAGGTTGTGGAGAATCTCGCAAAGGAGGCTGACAGCCTCGGTATTCTGCTGCCCGATATGCAGAAGGCAGAGCTGTTCCCGACTGTCATCAAGGACGGCGCACTGCCCCGCAAGACCTTCTCAATGGGTCATGCAGCAGATAAGCGCTACTATATGGAGTGCAGGAGAATCAGCGAATAACTGTATCCGGCTCCGCTGCGAAACATAAATTCAGAGGAGGGCTTCTTATGCCGTTTATCAATGTGAAAACCAATCAGACGATCTCCGCAGAACAGGCGGAAACAATCAAATCTCAGCTTGGCACCGCGATCACCGCAATTCCGGGCAAATCCGAAGGCTGGCTCATGGTCGGTCTCGAAGGGGGCAGCAGCCTGTATTTCAAGGGCTCCGATGCGCCGGCCGCGATGGTCTCCGTCAGCATTTACGGCTCTGCGTCGGGCAATGCGCTCGATACGCTGACCGCACATATCACCGGCATCCTGACCGATACGCTTGCGATCCCGTCCGACCGGATCTATGTCAGCTATTGGAGCACGGAGAACTGGGGCTGGAACGGTTCTAATTTCTGAGCCGGCAGTGCCGGCCTCCGGTTTTGCGCCAATGAAGCGAAACTGTTGATTCTATTTTACCGCCCCCATTGCACTTTTCGGCATAATATGATATAACCGGGCAGTGCCCGGCTCCGGTTTTGCTCCCATGATGCAAAAACTGTTGATTTATTATACTGCTCCCATTGCACTTTCCTGCATTATATGATATAATGGGGATGCAAAAGCAGAAAAAGGGGAAATATCAGAGGATTACTGTGAACACGGCGCGGGGACGCTGTGTTTGCGGAAAGGGGCGGAAACAAGGGGTCGCTATGCCCTGTTTTCGCCCTTTTTTCTTTGAAAAACTATCATGAAACAGGAGAAATGCTATGAAACTGCATGCTTTGCTGCGGGCCGGCGCGCTCTGTGCCGCTGTACTCATCACCGCGGGATGTTCTGCGGCGGCAGTCTTTGCCGAGGAGGAAAGCTCAGAGGCGGGACAGGAAAAGGTCACTGCTGTCAGCGGCGACTATACCTATTCCGTGCTGTACAATGAGGATGACGAAGACGAAAAAGCCGCCTGTATCGAAAAATATGAGGGAACCGACACAGACCTTGTCATTCCTGCGGAGCTGGACGGCCTGCCTGTGGTGCAGCTCGGGGACCGTGCCTTTGTCGGCAACGGCAGCCTGAAGAGCGTCAAGCTGCCGGAATTCCTTACCGGCATCGGCAAGTATGCCTTTGCGGAATGCGTCAATATTG
Organism: Oscillospiraceae bacterium; assembly: GCA_017541275.1. Classification (GTDB taxonomy): domain Bacteria; phylum Bacillota; class Clostridia; order Oscillospirales; family Ruminococcaceae; genus Firm-04. The sequence goes on along the minus strand of JAFXZM010000055.1, from coordinate 9,308 downwards.
AGCGCTATGAGGTCGATGCAGACAATCCGTTTCTGAACAGCCGGGACGGCGTGCTTTATTCGGACGGCGGCATGCTGCTTCTGCGCTATCCGATCGGTACGGATCCGACTGACGTCACCCTGGAGGAGGGCCTTGTCGGAATCGGCAGCTCTGCTTTTACATGCTGCCGGACGCTCCGTTCCGTTAAATTCCCGTCTACGCTGGAATATATCGGGAATTCGGCTTTTGCAGAATGCATTGACCTGCGTGCGGTCGAAACACCGGAAAGCCTGACGGAAATTGCCGATTTCGCCTTCAACGGCTGCACGCGGCTGAGCGATGTGAAGCTGAATGAGGGACTTCAGACGATCGGTGCGGGTGCATTTACCAATGCGCCGATCGAATCCCTGACGCTGCCCTCCACGCTGACCTCAGTCGGCGAGCAGGCGTTCTGCAATACGCAGCTCAAGGAAATCACCATTCCGCCCTCGGTCACGAATGTCGGTGCGACTTCATTCGGCTGGAGCTATCATTCTGCGCTGGAGGAGCTGATTGCGGATGAAAACTTTATCGTCCGCGGCCGGAAGGGCAGCGATGCCGAGCGCTATGCGACGGATACTGATGAAGGCAACAATTTCAAATTTGAGGAAGCGGAATTCGATACGCCGGAAACCTCGGACAGCAGTGAGGATGACAGCAGCAAGGCGGAGGAGCCGCAGTCTGCCGACAGTGCGGACGAATCGGATGAAGGCGGCAGCAAGACCGTGAAGATCATCGGGCTGAGCTGCTGCGGCGTGCTGCTTGCGCTGATTGCAGTGATTGCACTGCGCAGCGGAAAAAAGGAACCGGAAAAGCAGCAGACATCGGAAAAAAAGCCGGAAAACCAGACAAAGACAGCCGATGAGGAGGAAGAAGATGCGTAAAACAAGCGGGATGCGGCGGCTCAGCGGCCTGTCCGGCATGCTGGCTGCGGCGATGCTGCTCAGTACGCTGCCGGCCGGGTTTACGGCATCGGCCGTGGGCGAGACCTTTGATGACGGCACCTGCACGTATGAAAAAATCTCCGGCGGCGTGCGTATTACAGCCGTTGACGGCAGTACGACCATGCTGCATGTCCAAAGCAATATTGACGGCTATCCGATTCTGGAGATCGGTGACAATGCTTTTTCCTCCTGCGAGTCGCTCAAAACACTGACGATCGACGCGCCGGTGACTGTGCTGGGAGACGGCGCTTTTGCAGGCTGCACCTCGCTCACCGATCTGAAGCTGCCGGATACGCTGGAAACTGTCGGTGCATATGCATTTGCATACTGCACCTCGCTCACCGAGCTGAAGCTGCCGGATTCCGTCACGGAGATCGGGCCGAGCGCTTTCAGCTATTGCAGCTCACTGACGGAGTTCACCGTTCCGAAGAATGTAAAGGCACTGTACGAAAATACATTTCTCGGCACGGCGCTGCTGGAATCGGTTACGCTGCCGGAGGGGCTGGAATCCATCGGCATGGCCTGCTTCTGGAACTGCCTTGTCCTGCAGGAGCTGAATATTCCGGCCTCTGTGCAGAGCATTGCAGAGCCGGCTGTCGTGACCTGCCCGGCGCTTCAGCGGTATCAGGTCGCGGCGGACAGCCCGTATTATAAAAATGACGAAAACGGCGTGCTGTATGATAAATCCGGTGAAACCCTGCTGCTTTATCCCGCAGGCCGGAGCGATACCGCATACAGCATTCCGGAGAACGTCACCAGAGTCGCGACCTATGCGATGGTCGGCATACTGAAAATGGAGTCGCTGACAATTCCGGAGTCGGTCACGGAGATCGGCGATGCGGCGTTTTCCAGCAATCACGCACTGACAAAGGTGAACTGCCCGGATAATCTGAAGGTGATTCCTTCCAACGCCTTCGCAGACTGCCAGAAGCTCGAGGTCTTTGATCTGCCGGATGCGCTGAATACGATCGGCCCCTGTGCGTTTATGCGATGCGATGCGCTGACCGGCATAGAGCTGCCTGCTTCGGTCGAGACAATCGGCGACTATGCGTTCGCCGGCTGCAAAGCCATGAAGGAGGTCACAATTCCGGAAACCGTCAAAACAATCGGCAAAAATGCATTCGGATTTAATGTTGATTCCTTTTTAGACAGCGGTGAGCCGGTCTGTTCCGTAATGGAGGACTTTACAATTCACGGCAAGCCTAAGACTGCCGCGAAAACCTATGCCAAAGAAAGCGGTGTGAAATTCGATCAGGATGGCGTTGACACAACCTTCGTGATGACGGTTTGCATCGCTGCCGGTGCAGTGATTCTGCTGGCGCTGGCAATCGTGTATTTCCGCCGCAGGCGTGCAGAGGACAGAGCCGCCGAGAGCGAGCTCGAAGACGATGCGCCGAAGGACGGGGAGATCACCGATCCGAATTACCGCAGCATGATCGAAGACGATGATGCGGAGGGAGACCCCTATGACCGCAGCTACGGCTTCCGTGCAGAGGATGACGCAGAGGACGGCGCGGAACCTGATGACCCGGATGATGAAGAATCCGGCAGCGGCAATGCTGAGGGGCAGGTCGATGCACACGGCAGAAGTACCTACGGCTTCGATCTCGGCGGAGCCGAGGATGACACGGAGCAGGCGGAATGATCCTGCCCGGTCGATGGTACAGGAAACGGCAGAAAGGAGGGCTGAAGGCATGGCGATCAAACGAAAGCACCGCGAGCCGATTATGGTCTCGCAGATGCGGCCGATCAATCTGTTTCTGGTTCTCAGCGGGTGCATCTGCGTTGCATTCAGCCTGATTCATCTCTCGGAGGTGATCGGGTTTCTGCGCAGGCTGCTTTCGGCGATGAGCCCAGTGATTGTCGGCATGGTGTTTGCGTATTTACTGAATCCGGTTGCGACATGGCTCGAAAAGCGCTTCCGCAAACTCATGGGCGGCTTAATCAAAAAGCGCCCGAAGCTCACGAATGTTCCGCGGGTGCTCGGCTCATTTCTGGCGGTGCTGCTGTTTGTCGGTTCGCTGACAGCACTGGTCGCCGCAGTCTTTTCGCAGGTTGTGACCGGTGTTTCGACGATGCTGGACAAGCTCCCGCATTATGTGAGTGTGATTACGGAAAAGGCGCAGCATCTGCTGCATAATGACAATACGCTCACGACCTATCTGCGGCAGCTCAGCGACCGGTTTTCGGCTTCCGATCTGGGCATGGGCAAGGTTGACACCGTGGATGTGACGCAGCGCGTGCTCTCGGCCATTGCCTCCGGCGCAGCGGGAACCTTCGGTTTCCTGTATACAACGGTTGTCGGCTTTATTGTGACGGTTTATATGCTCATCAGCAAGGAGCGGTTCATCCGGCAGTGGAAGCAGGTGCTTTATGCGGTCTGCAAGCGCAAGACCGCCGAGGCAATCGACGACCAGTTATTCAAGGTGAACAAGACCTTCAGCACGGCGGTGCTCGGCAAGCTGATCGACTCATTTATTATCGGTCTGCTCTGCTTCATCGGCATCACGATCATTGGTGCGCCGTATACTACGCTGATCGCGGTTATCATCGGCGTGACGAATATCATTCCGTATTTCGGGCCGGTGATCGGCGCGATCCCCTGCTCGCTGCTGATTTTAATGGAAAGCCCGACAAAGGCGCTGTATTTCGTCATTTTTGTCGTGGCATTGCAGCAGTTTGACGCGAATATTCTCGATCCGCGAATTGTCGGGCAGTCGATCGGGCTGCCGGCCTTCTGGGAGCTGTTTGCCTGTATGCTCGGCGGCGGGCTGTTCGGCATCATCGGCCTGATTATCGGTGTGCCGGCATTCGCGGTTGTCTATGAGCTTCTGCGCACGGTTGTCATCCGGAAGCTGGAGGAGCGCGTGCGCGCCGGGGAAATGGATGCGGAATATCTGGAGATGAAGGTCGGCTTGAAGCTCGACCCGGCTCAGATCAATGCAGATATTGCCGAGGAACAGGAGGTTCCGGACAGTCAGTATGTTCAGCAGCTCTTTCTGCTGGAGGAAATCGCGGAAACACCGGATGTTCCGCCGAAGAATCTATAACGATACAGCCGCCCCGCACGGGTTGTTCCGTGCGGGGCGGCTCAGCTTGTGAAAAATGGTATCGCTACGTGATGATTATAAATGGGGCGCTGCCCCATACCCCGCCAAAGGGACACTGTCCCTTTGGAATCCCAATGTATATCCCAATGATGCTGATGCGTTCTTTAAAATATAATATCGGGGTCTGGGGGCTCGATGTTTGCGATGCAAACTCGACACAGCGCAGCGCGGGAGCAGCCCCCATTTGAATCCGTCGGAAACACTTTTCGACAGACTGAAGCGGACAGGCGCACGAAGCGCCTGTCCGCTGTTTGCTGATATTTACTTTCCGATCGCGGTGCGGAGTGCGCGGAGCTCCTCGGTTGTGAGCTCACGCCACTCGCCGGGCTTGAGCATGCCGAGCTTCACCGGCCCGATGCTGATGCGGCGCAGACGGGCGACTTCGAGCCCGACAGCCTCACACATTCTGCGGATCTCGCGCTTTTTTCCCTCATGAATCGTCACCATGAGCACAACGCGGGTCGGCTCGGTTACCTGCGTGACGATATTCGCGGGCGCTGTGACAAAGCCGTCATCGAGCTTCACGCCGACTGACATCTGCGCAAGCTGTTCCTCCGAGACCGGCGGGCGCACGGTTACGCGGTAGGTTTTCGACACCTCCCGCGAGGGGTGCATGATGCCGTTTGCGAAGGCGCCGTCATTGGTAAAGAGCAGCAGACCTTCGGAGTTGCGGTCGAGCCGCCCGACGGGATATACCCGCGTATCAACGCCTTCCAGAAGCTCTGTGACGCAGCGGCGTCCCTGCTCATCCGCGAGCGTGGTGACATACCCGCGCGGCTTGTTGAGCATGATATAGCGGAATTCTTTTTTCTTCGGGATATACACCCGCTCGCCGCCGACGGTCAGCAGGTCGGTCGGGAGGGCCTTGTCGCCGAGCCGCACCGGATGTCCGTTGCATTTGACCTTGCCCGCCTGAATCAGCGCTTCGGCCTTCCGGCGCGAGCAGTAGCCCGCATCGGAAAGAATTTTCTGTATTCTGATTTTTTCCATATTGTCTCCCTGAACGGTGATACAAAAACAGGTGCAGCGGGGTTACTCGGCCTCAGCCGCAGCCTTTGCCTTTTTCTCCTGACGCTCTGCGAGGAAGCCGGTCACCTTATCCATGACATCCGGCACCATATTGACGATAGCGTTCGGTGTAGAGGCATTGACGGAAAGCTGGAGCAGCTTGACGTCATTCGGCATGATGACGAGGAATGCGATCGGAGAGATCGACACACCTGCGCCGCCGCCGCCGCCGAACATATCCTTTGCGACCTTGGTCGGCAGATCGGAGCCGCCGGATGCAAAGCCGAAGGATACCTTGGAGATCGGAATGACGGTTGTGTCGTTGCTGCACTGGATCGGACGGCCGATGATCGTATTCGCATCGACCATGCCGCGAATCTCATCCATTGTGACGCGCAGTGTTTCCTGAACCGGATGCTCGTTGTTGCGTTCGCTCATGATAGTTTCCTCCTGAGATAAAGATATTTGAATTTGAGAAGATTTGGGTACAGTCTGTTCAGCTCTGCTGCGGCTGCGCAGCAGGCAGCGGTGCGGATTCCTTTTCGCGGCGTTTTTCCTCCTTATCCTCACGCCGGAACCGGCGCCATGTGCGCCAGAGGAATTTGCAGCCGAGAATCAGCACAGTGAGGATCAGGGCTGCCGGAGAAACGCGCAGCTCCAGAGAGCCGCGGTAATCGGGTTTTTCGCCGTAGAAATCCGCGAGAATGCGGAATTCATCGGTCTGGAAATCGAACAGGCGCTGAAGCTGTGCAAGCAGATTGAATGCAGCCGCACAGATTTTGCCGTAGAGGGTTGCGGTATTGGCCGGGTCATCCGAGGCGATTGCCGCATAGACCTTCACATGCCGGAAGTGGAAATGCCGCAGCAGAAACCGCACAGCGGGTGTCAGCGAGGCAAAGCCGTCCTTGACGAGCCCGAGAATATCGTGCAGGGAATGCGGCTTGAGCCGCTTGAAAAAGCCGGGCTTTTTCTTCTTTTTTTTCGGATCGTCCTCCGTCTGCGCATCGGGCTTGTCCGTTTCCGCAGCGTGTTCGGCGGCAGCGGCTTCTTCTTTTTCCTTTTTCTTTTTTTCCTTCCTGCGTTTTTTCTCTTCCTTTTTGGCTTTTTTTTCGTCCTTTTTATCTGATTTCGGTTTTTCGGGCTGCTCCGGCTTTTCGGGCTTTGCACCGGGCTGAATTACAGCAGGCGCTTCGCCCTCTGCCTGAAGCGGAACCGATTCAGGCGGGGGATCGACCCCCGGCTCAAACAGCGTGACATTCTCCGGCTTCGGGGGAACCTCCGGCGGCGGGGGCGGCGGAGCCGACTCCTTCCGGAACACGCGGATGAATGCATAATACACAGCGACAGACCATTTTCCGCCGCCGAAGGATGCCTTGACCCGGATCGGGAGCAGAAAGATTACGCACAGGACAAACAGAATGCTCAGAAATATTGCCCAGCCCAATCCGCGTCACCGTCCTTTGCACATGAAAATATACAAAGATAGTATACCATATTTTCTCAAAAAATGCAAGACTTTTGCGCAGAAAAAGCCCGGCGGCGGCATTTGCTTTTTATGATGTATCTGCGGTGCAGTGACCCCGCTGTCAATCCGCCGGAGGCAAATGCTGCTGCTGCGGCAGAAAACGGAGACTTTGCAGATTCGCAAAGCCTCCGTCTGATTGTATTATGTATCCTGCTCAGAGTCCTTCTGCTCCGGTTCGGAGGGTTCTGCCGAAGCGGTATCCTCCGGGCGCACTTCCTCCGCAGCATCATTTCTGCGCTTTTTTTTGCTGAATTTCGCACGGATTTTTTCAAATTCGAGCTTCGTCGCCTCATGCACCTCGCGGCGTTTTTTCTTGATTTTCGCGAGCGTGCGGGTGTCATCGGGAAAGAGCCGTTCGAGCAGCCAGATCGCGATAATGAATGTCACCAGCTTTTCCGGCGTGCCCGGCAGCCAGAGCATGCCCATCCAGAATGCCCCGATGCGGTACATCCACTTGATGCCGAAGTACATGCCGAAGCCGAAGAAGCAGTATGACCAGCCGTTCGTGATGAACCATGCGAGGCCGACTGAGATCAGCAGGTGCGGGTTTGAGACAGCGCGCCAGAGGCTCCGCAGCTTCTTTTTGGTGTTCTCTTTCATATTGACGGTTCCTTTTGTCGGTCAGTGTCCGGCCTGTAAGACGATAAAAAAAGCAGAGCATAATGCTCTGCTGCGGAAATAAAATGAGGTCAAATCAAAATGTGTAGAACAAAAGAAAGGAGACAACAAAACGAGTGAAAATAACATTACATTATTTCACCGCTTTTATTATACACCAAACAGGCCAAACAGTCAACCGTTTTTTCATTTTTTCGGGGGAATCGAGAAATTTTCGTGATTTTGAACAATTTTGGTCTATCAAAATTTGCATATTTGTCAGTGCAGGCAGGCGCGAACCGCATTGCATCCGCGCGATTCGTGTAATATCATTGAAATTTAAGGAAACTGCTTTACAATTTCGCGTATTTATGGTATAATAAATAGGCGAAACTCTGCACCGTTGCGCAACGGCGGTTTTTCCCCTTGTACGGCGCGGAATCTCAGCTCTATACAAATCTACTATTCTAAATGGAGGTACATTCTTATGGCTATCGTTCGTAAGAAGAAGACGATGGACGGCAACAATGCTGCGGCATATGTGTCCTACGCCTTCACGGAAGTCGCCGGTATCTATCCGATCACGCCTTCCAGCCCGATGGCAGACTATGTTGACCAGTGGTCGGCTCAGGGCGTCAAAAACATCTTCGGTACGACCGTCAAGGTCGAGGAGATGCAGTCTGAGGCTGGTGCGGCCGGTACAGTCCACGGCTCCCTGAATGCCGGTGCGCTGACCACCACCTACACCGCTTCCCAGGGTCTGCTCCTGATGATTCCGAATATGTACAAGATCGCCGGCGAGCTGCTGCCCTGCGTGTTCCATGTATCTGCACGCTGCGTCGCTTCCCACGCGCTCAACATCTTCGGCGACCACTCTGACGTCTATGCATGCCGCCAGACCGGCTTTGCAATGCTCGCAGAAACCAACCCGCAGGAGGTCATGGATCTCGCTGCCGTCGCACATCTGGCTTCGATCAAGTCCAGAGTGCCGTTTATCAACTTCTTCGACGGATTCCGCACCTCTCATGAGATTCAGAAGATCTCGATCTGGGATTATGAGGATCTGAAGGAAATGTGCGATATGGATGCTGTCAAGGCATTCCGTGAGCGCGCCCTGAATCCGGAAACCCCGACCATGCGCGGTTCCCACGAAAACGGCGATATCTTCTTCCAGCACCGCGAGGCATGTAACTCCTACTACAATGCTGTTCCGGCAATCGTCGAGGAGTACATGGGCAAGGTCAACGAGAAGCTCGGTACGGATTACAAGCTGTTCAACTACTACGGTGCTGCCGATGCAGACCGCGTGATCGTTGCAATGGGCTCGATCTGCGACGTTGCTGAGGAGGTCATCGACTACCTGAACAAGAAGGGCGAAAAGGTCGGTATCGTCAAGGTTCGCCTGTTCCGTCCGTTCTCCGCTGAAAAGCTCGTCGAGGCGATTCCGGCGTCTGCAAAGACGATCGCTGTCCTCGACAGAACCAAGGAGCCGGGCTCCCTCGGTGAGCCGCTCTACCTCGACGTTGTCGCTGCACTGAACGTGACCGGCAGAACCGGCATCAAGGTCATCGGCGGCCGCTACGGTCTGGGCTCCAAGGATACACCGCCTGCATCCGTTTTTGCAGTCTATGCAGAGCTGGCAAAGGCTGAGCCGAAGCAGCAGTTCACCATCGGTATCGTGGACGATGTCACCAACCTCTCGCTCGCAGAGGAGGATGCTCCGAATACCGCTGCTGAGGGTACAATCGAGTGCAAGTTCTGGGGCCTCGGCGGCGACGGCACAGTCGGCGCAAACAAGGACTCCATCAAGATCATCGGCGACCATACTGACAAGTATGTTCAGGCATACTTCCAGTACGACTCGAAGAAGACGGGCGGCGTCACGATCTCTCACCTGCGTTTCGGCGACAAGCCGATAAAGAGCCCGTACTACATCACGAAGGCGGACTTCGTCGCTTGTCACAACCAGGCGTACATCGGCAAGTACGACATCGTCTCCGACGTAAAGCCGGGCGGCACGTTCATGCTCGACTGCGCATGGGACGCCGCTGAGCTCGACGAGCATCTCCCCGCTTCCGTCAAGTCCTACATCGCAAACAACAACAT
>JAFXZM010000054.1 GCA_017541275.1 Oscillospiraceae bacterium | reverse complement strand
GATCTTCCCTCTCCTTGTGGTTCTTCCCCTCGCATTTGCGCCGCGGGGAGCCCCCGCTGGCATTTTGCTAAAGGCACGGTCAGGCTCATTCTCCCAAGTTTCCAAATACACGCTGCTGATCGCAGCTTCTCAATCGTTTGCTGTGTCCCATATTTTGAGCCAAATGACAAAAGCAACCGTCAAAACATCCATACACAACACAGCAAAGAGACATCGCCATTGTGCAAAACAGAGAAATCAATTACTTAAATCAAATACTTTGCACGCAAACATGCAAAATCCCGCCGAATTGTACCCGTGTATAAGAGGATGCTATGATGCCAAAGTACCGCCGGGAAAGGGAACCTTTTGGCAGCAATGAGATGACGGGTGTCTGCTGATCGCGCTAATTGTTAGTGATGCGTTCAGGTCATCCGCGCCAACGCAGGGTGCATTCTGGGAGCTTGAAAAATACATAAACAGAGCCGGCGCCTCATTACCTATAGGCAAACAGAAACGGAGCACCGCACCGGTGCTCCGTGAGGGTTTCAGATATCGACGCATTCAACCGAAAGCACGCCCTGCGTGTGCTCGACATGAGCGAGCAGCAGCCGCAGCGTCATGGAAGCAAGATTGAATTCCCGCAGATATTCCTTAAGCTCATGCAGTTGCAGCCTCCTGTCTATTTTGTCTATTCACTGAGATATTTCGCCTCTGTGAACTGCACCTGCCCGCTGAACGGGTTGAAGGCGACATCCTCAATGCCTTTTTTGCAGATCAGATAGCGCTGCTTATAAAACAGCGGAATGAAGCAGTGATCGGCAAGGATTGCCTCCTCTGCCTGTCTGTAGATGTTCACGCAGTCATTGCGGTTTCCGGCGGAGGCAGCCTGCTCCATGAGTGTCCGCACCTCTGCGGCATTGGCACAGGTGAAGTTTTTATCCGCGAGCAGCTCCGAAAAGACTGACGATGCATCGTGATTCGGCCCGGTAACGGCGTAGAGTGCGAGCGCATAGTCCTTGGCAGCAAGGCGGGTCTCATATTCCTTTTCCGTGACCTCCTCGATCGTGAAATGCAGATCGAGCTCGGATTCCCACTCATTGAGCACCTGCCGCAGCGCTTCATAGTCCATCATGCCGGCGCAGCAGAGCACTCTGCCCGCATTCAGCTCCGGAATTCTGAGCTTGCGCAGTCCCTTGTGATAGAGGCGGTCGGCCTCCTCCAGATCATAGCGCTGATAGGCGCCGTCCGCGATCAGCTCCCGGCAGCTTTTGTTCAGCAGCGTGACCGCCGGCGGCAGAATGCCGGAGGCAGTGCGGATATCATCGCCCGAAAGCTTCAGCTTCGAGCGGTCAAGGGTCAGGTTCATTGCCGAAAGAATATTCGGCTCGGCAAACTGCGATTCCGGATTGACAATCAGTCCGAGCGTCATGCTGTACGCGCCCTGCGCATGGTAATCGGCATGGTGCAGCAGCGTATTCTGCGTGCTGACATAGCAGTCTGCGGAGCCCTCCGTGAAGATTCTCGCCGCATCGGCATCCGTTTCCTCGATATAGAAGCTGAGGTCGGCGGGATAAACACGGTGTACCGCGTGATTGAGCGGGTTGCGCACAAGCTGAATGACATTGTATTTGCCGTATGGGTCATAGAGCCAGCGCTGCATTGCAAAGCTGCCGTTTCCGATGACCGACATTTCATCGAGCCCGTAGCGTCCCTTGGTGCTGTTGAAATAGGTCTGATTGCAGGGCAGTGCTGCGGTTGTGGTCAGCAGCAGCAGAAAGCCTGCATTGGGATAATCCAGTGTGAATTCCAGCTCGAAGTCGCTGCTTGCGGTGACGCCGATCTTCTGCGGCGAGGTCCAGCCGTCGGAGGCATATTTCGCATATTTGATGCAGTAAAACGCCTCCCGCAGCGGGGAAGCATAGACCGGATCGAACAGCCGCTGAAATGCGAACACAAAATCATGCGCCGTGACCTGCACCTTTTCAGCGCTGCCGAAGCCCTTGCTGCTGTCGGCTGCATTATACCAGTAGCAGTCCTCGCGCAGCTTGAACTGATATTGCAGGCCGTCGTCTGAAACGGTATAGGATTTGGCGACGCCGTTTTGCAGGCTGCCGTCCGGCGCAAGGGTCATCAGTCCCTCAAACAGATTGGCGAGAACGGTCTTGGCAGAGGCATTCTGCGCAAGCTGCGGGTCAAGTGTATCAGGATTTCCGACCAGTGTATACGAAAACGAATGTCCGGCTCCGGCATTGGGATTTTCGCCGCTTCCGCAGCCCGTGCAGCAGAGCAGCAGGGTCAGCAGCGCGGCCAGCAGGGATAATGCTCTTAGCCTTTGCATGAAAAGCTCCTTCGTTGAGTGAATTCAGCGGTCTGCTGTTCTCTGCATTCACAGGCTTCTGCGAATACACAGAACAGCACGCCGCAGTGTGATTGCGCACCGTTGCTGTCCGGCGCCGCACAGCGGGCCTCCGGTAAAATTGCCGCGCCCGCCGTGCCGCCGGGAAATGCATCAAAGGGAAAAGGCATGCGGCATCAGCACCGCAAGCGGATACACGCCGTCTGCCAGAATGACCGGGAAATCCGGCGTACAGAATTCTGCCATGACCTGCCGGCAGATGCCGCAGGGATAACAGGGAACGCGGTCATCGCCGCCGCAGATTGCGAGCGCGGAAAAATGCCGCTCGCCGGCCGAAATCGCCGCACAGAATGCAGACCGCTCCGCACAGATGCCTGCCGGGTACGATGCATTCTCGATATTGCACCCCAGATAGACCTGCCCCGATTCCGCGACCAGCGCCGCGCCGACCGAAAAGCCGGAATACTGCGCATAGGCCTTGCCGCGCTCTGCCTTCGCAATCTCCAGCAGCGCGCGCGATTCATCGTCGAGCGGGAGCACTGCCGGAACGGGCGCTCCGTTGCGGCGGCCCTTCACCGTTTTGAAGCTGTGCTGCACCCGCCGCACCGTTCCCATCGGGCGGTGCAGCTTCACGCTGTCGTCAAGCGGCAGCTTGAATTCCGTATCGTCATCCTCCTCGATCGGATCGAAAAAACCGCGGATCCGGTCATACATTTTTTTTGCCATCGTCTGCTCATCTCCTCTCAGTTTTCCACACATTAACCTTCCAAAAAATTCTCTTTATTTTTGTGCAAAACTCCATGCGCTTGTTTCTTGCATTTCCTGCCCGTTCGTGTTATAATATATACAGGGAGCAGAATTTTTCGGTTTGATTACTTGGATATCAGTGCAAGCGTATCGCGTGCGATCAGCAGCTCCTCATTCGTCGGAACGACCCAGACCTCTGTCTTGGTGCCTTCCTTGGAAATCTTTGCGAGCTTGCCCTTGGTCGCCTTGTTGAGCTCCTTGTCGATCTCAATGCCGAAATATGTCATGTTTTCGCAGACGCGCTCACGAACCTCCCATGAGTTTTCGCCGATGCCGCCGGTAAACAGAACTGCATCCACGCCGTTCATTGCAGCGGTGTATGCGCCGATGTAGCGCTGAATCTCATATGCGAGCATCTCGCTTGCAAGGATTGCGCGCTTGTCGCCCTTTGCAGCAGCGGCAGTGATCTCACGGTTATCCGACGAAATGCCCGAAACTCCGAGGAAGCCCGATTTCTTGTTCATGTACTGGCTCATCTCGTCCGGCGTGAAGTGATGCTTGTCCGCAACAAATGTTACGGCGGAAGGGTCAACGGCGCCGCAGCGGGTGCCCATCAGGATGCCGTCAAGCGGGGTGAAGCCCATTGAGGTGTCGATGCATTTGCCGCCCTGAACAGCCGTGATCGAGGAGCCGTTGCCGAGGTGGCAGGAAACAATCTTCAGATCCTTGATATCTCTGCCCATTGCCTCTGCGAGCGCAGCGGAAACAAAGCGGTGCGAGGTGCCGTGGAAGCCGTACTTGCGGACATGATACTGCTCATAGTCTTCATAGGGCAGCGCAAACATGAACGCCTTGGGCGGCATGGTCTGGTGGAATGCGGTATCAAAGACAACAACCTGCGGTGTAGTCTTCGGAATGACGGCGGTGCAGGCACGGAGCGCCAGCGCGTGTGCATGGTTGTGAACCGGTGCCAGCTCGCGCAGCTCGTCAATCTTGTCGATGACCTCCGGGGTCACGAGGCAGGGACGGTCAAAGACCTCTGCACCCTGAACGATGCGGTGACCGACAGCGGAAATTTCGCTCATGGATTTGATGACGGCTGCATCGCCGGTTGTCAGAACCTCGACGAGCTTTTCAAATGCCTCGGTATGCGTCGGGAAATCGCAGTCTGCATCAACTGTTCTGCCGTCGGCAGTCTTGTGCGAAACATGTCCGTCGATGCCGATGCGGTCGCAGTTGCCCTTTGCGAGCACGCTCTCATCCTTCATGTCGATGAGCTGATACTTCAGCGAGGAGCTGCCTGCGTTGACGACTAAAATTAACATAAAACTACTTCCTTTCCGAATAGATAAAGATAGATACCGGCTCACTGCCCGGTCGGACAGTCAGCCGCCGCACCTTTTATTATACACGATATTTCTGCATCTTGCAAGGGGGTTTCCCAATTTTTTCAGAATCCGGCGAAAAGGACGAAACAAGGAGGCAGCATATAATGAAAATCAGCGGAATCATCTGTGAATACAACCCATTTCACAACGGACACCTCTACCACATTGAGCAGACGCGCAGAAACGGTGCAACGCATATCGTTGCGATTATGAGCGGAAATTTCGTGCAGCGCGGCGACGTTGCTGTGATTAACAAATTTGAACGTGCCAAGGCGGCGGTGCGCTGCGGCGCCGATCTGGTCATTGAGCTGCCGGTCGCGTATGCGCTCAGCGCCGCCGAGACTTATGCCATGGGCGCAATGTATATTCTGAAGGGCCTCGGCTGCGTCGATGAGCTTTCCTTCGGGAGCGAATGCGGCGATCTGGGACTGCTTTCGGCGGCGGTCAAGGCGACCTATGCCTGCGCGAAGCGTCCGGAACTCGAAGACCTGATGAAGCTCGGCAACTCTTACCCAAAGGCTCTGCAAATTCTCATCCGGCAGACCTACGGCGACGAGATCGGGATGCTGTTCAGCTCCCCGAACAATGTGCTCGCAATCGAATACCTCAAGGCGATGGTCGCGGTCAAGCTGAAGATTCAGCCGTTTACGGTCAAGCGGAATGAGGCGCATGATGCGACCATTCCCTCCGGCAAAATCGCAAGCGCATCGCTGATCCGGCAGCTCATGGAAAGCCAGAGCGGCGATTTCGATGACCTTGTTCCGGATACCTCCGCCGATGCGATCAGTGCATGCGCCGCGACCGGCATGACGGCACGCTTTGAGAATCTGGAGCGCGTGCTGCTGTATAAGCTGCGCATGGCAACTGCAGAGGAAATTGCCGGTCTGCCGGAGGTCGGGCACGGCCTCGAAAACAAAATTCTGTCTGCGCGGAACGAAACTTCGCTCGAATCCCTGCTGCTGAATATCAAAAGCAAGCGGTATCCCATGGCGCGCATCCGCCGCATCCTGCTGACGCTGCTCATCGGCATCCGGCCGGAGGATACGCAGAATCCGCCCCCTTACGGCAGAATTCTTGCGCTGAATGAGCGCGGACGCGATATTCTGAACGCGGCAAAGAATGCCGGCACAACGCTGCCCTATGCGACATCGCTTGCCAAGCTCGCCGACCTCAATGAGAGCTGCAAAGCCTGCTCCGATCTGGAGGCGCGCGCAACATCAGTCTACGGACTGGCACAGCGGGCAATCAGCCCCGCAGATGCGGACTATAAGGCCATGATCGGTATGGTAAAATGAGAAAGGATGATGATTGATGAATAATTGCTTATATTGCGGAACACAGGTGCCCGACGGTTCTGCCGTCTGTCCGGGCTGCGGTGCGCAGCAGATGCAGCAGGGATACTATCCGCAGGACGGCTATCCCCAGCAGGGCTATCCGCAGCAGGGTTACCCGCAGCAGGGTTATCCGCAGCAGGGTTACCCGCAGCAGGGCTACCCCCAGCAGGGCTACCCCCAGTATCCGCAGCAGGGGTATCCGGGCGTTTATATGAATATGAATACTGACCGGAAGGCCAATGCCGGAGAGATCATTCTCGCGGCGCTCATTCCGCTTGCAGGCTGGATTATGTATTGCGTCTACAGAAAGGATAAGCCCACCGCTGCAAGCACGCTCAATATCGTCGCGTGGGTCGCGTTTGCGGTGTATCTGGTCCTCCGCCTTACCACGACATAAGGCCTGTCAGGCCGCTTCATGAAGAAAAGATGAAGCGCGGATGAATGATTCTGAAGAATCCCTGATGAATCGCGAAAAGCCCTTGCTTTTGCGGCTTTTCTGTGCTATAGTATGCACAAAGGAGGGATTCACCGTGAAATACATGAGATATCTGAAAAATCATTCGCGCCTGATCGCCGGCTTTGTGCTCGCTGCATTTGCCGGCGGATTCCTCGGCTTTGCTGTGCAGGCCGGGGAGACCGCAGCATGGAACTGCCGCGGCGGACTGCTTTCCGCATTCGGGTCAGTCAGCTTCGGCCTGTTTTTCTGGATCGTGCTCGGTACCGTCGTTTCGCTGCATTCCCGCTGCGGGCTGCATGCCTCGCTGCTGATGCTCTGCATGCTGACGCCGGTGCTGTTCGGGTACTGCGTTTTTTCGCATATGACGGGCGGCTTTCTCAATCACAGCCTGCTGTATTTCGGCGCTCTGATGCTGCTTCCTGCCGCCGCGGCCGCCTGGGTGCTGCGCGCTTCAAATGACAGGCGCTCCATGCAGATATTCCTCTGTGCCGCCGGCGTCCTCGCGATTGCGTTTGATCTCGGAAACAGAGCCTCCGCAAGCAGGACATCTCTGCTGCTGATGCTTCTGCTGAGCGCGGTCTATTTCCGCACGGTCTTCCGGATGCCGGTTTCACCGCGCCGGACACGCCGTTCCCGCAATCGGTATGCAGTGTATGCTGCGGGCCGGGGCTGATTGCGATGAATCCGGGGTGCAGGATGCCGGAAAGGCTGCATGCCCCCCCGAATCTATACAGGAAAATGAAACGCGAAGGCGGGGTCTGCATACAGGCCCTGCCTCCTGCCGTATTCTGAGGAGAACCGAAATGACTGAATTCACCACGATCGCAGCAGCCTGCGAGCAAAGCCTTACGGAAAAACGCTCGGAGTTTATCGCACAGCTTTTTCCTGTGCAGACGGCTCAAGCGGCTCTCGCCGCTGCTGATGCCGTCCGGGCAAAGCACCATAAGGCCAGACATCATGTCTGGGCTTTCCGCATCCGCGCGGGCGGGCTCTCCCGCTACAGCGATGACGGCGAACCGCAGGGAACCGGCGGCGTTCCGGTGCTCAGTGTTCTCGAAAAGGCCGGACTCACGGACGTCTGCTGCGTCGTGACGCGCTACTTCGGCGGCGTGCTGCTCGGTGCAAGCGGCCTTGCCCGCGCATATTCCTCCGCGGCGGCTCAGGCTGTGCAAAGCGCCGAAATGCTCCATTACTGCGAGGCGTACCGCATCCGCTATGCGATCGACTACGGCAGCTACGGCAAGGTCAGCTATCTGCTGCCGGAATTTGATACCGTTGATGCCGGCAGCGATTTCGGCGAGAAGGTCACCCTGCTGTTCGATATTAAAACCAATCTGCTTTCTGCGCTGGAGGCACGTCTGACTGAGGCCTTCAACGGCAAACCCGCCCTTGAACAGCTCGATACCCATTTCGTCAGCTTCCCTAAAGCTGCTCCTTGATGCGGGCGATTGCGGCCTTTTCAAGCCGCGATACCTGTGCCTGCGAAATACCGATCTCCTGCGCGACCTCCACCTGCGTTTTGCCCTGCCAGAAACGCCGGCGGAGGATGTTTTTTTCCCTGTCCGAGAGGGAGGCAAGCGCATCGCGCAGCGCCAGCTCGCTCATCCAACTGCTGTCGGTGCTGTCCGGATCCCCGATCTGGTCGATCAGACAGAGCGGATCGCCGGAATCTGAATAGATCGGCTCATAGAGCGACACCGGGTCGGAGATGCTTTCCAGCGCCAGCACAACCTCCGAGCGCTCTGTGCCGAGCTCGTCCGCGATCTGCTGGGCTGTCGGCTCCCGGCCGAGCGCCGCTGTGAGCTGCTCCCGCGTCTGCATCGCCTTATAGGCAAGGTCGCGCAGCGAGCGGCTTACCCGCACTGCATGACTGTCCCGCAGATACCGCCGCAGCTCGCCTGCAATCATCGGGACACAGTAGGTCGAAAAGCGCACATCCTTCGATAAATCAAAATTGCTGATCGCTTTCATCAGCCCGATTACCCCGATCTGAAACAGGTCATCCGCATCCTCGCCCCGGCCGGTAAAGCGCTGAATCACGCTCAGCACCAGCCTCAGATTTCCCAGAATCAGCTTCTCGCGCGCCGCTTCACTGCCGGTCTCCTGCATTTCGCGCAGAAGCTGCATTTTTTCACGTTCCGTCAGGACGGTCAGCTTCGAGGTGTCCAGCCCCGCAATCACGACCTTCTGATATGCCATGTGCATCGCTCCCTTTCCAGAATAAAGATAGTATGCACAAAAAGCAGGGCTTTAATCAGCGGATTCTCTTTATTGACAGTGCGCGGAAAATGTGGTATGATATAAGAGTATATCTATGCAAAAACATACATTTGAAGGAGGCAGCCCCATGTCAATTTTGGATGCGATCGTTCAGGCGATCATTCAGGGTCTCACCGAATTTCTGCCGGTCTCCAGCTCCGGTCACCTGAAGCTCTATCAGGAGCTTACAGGACAGTCTGTCGAGGAAGGCACCTTTCTCCTCGTCATTCTCCACCTCGGCACGCTCGTTGCGGTCTGTATCGCCTTCCGCGATACGATCTGGGCTCTGCTGAAGGAGTTTTTCCGGCTTGTCAAGGATGTGTTTACCGGAAAATTTAAGTGGAAAACTATGAATCCGGATCGCAGAATGCTCATTATGCTGTTCATTTCGCTGGTGCTTCTGGTGCCGTTTTATCTCATCAAGGATGTGTTTGAGAATGTTTCGCTGCCGATTCTCGGCTGCTGCTTCCTGTTTACATCCGTTGAGCTGTTCTTCGCAAGCCGCATCCGCAATACCAAAAAAACTGCCGGCGATATCACCGTGAAGGATGCGGCGGTCATCGGCCTGTTCCAGTGCGCGGCACTGTTTCCCGGTGTCTCCCGCTCCGGCTCCACGATCAGCGGCGGACTCTTTTCCGGACTCGAAAAGGAAACCGCCGTCAGGTATTCCTTCGTGCTCGGCATTCCCGCGATTCTCGGCGGCTGCCTCGTGGAGCTCAAGGATGCCTTCGAGGGAACCATTGAGGTCAACTGGGCCGCAACCGCGATTGGCTTCGTGACGGCTGCCGTTGTCGGAGTCGCCGCGATCAAGCTGGTCAAATGGCTCATCAAATCGGATAACTTTATCGTATTCTCTATCTATACGCTGCTGGTCAGCCTGCTGACCTTCGGCTTCTGGATCTATTCCATGTAATTCGCAGCAGGCAAACGCATATTCGGAAAGGCAGACAGCATGGCACAAAAGAAAAACGCCGGAGGCTCCGGCAGCGCCGCGAAAAAAAGATCGGGCGGCGCAAAGAAAACAGCGGCCAGACGCATGAACACGGTTCCCAGCGCGCCGGCCAAAACATCCGTAAAGCAGAAACAGTCCGCTGCATCGGTCAAGCCGCCGAACAATCAGGTCCGGTCGGTTCTGATGGTGATGTTCGGCATCCTGATCGCGTTCATCGCGTTTGTGCCCGGCGGCAAATTCTGGGGCGTACTGTACAATGTCGTGCGCGGGACTTTCGGCATCGGCGTCCTGTTCGTGCCGGTGATCCTCCTCTATACCGCCTTCATGATCTCGCAGGATCACTCCAAGGAAGCTCCGAAAAAGGTGATCTACGGCGTCTTTATGACACTGCTCGTGAGCAGCTTTGTTCAGCTTTTCTTCGGCGATTCCCTCAATGCACTCAATCCCGATACCGGAGAAGCTCTGCTTTTCCGCGAGAAAATCTGGATCCTCTATGACAACGGCAAGCACCTCTACGGCGGAGGACTGGTCTCCGGCATCATTGTCGGCCCCCTGATCCTCGCGTTCGATGAGGTCGGCGCAAAGATCATCGTGTCGCTGATGCTCATTATGACCTTTATGCTGCTGACAAACCGCGGCTTCGGTGAGATGTTCAATCTGATGAAGCGGCCGTTCACTGCCGTCTGGCACGGCATTACCAAGGCTGCTACACGCGGCCTTGAGGGCGTGCGGGAGGATTTCAGCGGCGATGATGACTTCGATGACGATGATGACGACGATGATGAGGATGAGCTGCCCGAAACCGTCTATGTCCGCGAGAGCCGCCGCCCCGCGCAAAACCCTGCCCGTGAAACGCAGCAGCCGCGCAGCCGCCGCAGAGAGGAAAAGGATGACAAAAAGCATCTGCGCGAGGTCGAGCGGATGCTGAAGGCCGGCGCTGCTCCGCCTCTGCGGAACGATCTGCATAATATTGATCTCGATGTGCCGATCTTCGACAGCGGCGCACCGATTCCCGAATCGGAAATGAACCGCCTGCCCGGTCAGAATGAGACAGGACTCGGCGGCTTCCGGATGACCAGACAGGAGGAGGCTGAGCTGGAGGCGCTCGCCGATTCCGCGGCTGCGGAGGCCGATGCCCGGCAGATGAACCGCCTGCCGTGGGCCTCCGATGACAGTGCGGAGCTGCTCACCGATGACAGCAGCATTTATGATGAGGAGCCGGAAATTCCGTATACCGCGCCGAGCCTTGCCCTGCTGAATGCAGCGGACAACAGCGCGACCGATGCGGACAAGGCCGCCGAGCTGCGCGATAAGGGCAAGCAGCTTGTCGATACGCTTCAGAGCTTCGGCGTGACTGTCCGGATTACCGGCATCCGCAGAGGCCCCACCGTCACCCGCTATGAGATTCAGCCGGCGGCCGGCGTCAAGGTCTCAAAGATTACCGGCCTCGCAAATGATATCGTGCTGGGCCTCGGCGGTCTCGCAGTGCGCATTTCGCAGGTCGAGGGCAAGGCTGCGCTCGGCGTTGAGGTGCCGAACACCTGCAAGGATACCGTTTCCCTCCGCGAAATACTCGAATCTCCGGAATTCCAGAATGCGCAGAGCCGCCTGACCTTTGCAGTCGGCAAGGATATCGACGGCAATATCATTCTGGGCGATATCGCAAAGATGCCGCATATGATCATTGCCGGTACGACCGGTTCGGGCAAGTCTGTCTGCACGAATTCAATCATCATGAGCATTCTGTTCCATGCCTCGCCCGATGAAGTGCGCATGGTGCTGATCGACCCCAAGGTCGTCGAATTCCAGCCCTATGACGGCATCCCCCATCTCCTCATCCCGGTCGTCACGAATCCGCAGAAGGCGGCCGGCGCGCTCAACTGGGCCGTCATCGAAATGGAACGCAGATACGGCCTGTTCGCTGAATTCGGCGTGCGTGACCTCAAGGGCTTCAATGCGGTCGCGGACAAGAACCCCGAAATGAAGCGCCTGCCGCAGATCCTCATTCTCATCGACGAGTTTGCCGACCTGATGATGACCAGCAAAAAAGAAGTCGAAAACGCAGTCATCCGCATTGCGCAGAAGGCCCGTGCCGCCGGCATCCATCTGGTCATTGCAACACAGCGCCCGACGGCGGACGTCATTACCGGCCTCATCAAATCCAATATTCCAAGCCGTATCGGCATGAGCGTGAAATCCTCGCAGGATTCGCGCAATATCCTCGACTGCAACGGCGCGGAGGCATTGCTCGGCAACGGCGATCTGCTGTTTTATCCGAACGGCTGGCGTGAGCCAAAGCGCGTGCAGGGCTGCTTCTGCTCTGACAGAGAGGTCGAAAGTGTCACGCGCTTCCTCAAGGAGGGCGGCTCCGCAGTCTATGATGACGAAATCATGACCGCTGTGGAGCAGAATATCCCGACAGAAAAGGGCGATAAGCCCGGCGAGGACGATCTCGGCGAGCTGAGCGATGAGGAGGCACTGATCGTCAAGGCTGCGGAGATCGCGGTCGATATGGGACAGCTTTCGACAACCAAGCTTCAGCGTATCCTGAGACTGGGCTATGCCAAGGCCGCGCGTATCGTTGATACACTGGAGGAGCGCGGCGTCGTCGGGCCCTCTGAGGGCGCAAAGCCGCGCAGCGTTCTGATGTCCCCGCAGGAGCTGACCGAATGGAAGCTCCGCATCGCCGCAAAGGGCGGCAAGGTCGAATAACGGTATCTCCGATTTCAGAACGGCGCACTGCCGTATATCCCCGTTAGAATCCGCATGACCGTTTCGTCTGCTTATGAAGGAGGTGCAGGAAAATGACAGGCTTTATGCCCGTGACGCCGGAGGAGCTCCATGAACGCGGCATTGCACAGCCGGATTTTGTCTATATCTGCGGCGATGCGTATGTCGATCATCCGAGCTTCGGCGCCGCAATCATCACGCGCATTCTCGAAGCAAACGGCTATTCCGTCGCCATGCTCGCGCAGCCGGACTGGAAAACCAATGCCGATTTCCTGCGCTTCGGAAAGCCGCGGCTGGCATTTCTCGTGTCTTCGGGGAATATTGACAGCATGGTCGCACACTATACCTCCGCAAAAAAACGGCGCTCCGATGACGCATATTCCCCCGGCAACAAGGCCGGAAAACGCCCCGACCGCGCTGTGACCGTCTACTGCCAAAAGCTCCGGCAGCTCTACGGGAATGACATTCCCGTTCTGATCGGCGGGCTCGAAGCCTCGCTCCGCCGCTTTGCTCATTACGATTACTGGGACGATTCCGTGCATCCCTCCGTACTGCTCGAAAGCGGCGCCGATCTCCTGATGTTCGGCATGGGCGAGCACAGCATGATCGAAATTGCCGGCCTGCTGCGGGACGGCGTTCCGGTGCATGAGATCACCGAGGTGCGCGGCACCTGCTACCTCACTTCACCGGACAAAACTCCGTTCGGTTCGGCGGAATGTCCCTCCTTTGAACAGTGCCGCGACAAAAAAGAGGCCTATGCCCGCGCCTGCCGCATTCAGTATGACCAGCAGGATGAGATCTACGGCAAGCGCATCATTCAGCGGCACGGCGATCAAATGCTTGTGCAGAACCCCCCTGCGCTCTCACTGACGCAGGAGGAGTTCGATGCACTCTATAAACTGCCGTTCATGCGCACCTATCATCCGATGTATGAGGCGGAGGGCGGCGTGCCCGCAATCAAGGAGGTGCGCTTCTCCATTACCCATAACCGCGGCTGCTTCGGCTTCTGCAACTTCTGCTCGATCGCTCTGCATCAGGGCCGGCGCATGACTGTCCGCTCGGAGGAGTCGGTCATCGAGGAGGCAAAATATCTCACCACTTTGCCCGATTTCAAGGGCTATCTGCATGATGTCGGCGGCCCGACTGCCAATTTCCGGCAGCCCTCCTGCCAAAAACAGCTCAAATCCGGTCTGTGCAAGGGCAGGAAATGCCTCGCACCGGAGCCATGCAAAAACCTCACCGTTGACCACACCGCCTATCTGCATCTGCTGCGGAAGCTGCGCGCACTCCCGAAAATCAAGCGCGTGTTCATCCGCTCCGGCATCCGGTACGATTACCTGATGTGCGACAAGGACGATACCTTCTTCCGTGAGCTGGTGCGGTATCATGTTTCCGGACAGCTTAAGGTTGCGCCGGAGCACTGCTCGAATGCCGTGCTCGATAAAATGGGCAAGCCGCATATCGAGGTTTACAAAGCCTTTCAGAAACGCTTTTATGAGCTGACCAAATCTATGAACATGGAGCAGTACCTCGTGCCCTATCTCATGAGCAGTCACCCCGGCAGCACGATCAAGGACGCAATCAAGCTCGCTTGCTTTCTGAAGGAGGAGGGCATCCACCCGGAGCAGGTGCAGGACTTCTATCCCACGCCCGGCACGATCTCGACCTGCATGTTCTATACCGGCCTCGACCCCTATTCCATGGAGCCGGTCTATGTGCCGCGCTCCGCGAAGGAAAAGGCCGAACAGCGCGCCCTTCTGCAATATTTCAAGCCGGAGAACTACGCGGTCATCCGTGCGGCACTGCGCAAGGCCGGCAGACCCGATCTTATCGGCAGCGGCCCGCACTGTCTGGTGCCCGCAGAGCTGAAGACAGGCGGGAATCAGACTGCACGCAATGCCGGAAATGCACGGAATCAGAAAGCGCAGCATCGGCAGAATGCCGGAGGCGCCGGACAGTCCCGCCGGAACCGCAGCAGCGGGAAATATGACGGGACTGGCAAAAAAGGGAGACGCTGAGTGCGTTTGATCTGCTAAGGAACCACTGATGAAAAACGGGAGATGAACCGGAGGCGGGTTTTACCCGCGGAGGATTTGTTATGATGATGATTGTTGACCGCTTTGAGGCGGATTATGCCGTACTGGAAGTACAGACCGATGCCGGCGAGCTGCTCTATAAAAATCTGCCGCTTGACTGGCTGCCCGATGACATCGCCGAGGGCGATGTGCTGCGCAAGGGTGCGGAGGGCTATGTCATCGACCGCGCCGAAACCGATAAGCGCAGGAATGCTGCAAATCTGAAATTGCAGGCGCTCCTGCTGAGAGAAGATGCCTGAGATGATCTATGACCTTCTGATCGCCGGCGGCGGCGCGGCAGGCTGCTTTGCTGCCGCGAGAGCTGCGGAATTCGGCCTGCGCGTGCTCGTGCTCGACGGAAACGACCGCCTGATGCATAAGCTCTCAATTACCGGAAAGGGCCGCTGCAATCTCACGAATGCCTGCGGTCTCGATACGCTCATGCAGAATATCCCGCGTAATCCGCGGTTTCTGTATTCGGCCTTTTCACGCTGTATGCCGGCGGATGTCATGGCTTATTTCGAGCGCATCGGCGTGCCGCTCAAAACCGAACGCGGCAGACGGGTCTTTCCGCAAAGCGATGATGCAAAGGATATCGTCAATGCCCTGAAGCGGCAGATGCTGGACACGGAAGTGCGCCTCAACTGCTCCGTCAGGCGGCTGCTGACCGAAAACGGTGTATGCTCCGGCGTGCAGACGGCGGACGGAACCGAATTCCGCGCAAATGCTGTGCTGCTCGCAACGGGCGGCATGAGCTACCCGCGCACCGGCTCTAAGGGCGGCGGCTACCGAATCGCAGAGCAGGCCGGTCATACGGTTACGCCGCGGCAGCCCTCACTCATCCCGCTCGAAACAGCAGAGCAGGATGCTGCGGATATGCAGGGGCTTTCACTGAAAAATGTTGCGCTGACCGTGAAACGCGGAAAGAAAACCGTGTTCTCTGAGCAGGGCGAAATGCTGTTTACGCATTTCGGCGTGTCGGGGCCGCTCGTGCTCTCGGCAAGCTGCCTCATGGATGCCGATGCGATTTCCGATTATCTGCTCAGCATCGACCTGAAGCCGGCACTCACTCCGGAGCAGCTTGGACAGCGGCTCCTGCGCGATTTCGCGGAGGTGCCGAACCGCGCCGTCAGCAATGTGCTGAAATCACTGCTGCCTGCCTCTATGATTCCGGTTATGCTGAAGCGCGCCGGTCTGGACGGCGAGACTAAGGTCAACAGCGTTACGAAAGAGCAGCGCCGCGCCCTCTGCGATGCGGTGAAGGCTCTGACTTTTCATGCTGCCGCAAAACGCCCGATCGCGGAGGCAATCATCACCAGAGGCGGCGTGAGTGTGCGGGAGATCAATCCCAATACAATGGAATCCAAAAAGCTGCCGGGTCTGTTCTTCGCGGGCGAGCTGCTCGATACCGATGCCTTTACCGGCGGCTATAATCTGCAAATCGCCTTTGCTACCGCGTATACTGCGGTGCTGGCGGTGACCGAAAGGATGAACGCTTAACTTTTATGCTGGATCGAATTATCATCCGCGGTGCGCGGGAGCATAACCTCAAAAATGTCAATCTCGAAATTCCGCGGGACAAGCTGATCGTCTTTACCGGATTGTCCGGCTCCGGCAAGTCCTCGCTCGCTTTTGATACCATTTATGCCGACGGACAGCGGCGGTATATGGAATCGCTGTCATCCTATGCCAGACAGTTCCTCGGTCAAATGGAAAAGCCGGATGTGGACAGCATCGAAGGACTGTCCCCGGCTATCTCCATTGACCAGAAAACGACCTCCAAAAATCCCCGCTCAACCGTCGGTACGGTGACCGAAATCTACGATTATCTGCGTCTGCTCTATGCCCGCATCGGCATTCCCCACTGTCCGGTCTGCGGCAGAGAGATTTTGCAGCAGACTGTCGATCAGATCGCGGATAAGATCCTCGAAATGCCGGAGGGCACCAAAATTCAGCTCCTTGCCCCGATCGTCCGCGGCAGAAAGGGCGAATATGCCAAGGAACTGGAAAATGCCAAAAAGGCCGGCTTTGTCCGCGTCCGTGCTGACGGCATTATCTATGATCTGTCCGAAAAAATCAAGCTGAACAAGAATCAGAAGCATAATATCGAGATCGTGGTCGATCGCCTTGTCGTCAGGGACAGCATCCGCTCGCGCCTCAGCGACAGCCTCGAAACTACGACCCGCCTCTCCGACGGGCTGGTGCTGGGCGATGTCATCGGCGGGGAGGAGCAGCTCTTTTCTATGTCCTATGCATGCCCCGAACACGGCATTTCCGTCGAGGAGCTGAACCCGCGCATGTTTTCGTTCAATAATCCGTTCGGCGCCTGCGAGACCTGTACCGGCCTCGGCATGTTCCGGGAATTTGACCCGGAGTTGCTGATGCCGAACAAGTCCCTTTCTGTGCATGAGGGCGGCTTTAAGGTGCTCGGCTGGAACTACAAGGACCCGAAATCTGTCGCGAATATGTACGCGAATGCACTTTCGGAGGCCTACGGCATCGACCTCGACAAGCCGCTGAAGGCCCTGACGCAGAAAGAACGCGACCTGTTCCTCTACGGTACAGGCGACCGCGCACTTACCCTGCATCAGGCGAAGGAATACGGCGGCGCAACCTTTGTTCACCCCTTTGAGGGCCTGATTCCGAATTTGCAGCGGCGCTACCAGATGGGCAGCCAGCGCGCAAAGGAGGAGCTTGAGGAATATATGAGCGAGCAGCTCTGCCCCGCCTGCAAGGGGCGGAGACTGAAGCCCGTTTCGCTGGCAGTTACGGTCGGCGGCATCGACATCGACACGCTCTGTCAGAAAAGCGTGGACGAGCTGATCCGCTTTTTCTGTGACATTCAGCTCACCGAGCGCGAAATCATGATCGCACGGCTCATTATCAAGGAGATCCGCGCAAGACTGAGCTTTTTGCAGAGCGTCGGGCTCGGATACCTTACGCTGTCCCGTGCGGCGGGGTCGCTCTCCGGCGGCGAGAGTCAGCGGATCCGCCTTGCCACGCAGATCGGCTCCTCGCTCATGGGTGTGCTGTATATCCTTGATGAGCCAAGCATCGGCCTGCATCAGCGCGACAACGAAAAGCTGATCGCAACGCTCAAGCGGCTCCGCGACTGCGGCAATACGCTGATCGTCGTTGAGCATGACGACGACACGATGCGCGCGGCGGATTATATCGTCGATATCGGCCCGGGCGCGGGTGTCCACGGCGGCGAGATCGTCTGCGCAGGTACGATTGACGATATCCTTGCATGTGAAAAATCTGAGACCGGCGCTTATCTCAGCGGGCGCAAGAAAGTCCCTGTTCCGGAAACCAGACGGCAGGGGAACGGCCGGTTCCTGACCGTGTACGGCGCTGAAATCAATAATCTGCGGAATATTGATGTGCAGTTCCCGCTGGGCAAGTTCATCTGCGTGACCGGCGTGTCCGGCTCCGGAAAATCCTCGCTGGTCAATGAGGTGCTGTATAAGTATCTCGCGGCCAGCCTCAACCGCGCAAAGCTCCGCCCGGCCGGCTTTGACCGCATCGAGGGAACGGAGTATCTCGACAAGGTCATCTGCATTGACCAGTCGCCGATCGGCAGAACACCGCGCTCTAACCCCGCGACCTATACCGGCGTATTCGGCGATATCCGCGAGCTGTTCTCCCAGACGCAGGACGCCAGAACACGCGGCTACGGCCCCGGCCGCTTCTCGTTCAATGTCCGCGGCGGACGCTGCGAGGCCTGCGAGGGCGACGGCATCGTCAAGATCGAAATGCACTTTTTGCCGGATGTGTATGTGCCCTGCGAGGTCTGCAAGGGTGCGCGGTACAATCACGAGACACTGGAAGTCAAATACAAGGGCAAGTCGATCCATGATGTGCTGGAAATGACGGTTGAGGAGGGCTGCGAATTCTTCTCCGCAATCCCGAAAATTGCAAGAAAGCTCAATACCCTGCGCGATGTCGGGCTCGGCTATATCAAGATCGGACAGCCCGCGACTACGCTTTCCGGCGGCGAGGCACAGCGTGTCAAGCTCTCGACCGAGCTGCAGAAGCGCTCGACCGGCAAGACCGTCTATATTCTCGATGAGCCGACAACCGGCCTGCACAATGCCGACGTTCACCGGCTGATCGACGTTTTGCAGCAGCTTGCCGATGCGGGCAATACCCTCATCGTCATCGAGCATAATATGGATGTCATCAAGGTCGCCGACCATATCATTGATCTGGGGCCGGAGGGCGGAACCGGCGGCGGCATGATCGTTGCCGAGGGAACCCCGGAACAGATCGCGGCCGTGCCGGAATCCTATACCGGACAGTTCCTAAAGGATTATCTGGGCTAATAAAGATTTGGGTGGATTCTCGCACAAAAAAGGTGGTTTAGAACGGTTAAATAGAATAAGGTATCGCTTCGCGATGCTATTTTGAATGGGGAAAGCAGCCCTACGGGGTACTTTC
>JAFXZM010000053.1 GCA_017541275.1 Oscillospiraceae bacterium | reverse complement strand
TCGTTGAGGAAGGGATCGCGTTTCCGCAGGAAATATGCCTGGATACGGAAAGCGGAAAAGCCTTCTTTGCCGCCCAAAGTTATACCGGGGTGGCAGATGCGGACGGACAGATCGTCGGACTGTACATCCTGCACCCGAATAACGTGGGACGCTGCGGGCATATCTGCAATGCGAGCTATGCCGTCAGCAGGGAGAGCAGGGGAAAGCATATCGGTGCGCAGCTTGTGCTGGACTGTCTGGCGCAGGGCAGGGCACATGGCTTCCGTGTGCTGCAATTCAACGCCGTGGTCGAAAGCAATGTTCATGCGCGGCATTTGTATGAGCGTTTCGGGTTCACGCAGCTCGGCACGATCGAGGGCGGCTTCCGGATGAAGAACGGAGAATATGTCAATATCTGCCCATATTACAAGGTACTGTGACGGAGAAACGGAAAGCGGGGTGTATGGAATGGCGGAAAAGCCGCTTGTGATTGCGGTTGTCGGGGCGACGGCCTCCGGCAAGACCGCGCTCGGCGTTGAGATTGCAAAGGCATATGACGGCGAGGTGATCTCCGCAGATTCCATGCAGCTTTACAAGGGGCTCGACATCGCGACCGCGAAGCCGACCGCCGAAGAAATGCAGGGCATCCCGCATCATCTCATCAGTGTGCTCGACCCGGCGCATGCATGCTCGGTCGCACAGTATGCGGACATGGCGCGGGAGAAGCTCGCAGAGGTGCTGGGCAGGGGACATCTGCCGGTTGTTGTCGGCGGAACCGGACTGTATCTGGATTCGCTGCTGGACAACATACAGTTTCCGGATATCCCTGCGGACGCCGCCCTGCGGGAGCAGCTTCAGAATGAGGCAGAGACACTGGGCAAAGCGGCGATGCGGGCGCGGCTGTTTCAGTGCGACCCGGAATCGGCGGAGCGCCTGCACGAGAACAATCTCCGGCGCATCCTGCGTGCGTTGGAGGTCTATGCGCTGACGGGCATCCCGCTTTCGGAGCACGCAAGACGCAGCAGAGCCGTACCGCCGCCATGGAATGTGCTGCGCATCGGCATCGGCTTTTCCGACCGGGAAAAGCAGTATGCGCGCATCCGGCAGCGCGTCGATCAGATGCTTGCGAACGGGCT
This sequence comes from Oscillospiraceae bacterium, assembly GCA_017541275.1. Lineage (GTDB taxonomy): Bacteria > Bacillota > Clostridia > Oscillospirales > Ruminococcaceae > Firm-04. The sequence goes on along the minus strand of JAFXZM010000053.1, from coordinate 15,835 downwards.
GACGGAGGAAGTGAAGGCGGAATATCTGAGCGGCAGGCGCCGTGCAACCGCCGCAGCCGCGATCGGATACAAGGAGCTGCTGCCGTGGCTTCAGGGCTATGAGCTGCTCGAAGCAGCCGCTGCGCGCGTGAAACAGGAAACCTGCCGCTATGCCAAACGGCAGGGAACGTGGTTCCGTCGGAATCCACAAACGGAGTGGATAATGCGTGACACGGATTGTGCTGAATGTGGAATTTTTGAGATTGTTCAAAAAATCATCGCCAAACGGGGCGGTTTGTGATATAATATATTATGTGTAGTTGTTTCAGGGGGATTGTGTCCCTTCGGACTGCACACACCATATACATATGGGATAATGAAAGAAATGAGGCAAGTATTTATGACAAACAAAGGGTTGAATCTTCAGGATGTTTTTCTGAATCAGGCACGCAAGGACCGTCTGCCGCTCACCATTTTCCTGACGAACGGCTATCAGTTCAAGGGCATCATCCGCGGCTTTGATTCATTCATCGTCATTCTGGAAACAGACGGCCGTCAGCAGCTCGTGTATAAGCACGCGATCTCGACGATCGTTCCCGCAAGACCGATCTCCATTCTTGATGCAATGGAGCAGCGTGAGGAAGCGGAATAACGAATGAATGAGCTTACAACGCGAATCCTGAAAATCCTTGTTACGGTGTTCGCTGTTGTTCTGGCTTCAACCATTTTCTATCATCTGCTGTTTCAGGATTATGAAACGGAAAATGCGATTTACTATGAGGTGCGCGACAGCTCCCCGTTTCAGGGCGTCTATGTCCGCAGCGAAACGGTGCAGCAGTATGCCGGTACCGGCGCACTGCGCTACTGCGTCGATGACGGCGCAAAGCTCGGCGTCGGCAGCACGATCGCAGAGGTCTATTCCGATGAGGCACAGATTGACCTGCGCAGGCGCATCGCCGAAAAGGAGGACGAGCTTGCAATGCTCAACCGGATCGAAAACCCCGGTACCGCCGAGCATGCGCAGCCCGCAAACCTCTCCGCATTGATCCGCGACCAGTACCGCTCGATGATCCGCCTCAGAGAGCGCGGAGAATATTCCGCAATGCTGTCCGGCAGACAGGAGCTCAATGTCTATATGAGTACCTATGAGAAGATCACGCATCCGGAAATGGACTACCAGAGCCGTATAGCCGCGCTGGAGGACGAGATCGGCCGCCTGAATCTGCTGAAAACTGTGCCGGAGCAGACCATCCGTTCTGACCGGAGCGCCTATTTTATCAGCTATGTGGACGGGTATGAATCGCTCCTTCGTGCCGAGAATGTCCGGCAGCTCACAGCGGAGCAGCTCGCGGAAATCCGGGATGAGGGCAGCGGGAACGTTGAGCCGAATGCGATCGGCAAGCTGGTGGACGGCTATTCGTGGTATATCGTCGGTGAGTTTGATAATACCAAGCTCCGTCTTTCGGAGGATGATGTCGCGACAGTGCGTCTGGAATCGCTCTCCCGCAGCCTGAAGGCAAAGGTCGAATCGCTCGTTTCAACCGGCGATATCACGAAAACACAGGCAATTCTGCGCTGCGACCAGTTTACCTACGATACCGTGCAGCACCGCACCGAGCGTGTCGAGATTCTGCGCGATACCGTCGAGGGTATCCGTGTGCCGCGCTCTGCAATCCGCTTTAAGGAGCTGGACGAGCCTGTGCTGGATGAAAAGGGCAAGGCCATAGCAGATGAAGAGGGCAATCCCGTAACACAGCCGACCGATACAATGGGCGTATATGTTCTGGTCGGTGAAACAGCGGAGTTCCGCAAGTTGGATATTGTGTATGAGGATGAGGATTTCTACCTCTCCCGGCTCAATGCCGGAAGCGGTTATGTGTCACTTTATGACGATATTATCGTAAAGGGAGTGATGGCAGATGGCGGATAACGGCATCTGCACGGAGGAACAGATCAATGCCGTGCTGACGCGCCTCGCAGAGATCCGCGGAAGGATCGAAGCAGCATGCCGGGCCGCAGGACGTTCCCCGGAATCAGTCACACTGATGGCAGTTACCAAAACTGTTGATCCGGTGCTGATTAACACCGCCGCGGACGCTGGCGTGACCGTGCTGGGAGAAAACCGCGTGCAGGAATTTCTCTCAAAGCGCGAATTCTACCGCCCGCAGGCAGAGGTGCAGTTCATCGGACATCTGCAAACCAATAAGGTGAAGCAGATCATCGACAAGGTCACGATGATTCAGTCTGTGGACAGCCTGCATCTTGCAGAGGCAGTCAGCCGTGCCGCAGAGGCAAAGGGAATTGTCATGCCTGTGCTGCTGGAGGTCAATATCGGCGGAGAAGCATCCAAATCCGGTGTGTCGCCCGATGCATTGCCGGCACTGCTCAGAGCAGTGCAGACGCTTCCCGGCATCCGTCCGGACGGCCTGATGACCATACCGCCGCCCGCATCGGATGAAGCAGAGCAGAATGCAGTATTCGCCCGCATGAAGCAGCTTTATGACCGTATGGCGCAGGAGGCACCGCTGCATGTCCTGTCAATGGGCATGTCCGGCGACTATGAGGCGGCCGTGCGGAACGGCGCAACATTGGTGCGCATCGGCAGCGCACTGTTCGGCCCGCGTGTTTATCCGCAGGCAGCGGTCTGACCGGGCCGCAAACGATCTGATCTACTGAAACGCTGCGTCCGGCGCAGAGAACCGGCCGCATTACGCATATTTCAACAGAAAGAAAAGGAGAATCCCGATGAAAGCATTTGACAAGATCCGCGATTTCTTCGCGCCGGAGGAGGACGATTCCTACGAAACCGAGCCGGTGCGCGAAACCAGAGAGGTGCAGCGCAGAGAGACACGCGAGCCGGTGCGCGAATCCTACCGTGATTCGTACCGCGAGCCGGAGGAGCCTGTCGCCCGCGAGCGTGAGCCGCGGGAGGTGCGCGAGCCCAGAGAGTCCCTGCGCGAGAGCTATACCAGACCCGAGCCGAGCACATCGTATCAGGCCAAGCGCGACAATAAGGTCGTCAATATTCAGGCAACGGCACAGCTTCAGGTCGTTCTGGTCAAGCCGGAGGTCTTTACGGACGCCAAGCAGATCGCAGATCATCTGATCTCCAAGAAAACCGTTGTGCTGAATCTGGAGACAGCCTCAGCCGAGAATAAGCGCCGCATCATCGACTTCCTTGTCGGCGTAGCGTATGCAAACGGCGGCAGCCTCAAGCCCGTTGCAAACCTGACCTATATCATTACGCCCTATAACGTCGGCTTCATCGGCGAGGATCTTGTCAACGAGCTCGAAACAAACGGCGTAATTATGTAATGACGTCCCCGTCCGGGGAAGAATCGGAAAGGAGAAACAACCGCTATGATCACTGCAAAAGATATTCAGAAGAAGAAATTTGAAAAGGTCAAGTTCGGTTACAGCCCGGAGGAGGTCGATGAGTTCCTCTCGCAGATCGAGAACGATATCCGTCTGATGCAGCAGGATCTCGACGATTCCAATGAAAAGGTGCAGCTCCTCGCGGATAAGGTGCGCGAATATAAGGAATCAGAAGAGGACATCAAGAATGCCCTGCTCGGCGCACAGAAGCAGGCGCGTCAGGTCGTAGACGATGCAAAGGAGCGTGCCGCCGCGATTGAGGCGGAGGCAAAGGCCGCTGCCGAGGCGTCCAAGTCGCAGGCGCTCATAGATCAGGAAACACAGCTTCAGCAGATTTCGGAGAAGCTCGATCAGGAAAATGCCGCGCTGGTGACTGCACAGAAGCAGGCCGCATCCTTTAAGCAGACCCTCTTTGAGCTTTATAAGCAGCATCTTGAGCTGATCTCCCGTATCCCCGAGGAAATCGCCGAAGACGACGATGAAGAGTATGAGGATGACGACGAGTACGAGGATGAGTACGAGGACGAATATGAGGATGAGGCGGAAGCTGATGCGGAGGATGACGCAGAGGAAGCTCCGGCAGAGGAGGAGCCTGCATCCGGCGCATTCGAGAGCCGCCGCGATGATGCCGGAAGACGCTTCTGACAGCTCACACACAGTCTGAACGATTTACAGAAGGAACTTGCGGCGGCGCATCTGCCGCGCAGGTTCCTTTTTCATGTATCCGAAAGGAGCCGCATGCATGGCTATTTTGCTCATCAGCGCAGCCGCAGTGCTTGCGCTGACCGGAACCGATCAGCTCATAAAGGTCTGGGCCTCCGCAAATCTGAAGGGACAGCCCGACCGCAGCTTTCTGAAGCTCGGCAGCTTCGACTGGATGCATCTGCGCTATCTTGAAAACCGCGGCGCAGCATTCAGCATGCTTTCGGGATCGCGCAGCTTTCTGATCGTATTCCCGATTATCATGATCTCGGCATGCTTTTATATTCTGCACCGCAAGGGGCGCGCACACCGATATCTGTATATTGCGCTGCCTCTGGTTGCGGCGGGCGGTCTGGGCAATCTGATCGACCGCATTTTCCGCGGGGGTGCAGTTGTTGATTATCTTGATTTCCAGCTCTGCAATTTTGCTGTGTTCAATTTTGCCGATATCTGCGTGACAGTCGGCGTGATTATCATGATCTTCGGCATTCTGTTTCTGGAGCATGAGCTGCCGGAGGCGAAGAAACTGAAAGAGGCAAAGCGGATTCCGTATGCACGGCTTGCCGCAGATGCGCCGCTCGCCGGAGAACTGCCGGAGGCAGGGGAATTGCCGCTTGCCGGTGAACGCGCGCTTGCAGAGGAACTGCCGGAAGCCGGAGAACGGCAAGCGGCTGAGACGCTTGCCGAGGCCGAAGAAGCAGCAGAACAGAAGGCAGCATCGGCACAGCCGATGCTCCCGGAGGGCAAAGCAGATGCCGCAGACTGAGCTGACACTGACCGTCCCGCAGGAGGCTGCCGGTCAGCGGCTTGATGCATGGCTTGCGGCACAGGAAATGCTTTCGCTGACGCGGTCAGCCGTGCAGCAGCTTACAGAACAGGGGAATGTTCTGCGGAACGGCAAGCCTGCAAAGAAGAATGACCGGCTCTGTACCGGCGATACGCTTGCCGTGACCGTTCCGGAGCCGGAAACACTGGATGTGCTCCCGCAGGCGATCCCGCTGGACATTGTCTATGAGGATGCCGAGCTGCTTGTCGTGAATAAACCGAAGGGGATGGTCGTGCATCCGGCGCCGGGGCATCCGGACGGTACGCTTGTGAATGCCCTGCTGTATCACTGTGCGGGACAGCTTTCCGGCATCAACGGCGTGATCCGGCCGGGCATTGTTCACCGCATTGACCGCGACACCAGCGGTCTGCTGATCGCCGCGAAAACCGACCGTGCCCATCTGGGGCTTGCGGAACAGATCGCCGCACATTCCTTTACCCGTGCCTATGAGGCGGTTGTCTGCGGCCGCATGAAGCAGACGGAGGGGACGGTGCATGCACCGATCGGCCGCGACCCGCGCGACCGGCAGAGAATGTGCGTGACCGACCGCAATGCAAAGGACGCAGTTACGCACTATTCGACGATTGCCGCGCTGGAGCGTCATACGCATATCCGCTGCGTGCTGGAGACCGGCCGGACACATCAGATCCGCGTTCACATGAAGCATATCGGGCATCCGATCTACGGCGACCCGGTCTACGGCAAACCCGAAAAGGGCATTGAGGGACAGTGTCTCCATGCAAAGCAGATCGGCTTTGTGCATCCCGTCACCGGGCAGTACCTTGAATTTGAATCGCCGCTGCCGGAATATTTTACGGCAGTGCTGCGGAAATTATCATAACGGAGTGAATCAACGATGCATTTTACATATTGCCCCGAATGCGGCACAAAAACCGTTTTGCGCCGTATGGGCGACGACGGCGATGTGCCGTACTGTGCGCGATGTCAGAAGCCGCTCTTTGATATGTTCAGTACATGCGTGCTTTCCGTGCTGAAGAACAGCAGCGGCGAGCTCGCGCTGATCCGGCAGAGCTACGGGCAGCAGGAGACCTTTGTCGGCGTTGCGGGTTATATGAAGCCCGGCGAAACCGCCGAGGAGGCCGCGCTGCGGGAGATTGCAGAGGAGATCGGCGTGACCGCAGACCGGGCAGAATTCCGGTTCAGCGCATGGCACGCGGCAAAGGGGCAGCTCATGCTGTGCTTTCTCGCAGAGATAGACCGTGCGGACTTCACACTATCCGGAGAGGTGCGTGAGGCAAGATGGTTTTCCGCAGAAGATGCGGCGAAATCCGTCCGGCCGGGGAGCATCATTGAGCGTCTCGTGCTGACAGCAGCCGCGCAGCAATGACAGACCCGTGAAAAAAACGACATCGAATTTCAGAAAAGGACTTGCAAAATTGCCGCAAAAATGATATAATAAATAGTGAGAAAATTTCTGCGCCCTGAATGCGCTCGTCTGCACGGAATGCAGCCGGATTGAAGAAGGGAATCAATATGATCGGATATTACAGCTATACCGTTATTCTGACATACGTCGGCTTCGTATGCGGATCGGTCGGCTTATACTTTGCCGCGCACGGCAGCACGAATGCAGCGATTATCATGCTGCTGCTGGCCGGATTTTGCGATATGTTTGACGGAAAGGTCGCCAAGACCAAGAAAAACCGCACCCCGCAGGAATGCCGGTTCGGCATCCAGATCGACTCGCTGTCTGATATGGTCTGCTTCGGTCTGCTGCCGCCGATGATTGCGTTTAGCTGCGGCGATTCGCTCAGAAAGCCCATAAATATAGCAATATTCAGTTGCTTCAGCCTGGCCGCACTGATCCGCCTTGCATATTTCAATGTCTCGGAGGAAGACCGGCAAAAGACGACGACGGAGCGCCGAAAGGTCTATGAGGGCCTGCCTGTGACCTCCGTAGCACTGATTATTCCGCTGCTTTTCGCATTCCGCAGCGATCTCGGCGACCGCTTTCCGCTGGTCTGCACGGTGATTTACGGAATGATTGCCTGTGCGTTTATCACGCGGTTTACATTGAAGAAGCCCGGCATGCGCACAATGCTGCTGTTCATTGCTGCCGGAGCGCTGGAGCTGCTGCTGCTGATATTCAAGCACAGACACAGCGCGTAACGAAACGAACCGATATCGCTGAGAGGGAGGTGCCGGACATGCCGGACACGGAGATCACCGCTGCGGAGGAAACCGCCGCTGATGAAAATACGCAGCCGGAGGGCGGCGCCGCGATCTGCGATATGGAGGGAAATCCGGTAGCGGATTCCTGCGCGAAGCAGGGGAAGCTGCTTGGACTGCTTTACGGCACGGCACCGGGGCGTGCGGCACTGAAGGTGCTCACGAAACCGATCGTATCCAAGGCGGCCGGCAAGGCGCTGGAGCACCCGCTCTCGACGGTTGCGATCCCGCCGTTTGTGCTGATGAAGCACATCCGCATGAAGGATTTTGCAGAGGAAAAATTCCGCAGCTTCAATGCATTCTTTACGCGCCCGGTCAAGCCGGAGGCGCGGCCGGTTGACCGACAGCCGGAGGCGCTGATTGCACCGTGCGATGCGAAGCTCACGGTTGTTCCGATTACGGAGGACACGCATTTCTGCGTCAAGGGCGCCGATTACAGTCTTGCGGCATTTCTCGGCTGCAAGCGCCTTGCGAAGCATTATCAGGGCGGACAATGTCTGATTTTCCGCCTGACGCCGGACGATTATCACCGCTACTGCTATCCCGACGACTGCCGGATCGGAAAAACCCGGTGCATCGAGGGCGTGCTGCATACGGTCAACCCGGTTTCGGCAAAGTATGTCAAGGTCTATCACCGCAATACACGCACCGTCACCATGCTGACGACGGCTCATTTCGGGCATGTCCTGCAAATCGAGGTCGGCGCGATGTTTGTCGGAAAAATCGTCAATCACCCGCACGGCGAGCGCACGATGCGCGGCATTGAGAAGGGCTATTTTGAGTTCGGCGGCTCGACGATCGTGCTCGTGCTTGAAAAGAACGCCGCAAAGCTCAACCCGCAGATACTCAGGAATTCCGAAAACGGAGCAGAAACAGTTGTGCGATATGGTGTCCGCATCGGCACTGCCGACCGTGCAGAGCAGCGGACAGTCTGACGGTATCCAAAGCGCTGTCGAATACTGCACAGGGATTGTTGTATCGTAACCAGTTTGTAATATTCTGGTGTGGAGACTGTTGAAGGAATTTTGTATATTTTGAGTTTGAATGTGAATAATTCGGGTGGAGAGCTCATCAAAATAGACAAAATTACCAGTCCGGAGCCGCGAAAAGGCGAAGACAATCCGTCATCTTGACGAAAGTTGTTAGATTTAATTGTTTCGTCAAGGTTGACAAAAAGGTTACAATGTGTTATAATTTAGTCACCGAACGGTAATCTTTTCCGATTGCCGGAAGGTGACTTTCATTATTTTACGAGCAAGTCAGTATCACCGATAAAGAGAAAAGAAGTAAAAAAGAATCAAAACGCGATACAGGACAAACGAAAAACACGGGAAAATCGGGAAAACCTGCGCTCACCCAAATCCACTGTCAACAACAAGGAAAGAGAAGGTAACCCACCGTATGAGAGAACGAATCAAGCGATTTGTCGCAGCAGCGCTGTGTTTCGGCCTGCTGCACACAGTGTGCAGTCTGCACAATCCCCCCATGCAAATATCCGCCGCCGAGACCGCATCATCTGCCGGGGTTGAAACCGTGCAGGGAGCAGCATCAGGCGTCAGCTACCTCAATTACGCATCCTTTGCATCGAAGGTTTCGCGGATCGCGGGCAGCGGACAGTGCGGCCTTTATGCAGATACGAACCGCACGCCGACCGGACACGATCTCCGTGTCGGATCGTCGATGAACACCAGCTACAAATACTATGTAGTGACCCCGTCAGGAGCCTGCTGGAACGGCTATCAGTGCTATATTTACTCGCAGGGCGTTTACGGCATGCTGTTCGATGAGCTCCCGCTCAACGGCGCCGGCCCGTTCAGCAAATCGGAGGTAGTCATTCAGAATGTTGCGGAGATCACACCGAATCTGCTCCGCAGTGCAAAGGTCATGCCCGGCGCGTATTTCCGCTCGACGGCCAACATTGACGGCTCATACAGCGGCAGCTACGGTCATTCGCTGATTATTCTGGGCTATGATGACACCACGATCACGCTGATCGAGGGCAATGCAAATAATAGGGGACTGATCTCCCTGAATACCAAGACCTATGAGGAATTCAATCAGTGGTTCACGAGCGGTCAGGGCCGCCGAGTCTGTCATGTCGTTCAGCCGAAGGCTGAGGTATATCAGCAGATGTACGGAATGAGCTATCCGGCGCAGGGACAGACCGTACCGCCGGTTGTCACCACGACAACTCCCGCGGTCACCACAACGACGAAGCCGACGACCACAACAACCACAACCACCACGACCACTCCCACTACGACCACTACCACTACGACCACTACGACCACGACGACCACCACCACTACCACCACGACGACAACAACTACACCGGCTCCCGCGACAACAACGACCACCGCTGTCGTGACGACGACCGCGCCGCCGGAAACAGAAGCACCGGTCACGGAAACAACACAGCAGAAGGTCTATACGGCGCCGATCTGTGAGGGACACCGCCTCGGCTACTGCTGGGCACTTTCGGTACCCAAGGGCAGCAGCATTATGTGGTACAGCAGCAGACCGGATGTCGTTTCGGTCACAGGCGACGGCATCGTGACGGCCAATGCGAACGGCTATGCGGTCATATCGGCCGAAACAAACGGTGTGCGGTATGATTTCCCGTTCTTCATCAGCGCAGTGAACTGGGAACAGCTCGGCGACGCCAATCTGGACGGAAAGGTTGATTCTGTCGATGCACAGATGGTGCTGTTTGATTATGTCCGCAGCCTGTCCCGGGACGGCGGCAGTATGCTGAGCGCATATCAGCAGTGCTATGCCGATGTCGATGATGACGGCCTGATAACGTCAAAGGATGCACAGCTCATCCTGCAATTTTACGTGAATTCTCTGTCGCATGAAGCCGATTTTTCCGCGGCAGAAGAATGGCAGAAAATCCTGCTTTAATCTGATTACAAATCGCCTGCGTGTGAAAAGCCGCAGGCGATTTCTCTGTGAACAGGGGAAAGGAACAACCATGCAGATGACACCGGAAGCCGTATTAAAGGAATATTTTGGATTTGACCGGTTCCGCGAGGGGCAGGCGCCGCTGGTCAGGCAGATTCTCGCGGGCGGCGATGTACTGGGCATCATGCCGACCGGCGCGGGAAAATCGGTCTGTTATCAGGTGCCTGCGATGCTGCTGACGGGCATGACGGTCGTGATTTCGCCGTTGATTTCGCTTATGGAGGATCAGGTCGCAGCGCTGCGCGAGGCAGGGATTCCCGCAGCCTGCCTGCACAGCAATCTCGACCAGCATACGTATTTCCGCACGCTGGAGGCAGTCCGGAACGGGTCGGTGCGGCTGCTTTATGCGGCACCGGAGCGTCTGCTGACAGACATGTTTCTCGCGCTGACTGATACCGTTGCGATCGCAATGGTCGCCGTTGATGAGGCGCACTGTCTTTCGCAGTGGGGACAGGATTTCCGGCCGAGCTACCTGCAAATCACGGAATTTCTCAGGCTGCTTCCGCGCCGGCCGGTCGTAGCGGCATTCACCGCGACCGCGACAGAGTCCGTCCGGGCGGATATCCGGCGGCTGCTGGCGCTGGAATCGCCGCTGGAGCTGGTGACGGGCTTTGACCGGGAAAACCTCTGCTGGATTGTCGAGCGGCCGTCGAATAAGTATAAAGCGCTGCTGGAGGTGCTGAAGCGCAATCGCGGCAAGAGCGGCATTGTGTACTGCATTTCCCGCAGGCAGACGGATACCGTCTGCGAAAAGCTCCGTGCAGACGGCTTTTCCGCAGGCCGGTATCATGCCGGCATGACGCCGGAGGAGCGCAGTGCGAATCAGGAGGCGTTCCTGCATGACGAATTGCAGATCATTACCGCAACCAACGCCTTCGGCATGGGCATAGACAAATCGAATGTATCATTTGTCGTGCATTACAATATGCCCAAGAGCATGGAGGCATATTATCAGGAGGCGGGCCGGGCAGGGCGCGACGGCAGTCCTGCGGAGTGCGTGCTGCTGTTTTCGCCGCAGGATATCAGCACGAACATGCTGCTGATCGAATCCTCCGCGCAGGATAATGACCGACTGACGCCGCAGCAGCGGGAGATCATCCGGAAAAAGGATACAGAGCGTTTGCAGGCGATGGTGCGTTATTGCAGTCTCACCGACTGTCTGCGGCATTATATCCTGCGATATTTCGGAGAGGAATCGCCCGAAAACTGCGGAAACTGCGGGAGCTGTCTGACCGATACGGAAACGGTTGATGCAACGGTACCGGCGCAGAAGATTCTGTCATGCGTATTTCGGGTGCGGCAGCGCGGGAGCTCCTGCGGATCGCGGCTGCTCTGCGATATCCTGCAGGGAAAGGATACGAAGCAGATACAGGAGCGCGGGTATGCACAGCTCTCGACCTACGGGCTGATGCAGGATGTTTCGCGCATACAGTTGGAGCATATGGTCAATATACTGATTTCGCGGGGATATCTGGTGACAGACACCGGCCAGTACCGGACGCTGTCGCTGGGCGAACGGGCGGTGCCGGTGCTGCGCGGGCAGCAGAAGGTCAGCATGTCGCTGCCGCTGCACGATCTGAAGCAGACGAAGCGGGAGCGGCGGCTTGCGGAAAAGCCTGATTACGAGCTGGATGACGGACTGTTTCAGAAGCTGCGCCGGGTGCGGGAGCGTCTTGCAGCGCGGGAGCATATGCCGGCCTATATTGTGTTTTCGGATGCGACGCTGCGTGAGATGTGTACGAAGCGTCCGACAGACGAAGAGGAGCTGCTTGCGATTTCCGGTGTCGGGCGGCACAAGCTTGAAAAATACGGTGCAGCGTTTCTGGAGGCGCTGGCGGAATACGCGGTCACGCATGCAGAAACGTAAAATCCGGATTCTGTGCCGTTTTTTTGCCGATGCTGCTGAAAAAAAGAAAAACAACAGCCCGAAAGCGTTTTTCAGAGCGCTTTCGGGCTGTTTGCAGAATTTGCAGAAAATACTTATTTTTTGGCCTGTGCTTTAAGCAGGTCGCGGATCTCGGTGAGCAGCACTTCTTCCTTCGGCGGCTCAGCGGGCTTTTCTTCTTCCTTCTTCTTGCCGATAGACATGAGCTTATTGACGGCCTTGACCATCAGGAAGATGCAGAATGCCATGATGAGGAAGTTGATGATTGCGGTGACGAAGTGACCCCAGTTGAGCACCTGACCGGTATCACCGAGCTTGATCGTTCCGGCGACCTCCGCACCGCCGATACATGCGATCAGCGGATTGATGAAATCCTCGGTAAAAGCAGTGACGATGTTTCCGAATGCCGCACCGATGATGACACCGACAGCCATGTCCATGACATTACCTTTGAGTGCGAACTCTTTGAATTCTGCGAAAAATCCCTTGCTCTTTTCTTTGACTGACATATGTATTTCCTTCCTTTCTTTTGCGGACAGATCCGCATTTGTCAATTCTATTATAGCCTAAAAGCCGGTAAAATGCACTTGTGAATTCCGACGAAATTCACAGGTGATATTTGTTAGTTCTGCCGGTGCATCTGAAAGAAAAAGGGCTTGAATCATTCAGGGATTTTCAGCACGTAACCGGCGATGTCAAAAAGAGGTTTTGGTACGTCAGCTTTGCTGGCGTTTGCTTTCTTTCAAAAAGCGCGCAGGATTCCAAAAGAAAACGCGTGATCCGGCAAATCGTGCGAATCACGCAAAACAGTGTAGGCATGGGTCATTTATTTGGAGTGCATTATTATGAAAAAGATCAAGTCGGGAACAGGTGCATCCGCTCGGTGCTGACAGCGGCCTGATCGGTCGTATTGCTGTCATCGGCGGAGGCAGTTTGGGGTTTGCCGAGCTGACTGACCGGAGTAGTGAGCACCTCACGGAGCTTTTCTCCGGCATGCCTGACGGTTGTTTCAGGCTTCATGACAGTGAAGTCGGCATGGCAGACGACACAAAACGAATGTCTGGAGCGGATCGGTTCTCCGCAGCACGGGCAGATCATCACATTCACCTCGTTTCGTATATTCAGTTTTATTTGATATATTATATTATAGCACAGGGCAAATGAAAAGTCAACGATTCCGCGAAAAATCGGAGTTGTGAGCAATCTAAAGCGAGAGCTTTTGTTAAAAGCGCACAAAACGGCCCGGAGTTTTTGTGACCGGCATAAAAAAGGCAATACCGCACAAGGCCGGTCTGAGGGCTGTGCGGTATTGCCTGAAAACGGAAAGCGGAGTGCTTCTCAGCGTTCCGCGATAGGCTTATAGGTTTCCCACTCCTTGACAGCGCGGTATGCAGGACGGATGATTTTGCTGGCACCGAGCAGCTCCTCAAGGCGGTGTGCCGACCAGCCCGCGATGCGTGCGATGGCGAAGATCGGGGTAAACAGCTCATTCGGCAGATTCAGCATCCGGTAGACGAGTCCGGAATAGAAGTCCACATTGGCGCAGACGCCCTTGTAGATGCGGCGTTCTTCCGCGATGATCTGCGGTGCGAGGCGTTCCACCATAGCATAGAGCGCATATTCCTTCGAGCGGCCTTTCTCCTCAGCGAGCTGCTCAACGAAGCCGCGCAGGACAGTTGCTCTGGGGTCGCTGTGCGAATAGACCGCATGGCCCATGCCGTAGATCAGGCCGGCGCGGTCAAAGGCATCCTTATGAAGCAGCCGGCGGAGATAATTGCCGACCTCATCCTCATCGGTCCAGTCGCGGACGCGCTCCTTCATATCGTCGAACATCTGCACGACCTTGATATTGGCGCCGCCGTGTTTTGGGCCTTTCAGCGAGCCGAGAGCGGCCGCCATGGTTGAATAGGTATCGGTGCCGGACGATGAGACCACATGCACGGTAAAGGTCGAGTTATTGCCGCCGCCGTGTTCCGCATGGAGCACGAGAGCAAGATCGAGAATTTTCGCTTCAAGGTGCGAATATTTCTGATCGGCTCTGAGCAGGCTGAGCAGGTTTTCGGCTGCCGAGAGCGAGGGATCCGGCTGATGCAGAAAGAGGCTCTGGTCATTTTTGTAGTAACGGTATGCCTGATAGCCGTAGACGGCGATCGACGGGAACTGAGCGATGAGCTGAACGCACTGCCGCAGCACATTGGCGATTGACGTATCATTGGGGTTATGGTCGTATGAATAGAGCGCAAGCACGCTCTTGGCCAGCGTATTCATCATATCCTCACTCGGTGATTTCATGATGACATCGCGGGTAAAGGAGGGCGGCAGGGTACGGCAGCTCCGCAGGAGGGTACTGAATTCCTCAAGCTGTTCGGCAGTGGGGAGCTGACCGAACAGCAGCAGATAAACGGTTTCCTCATAGCCGAAGCGATCCTCGGAGATAAAGCCTTTTACGAGATCCTCGATATGGTAGCCGCGGAACAGAAGCTGACCGTCGCCGAGCTGGGTTTCGCCGTTTACCTCCGTGCCTGGGATGATCTGGCTGATGTTGGTGAGGCCGGCGCAGACGCCCTTTCCGTTGATATCGCGCAGGCCGCGCTTGACGTCATATTTGGAGTAAAGCTCGGGGTTGATCTGATAATTCCGGCGGCAGAGTGCGGAGAGCTCCTCGATCTTTGTCTGGGTTGTATAGCGGTTCCATTCTCCCATAGTTGCAGCTCCTTTCTTGTTGATACACAGGGAATCATGAATACAGCATACGGCAGGTGCAGCACATGTACCTACCGTATATGTTTTGATATAATTGCTGTTTTGTATAACATCAGTATAACATATTTTAACGAAAATGTCAAGGGTTTTTCCTAAGCGTGAGGTAGCTGATCGGGGATTATATATAAAATGCTTTTCCGTACTGTCAAACAGGATAAATCCTCCCAGTAAAAACAATAAGAACATCAGATTTGCTTCTCCCCGCAGGTCGGGGGTGACAACCCAGAGGGCGGGGAGCCCCCGCTGGTATTTTGCTAAAGCGGCGGATAGGCTCATTCTCCCGAGTTTCCAAATACACGCTGCTGATCGCAGCTTCTCATTCGTTTGCTGTGTCTCACATTTTGAGCCAATTTAACTGCACAGAAGATGCGAATAGCATCGTGAGTTTTGCTGCCGGAATAGCAAGGCGTAACTGTGCCTTTAGCAAAATGGAACCGCGCACTGCGCGGCGGGGAGCCCCCGCTGGCGATTTGCTAAAGCAGCGCATAGGCTCATTCTCCACAGCAGCCTTTCCAAGCGGCGCAGGAGTGCGCCGCAATTTACCTCATACTCCCATGATCGGGAGCATACGCATATCTGGGGCGTTTTCGTTTTATGATGCAATCAGCGCACGCAGTAAAAGCGCATAAGTAAAAATCTGCGGAACTTAGAGGGATAGGGGTTCAGGAAAGCGGGGGTTCGGGGGCGAAAAACTAAGGGGGAAGGGAGAATGAGCGACCAGCGGGAGCGATCTCCCTTCCCCCTTGGGTTGTCACCCCCGACGCCGAGGATGAAAAGGGCGTATGGAAACTGATTTCAGCAGCAGGAAGTCAAATCAAGGCATATCATGCGATGTTTTCAGGCTCACTCACCGCAGCAAGCCTTGCCAAGCGGCGCAGGAGTGCGCCGCAATTTACCTCATACTCCCCTGCAAAATAACAATCGGGAGCATACGCATATCTGGGGCGTTTTCGTTTTATGATGCAATCAGCGCACGCAGTAAAAGCGCGTAACCTCCAATCTGCGGAACAAGAGAGGGGAGAGGATAAGGAAAGAGGGAGCGCGAGGGGGAGAACCTTAAGGAGAGGGGAGAATGAGCGACCGCAGGGAGCGATCTTCCCTCTCCTTGTGGTTCTTCCCCTCGCATTTGCGCCGCGGGGAGCCCCCGCTGG
>JAFXZM010000052.1 GCA_017541275.1 Oscillospiraceae bacterium | reverse complement strand
GGAAGATTGGGGCTTGGGGAAAGTACCCCGTAGGGCTGCTTTCCCCATTCAAAATAGCATCGCGAAGCGATACCTTATTCTATTTAACCGTTCTAAACCACCTTTTTTGTGCGAGAATCCACCCAAATCTTTATTAGCCCAATAAAATCAACAGTTTTTGCATCATGGGAGCAAAACCGGAGCCGGGCACTGCCGGCTCATGGGTGACCCGCTCAGAGCTCAACCTTGACAGCAACGAAACCGTAGGGCGGCAGCTTGACCTGATTGCCGTCAATCTGCCCGTAAACAGGATCGAACATCGTATACTTATCTGTAAACGGGGTCTTATCCACATCAAACCATACGTCATGATCGGAGCGGTTCAGCGCAATGACCATTGCCTTGCGCCGCTGCTCGCGATATCGCGCAAATACGATATAATCATCACTCAGCGTCAGGAATTTCAGGTTGCCGTCGATGAACACCTTGGAGCTGTGGCGGATCTTCGAGAGCGTTTTTGTGAATTCAATCAGATCCCAGTCCTCATGTCCCCACGGGAAGCAGCGGCGGTTGAACGGGTCGCCGTAGCCGTCGAGGCCTGCCTCATCGCCGTAATAGATGCTCGGCACACCCGGCAGGAAAAATTGCAGCACCATGGCACATTTCAGCTTTTTCTTGCCAATGTCGTACTGCTGCGGATTCAGCCGCCGCTCGGCCATCCAGTCCTTGTTGTGCCCCTGTGCGGGCTCGCCGCCGAACACCGTGATTGCACGCTCAATATCGTGCGTCGAAACAAAATTCATCAGCACATCAACCGTACATTTCGGATAATTTTCGAGAATCGTCATGATATTATTCCGGAAATCATACGGGCTGCACCCGCCGAGATACTGCATGATCGCACTGCGGAAGGGGTAATTCATGACAGAATCGAGCTGATTTCCGAGCAGATAGCGCCGCTTGACACCGTATGCCTCTTTGGTGGAGGCATCCTCCCAGACCTCGCCGATCACGATATGCTCGCCGTCGGCAGCCTTGACGCAGTCATGCAGATGATCGAGAAATGCATCGGGCAGCTCATCGGCAACGTCCAGACGGAAGCCGGCCGCACCGAGGCTCATCCAATATTCAAGCACGCCGCCCTTGCCGCAGATATAGTCGGTATAATCCGGCTCATTTTCGTTGACATTCGGGAGCGTGTCGATGCCCCACCATGCTTCATACGTGTCGGGGTAATGGTGGAAGCTGTACCATTTGTAATACGGGCTGTTTTTGGAGTTATACGCGCCCTCGGTATCGTAGCGCCCGAATTTATTGAAATAGATGCTGTCGGCGCCGGTATGCGAAAACACGCCGTCCAGAATCACGCTGATGCCGTGACGGGCGCATTCGGTGCAGAGGCGTGCGAAATCCTGATTCGTACCGAGCAGCGGATCGACCCTGCGGTAATTCGCGGTATTATAGCGGTGATTTTCGTGCGATTCAAAGATGGGATTCAGGTAAATACAGGTCACACCGAGGCTTTCGAGGTAGGAGAGCTTCTGCACAATGCCCTCCAGATCGCCGCCGAAATAGTCGTTGTTCCAGACATGGCCGTACTGGTCGGGACGATACCACGGTGTGCCGCCCCAGTCCTCCCGCAAAACGCGGTCATTCGGCACATTTTCGTGCGGCTGGCCGCTCTTGCAGAAGCGGTCGGGGAAAATCTGATACATCACGCCGCCCTTGAGAAATTCCGGCGTCTGAAAGGACTCATCATAGACCGTAAGCTGAAAGAGATCGCCCTCGCCGATCACGCCCTCATGGCAGGCAGCTTTCTTGATATAAAACCACTGTCCGCCGGAAATATACGAAAAATAGTAGTAGTGTACGCCCGCGAATTTTGCCGAGGTTGTCGCGGAATAGTACACATTCCCGCCGCTCTCGTAAACCGTATTCATCGGGATGAACCGCTCCTTCATGCCGGGGCGGTAGAGCACCAGCATCGGGTTCGTATCGAGATTTGCAGATTTCGGCAGACAGATCGAGAAGGTACATGGCTCATTCTGCCGGAGCGCACCGAACACTGATTTGTAGGCACGGTCCCAGCTATCATAGATACGTTTCATGCGAAGCACCTCTTTTGTTAAGTCATTTTCAATAGAAAAGAGATATGCGGGCGATCAGGTGACCGCCCGCACTTGTCTGATAAATCTTCTGATGTGCTGAATCAGCATCAGCACGGGCCGTTATGCCGGCTGCATCGGATAACCGGCAGGCTTTGGCTTGCGCCGCAGGAAAATGCCGAGTGCGATCAGACCTACGCCGATTCCGCCGAATATTCCTTCGATCAGATGGCCTGCATAGACGATTTTCGTCGGATCTTTGGGATCATATTTGATCTTGAGCTCCTGACCGGTGACCCAGTTCGAGTGCCATTCATTGAGATCGGCCTGATAATATCTTTTATTTGCTTCGTATGCCACGGTCACTTTATGGTCGCCTTCCGATTCCTCACGTATTTGTATGATTCTCGCGGTTGTTTCTTCCTTGCCCATTTTCCCGGCAAAGACCAGAACACTAATCAGCGAAAACAGAATACCGACAATCAGCACAATCAGCCCGGCGATGCGTTTGCCGAGACCGGCTTTCTGCGCTGCCTGCGGATATGCATAAGGTACCGGATACGGATAGGCCGGCTGCTGCATCTGTCCGTTCGGGTAACCCTGCTGCGGCATTTGTCCGTTCGGATAGCCCTGCTGCGGCATTTGTCCGTTCGGATAACCCTGCTGCGGCATTTGTCCGTTCGGATAACCCTGCTGCGGCATTTGTCCGTTCGGATAACCCTGCTGCGGCATTTGTCCGTTCGGATAGCCCTGCTGCGGCATTTGTCCGTTCGGATAGCCCTGCTGCTGATTCATGTCGAATTCGCTCATTCTGCTCCCTCCTTTTTCAGAATCAGAGATGATTGATTACAAATGCCAGATATTCTGTGCGTACTCGGTCACGGCGCGGTCTGCGGAGAACACGCCGGCGCCGGCGATGTTGTTCAGGCTCATCTTTGCGAAGCGCTGCTTGTCAGCATAGCATTGTGCTGCATATGCCTGTGCCGCACGGTAGCTGTCGAAGTCCGCAAGCACCATATACGGGTCGCGGGTGCGCAGGGACTGTGCAATCTCGGTGAACTTGCAGTCGTTGATGCCGTTGTTCATGCGGTCTACGCAGGTACGGATGAGACCGTGGTGATTATAAATCTCCTGCGGATTATAGTGCGGCTTGCGTGCATTGACCTCCTCGGTCTTCATGCCGAAGATGATGATATTCTCATCGCCTGCCGCATCCTTGATCTCAATATTCGCGCCGTCGAGCGTACCGATTGTCACAGCGCCGTTCAGCATCAGCTTCATGTTGCCGGTACCGGAGGCCTCAGTACCCGCGAGCGAAATCTGCTCGGAGAAATCGGAGGCCGGCATCAGCAGCTCAGAAAGCGTGACGCAGTAATTTTCGAGGAATACGACCGCGAGCTTATCCTTAATCTTCGGATGACGGCGGATCTCCTCAGAGAGTGCCCAGATCATTTTGATGATCTGCTTTGCGAGATAATAGCCCGGTGCAGCCTTTGCCGCGAAGATATAGGTCTTGGGGGCGAAGTCCATATCCGGATTATCCAGCAGCATCTGATAATCTGCGAGAATGTTGAGCGCATTCAGATGCTGGCGCTTATACTCGTGCAGGCGCTTGACCTGAACATCAAACACGCTGTCGGGGTTGAGGTCGATGCCGCTCTTGGACTTGACATACTTTGCGAACTCGACCTTGTTTGCGCGCTTGACAGCCATGAGCTTTTCGAGCACCTCCGCGTCATCCTGATACTTGCGGAACTTTTCGAGCTCTGCGCCGTTCTTCAGGAAGCCGCCGCCGATGGTTGCCTTCAGCAGCTTGGTCAGGCCGGGGTTGGACTGATACAGCCAGCGGCGGTATGCGATGCCGTTCGTGACATTCGTGAATTTTTCGGGCGTATCGACAAACTCATTGTGGAACACGGCGTCCTTGATGATCTCGGAGTGCAGCTTGGAGACACCGTTGACATTGTGCGAGGCCGCGACGCAGAGGGTTGCCATATGAATCAGATTATCCTGAATGATAGACATTCTGGTCGTCAGGCCGCTGTCGTTGGTTTTTGCAAAAATCCGTGCGCAGTAGCGGTTGTTGATCTCCACGATGATCGAGAAGATGCGCGGAATCACTCTGCGGACGAGATTGATATCCCATTTTTCGAGTGCCTCTGCCATAACCGTGTGGTTCGTATAGGCAAAGACCTTCGTGGTGATCTCCCATGCCTTATCCCAGCCGTAGCCGCAGTCATCGAGCAGAATGCGCATCAGCTCCGGAATCGCAAGCGTCGGGTGCGTGTCATTGATATGAATTGCGACCTTGTCTGCGAGGTTATCGAGCGTACCGTAGACGTTCATGTGGTTGGTGACGATATCGCCGACAGCCGCCGCACAGAGGAAATACTGCTGACGCAGGCGGAGCGATTTGCCCTCCAGATGATTGTCATTCGGATAGAGCACCTTCGAGATCGCATTGGCGATCGAATTCTGACCCAGCGCCTTGGAATAGTCGCCCTGATTGAACATCGCCATATCAAAGCTCGGTGCCTTTGCAGCCCAGAGTCTCAGCACGGAGACTGCATTGCTGTTGTAGCCCGAAACATACATATCATAAGGGATTGCGGTGACGGTGCTGTAGTTGACATGCGAAACATGGTGATACTGCTGATCCCAGTATTCCTCAAGGTCGCCCTCGAAATGCACCTCGATCGCCTGCTCCGGCTTCGGGTCGAGCCAGACCTCACCGCCGGGGAGCCAGTTGTCGGGGAGCTCGGTCTGCCAGCCTTCTTCGAGCTTCTGCTTGAAAATGCCGTACTCATAGCAGATCGAGTGACCGGTCGCGGGATAGCCCGTCGTTGCAAGTCCGTCGAGATAGCACGCAGCCAGTCTGCCGAGGCCGCCGTTGCCCAGTCCTGCATCCGGCTCATAGTCATAGATGCGGTCGAGCTTGATATCAAACTTTTTCAGGAATTTCTCCATATCCTCAGCCAGATCAAGATTATAGAGGCTGGTCTTGAGGGAGCGTCCCATCAGAAATTCCATGGAAAGATAAAAAACCTGCTTTTCGCCGGTCGAATTCACATGGTTCATGAACTTCTGGCGCTTATTCTTCATCAGCTCGCAGATGACTGCCGAAAGTGCAAGATAAATCTGCTTGTCGCTGGCCTCATCGGGCGAAACATTGAACTGTGTTTGCAGGCGGTTCAGGAAATCCTGTGTCACCTTTTCGGAAAATTTGGACATTGCATACTCCATTCTCCGGTGCATCAGATCCGGTTCACCGGCTCAGAGAATATCTGAAGCCGGACGGCGCCTCCGTAGCACCGGTTCTGCCGGAGGCGGGGAAGTCTGTTCACAGGCCCGCACAGGGCATAAATGCTGCGGGCAGACTTTGAACAATACCATTTTATTATAACCGATTCCGGATAAAAATGCAATAGCTGAAATACACAAAAATTCCGCGTAAAATCCGGAAAATCAGCCACAAAGCCGGTTTTGTCAATCGGCAGAATATACGAATTTTGCGCGTATTATTACAGCAAAACGGCGAAGCCTCCGAAAAAATGCGCTTATTTTTATGCAGAACCGCGAAAACGGGCAGAATGCGCCTGTCCGGATAATGCGGAAAATCTCTGTTTTATACGCAAACTGCGCCGTGATTCCGGTTTATTTTGTGTCCATATTCACACAGCGCAGCGGGCTCTCATTTTCATTTTCAAGCTTCTGTTTCTGCGGCCGGCTCTTTCAGCTCCAGCAGAATGCGCTCGACGCGCTGCTCCTGCATCTGCATCACCTGCATCCGGAACCATTCTCCGCTGACGGTCTCGCCGACCTCCGCGATATGCCCGGCCAGCTCGGTAAACCAGCCGCCGACCGATGTACACTCCGTCACGATGCGTCCGTCAGGGAGCTCAAGCTGATCGCAGAGATCAGAGATCGACATTTCGCCGGACACCTCATATTTTCCCTCGCCGCGCTTTGAGAGCATCGGCACGACCTCGTCAGCCTCGTCGTAAATCTCGCCGACCAGCTCTTCGATGATATCCTCCAGCGTCACGATGCCCTCTGTACCGCCGTACTGATCGACCACGACCGCGATATGCGACTTGGAACGCTGCATCTGCCGCATTGCCTCGCTGATGCGTGCAAATTCGGGCAGACGGATGATCGTTTTGATGATCGGACGAATGCTTTGTCCGCCCTGCGCGAGCAGCCCGAAGAAATCCTTTTCGGTGATAAAGCCGATGATATCGTCGATCGTTTCGTCATAAACCGGCAGACGGGAATACCGCTCTGCGAGAAAAATCTCCCGCACCGCATCAATCGGGGTATCCTTTGCGATTGCGGTGACATTGACCCGCGGCACAAGCACATCCGTCACCGGAATCTCATCAAATTCGAGTGCGGAACGGACGAGATCGCTCTCCTGCTCCTCCAGCACGCCCTCCTCCTCAATCTGCTCGACAATGACCTTCAGCTCATCCTCGGTGACAGACGGCTCGCCGCCCTTGTTCTGCACCAGCCGCGAGAGCTGATTGAACAGCAGAATCAGCGGCTTCAGAATGAAAATCAGCGCAGAAAGCGGCGCCGTAAAAAGGCGCACAAGCTGCTCCGCATGGGATTTGGCATAGGATTTCGGCAGAATCTCGCCGAAAATCAGCACAAGAACGGTCATCGCGGCCGTTGAGATGCCGACGCCGCCCTTGCCGAACCAGAGCGTGAACAGAATTGTGCCGAGCGAGGCTGAGAGAATATTGACCAGATTATTTCCGATCAGAATGGCCGTGAGTGCCTGATCGAAGGCCTCCGCCAGTGCAAGTGCCTTTGCGGATTTTTTATCGCCCTGCTGGGCAGCGGCCTTTAACCGAATCTTGTTGACGCTTGAAAAGGCGGTCTCGCAGGCAGAAAACAGCGAGGAAAAACAGAGCAGTAACAAAATCGCAATCGCGTATAACATGGAATTCCTTTCTTCCGGCATATGATGAAACTTTACAGGTATTATAACGGATTTTTCTGCAAAATGCAAGCCCTTCCGCACTGAGCCTCTGCACGCAGATGCGCCGCAGGATTCAGAGCCTCCTGCGGCGCAGTTTGTCAATCCTCAACGATCTCGTAATACCAGCTTTCGACGCCGATCGAGGTTGTGCCGGCTGGCTGGACTTCCTTACAGAACACAATCTCGACATGCTCCCGGTTCAGAATGCCGCCCTCCGGCTGCATTTTGAACCGCACGATGGTACCCTCCGCAGAGATCGCGTCCAGACTGATGCCGGTCATCAGATCATCCACGCCCTCAGCGAACTTTTTATAGGCCGGGGTATCCTCTGAGCTGATGCCGTAGTGATTGTCGATCGTCAGATAACCTGTGATCTCCGTATTGTACTTGTTGGCGATCAGATAGTCCGCAACATCCTCATAAGCGGTGCGGTGCTTGGTGAAGTGGTCGATCGCGGTATTGCTGTCGAGGCCGGAGGGTCTCAGCAGCAGCCAGAATCCGCCGTATGCCAGACCGACGACCAGAATCACGGCAATGACGAGCTTTTTGATTTTCTTTGTGTCCATGTTTCAAACCTCCTCTGCGCATGTTGTTTCTGTGCGCAATTTGATTATAGCACAGCGCAGTCGGTTTGTCAATGCGCAAACTGACTCTGATACAGTTCGGCATAGAACCCGCCGTCCGCGAGCAGCGAATCATGCGTTCCCTGTTCGATGATCTGTCCGTTTTTCATCACAAGAATCAGATCGGCCTCACGAATGGTCGAAAGCCGGTGCGCGACGATAAACGAGGTGCGCCCCTGCATCATCTTCTGAAATGCCGACTGTATCTTCTGCTCGGTGCGCGTGTCGATTGAGGAGGTCGCCTCATCGAGAATGAGCATCGGCGGGAGGCAGAGCATCACGCGCGCAATACAGAGGAGCTGCCGCTGTCCCTGTGAAAGTGCGCCGCTCCGGTCGCTGATGACCGTATCATAGCCCTGCGGCAGCCGCTTGATGAAGCTGTGCGCATGTGCGGCCTTTGCGGCAGCAATAACCTGTTCATCGGTCGCTTCGGGCATTCCCATACGGATATTGTCGCGCACGCTCGCATTTTTCAGCCATGTTTCCTGAAGCACCATGCCGATATTCTGCCGCAGGCTGTGCCGCGTGAGCTGCCGCAGATCGGTTCCGTCCGCGAGAATCGCGCCGTCATTGACATCGTAAAACCGCATAATCAGATTGATGAGCGTCGTCTTGCCGCAGCCGGTCGGGCCGACAATCGCGACACGCTGACCGGGCTGCACATGCAGCGTGCAGTGCGAGATCAGCGGACGCTCCGGCGTATACGAGAATGAGATATCCTCAAAATCAACGCGCCCCTGTGCATGTCCGAGCACTTTGGCCTCCGGCGCATCGGGGGTCTCAGCAGTCCGGTCGATCAGCGCATACATTCTGGCAGCGCAGGCAAGCGCATTTTGCAGCTCGGTCACAACGCCGGAGATTTCATTGAACGGCTTGGTATACTGATTTGCATAGCTGAGAAAGGTCGAGAGCTGCCCGACCGTAATGGAGCCCTTGATCGCCGCGAGCGCACCGGTCAGACCGACCGCCGCATATACAAGTGCATTGACAAAGCGCGTGCAGGGATTCGTCAGCGAGGAATAGAAGGTCGCCTTCAGCGCCGCCTGCGACAGTCTTCCGTTGATCTCATCAAACTCCTCCATGGTTTCCTGCTCATGCCCGAAGGCCTGCACAACCTTCTGATTTGTGACGGTTTCGTTAATCATGGCGGTCTGCTCTGCACGGCATTCCGCCTGCACGCGGAACATCGAATAGGTATGCTTAGCGATGAAGGCCGCGACAAACAGTGACAGCGGCGTCAGCAGAATGACAACGAGCGTAATGCCCGGATGCAGCAGCAGCATGAAAATCAGCGTGCCGAGAATCGTCAGGATACCGGTGAAAAGCTGTGTGAAGCCGAGCAGCAGGCCGTCCGCAAACTGATCGACGTCGGAGATCATACGGCTTACAATATCGCCGGCCGGATGACTGTCGAGATACGAGAGCGGCAGCTTCTGCACTCGCGCAATCGCAAGGTTCCGCAGCTTTTCGACGGTTTCATAGGTGATCTTGTTATGAAAGATGCTCATGAGCCACTGTGCGAGCGCCGTGACCGCGACTGAGCCGCCGATCGTGATGAGAATGCGTGTGACAGCGGAAAAATCGACCTTTCCGGCACCCTCGATGCAGTCGATCGCCTGCCCGATCAGAATGGGAACCCAGAGCGTCAGCGCAACAGTCACAAACGCAAGCACCAGTGTCGCCGCAAGCCATTTCCGTTCGCGCCTCAGGTCGTGCAGCACGCGCTTTAATGTTGTTTTTGTCTCATTTGCCATTGCGCTGCACCTCCTTTTCCGCATCGTCCGGATACTGCGAGGCATAAATCTCCTGATAAACCGGACAGCTTTGCAGCAGCGATTCATGCGTACCGCTGCCGGCGAGATGACCGTCCTCCAGCACAAGAATCAGGTCGGCATGCTGGATGGAAGCGGTGCGCTGCGAAACAATGAATACGGTCGGATGCTCCGGCAGCTCACGGAGTGCCTTCCGCAGAGCCGCATCGGTCGCATAGTCCAGCGCCGAGGTACTGTCATCGAGAATCAGGAATTCCGGCTTCCGCACAAGCGCGCGCGCAATCGTCAGACGCTGCCGCTGACCGCCGGAGAGATTGTGTCCGCTCTCGGTAATCATTTCATCAAGGCCGTCTTTTTTCGCATTCACGATATCTTCCGCCTGCGCGGCCGTGAGCGCTTCGTGCAGAGCGGCGTCATCCGCCGCCTTCAAGCCCCACTGCAAATTCTGCCGGATCGTGCCGTGAAACAGCACCGCCTTCTGCGGGACAATGCCGATGCGCTGCCGCAGAGCCGGACGCGGAAATTCCGTGCTTTCAATGCCGTCAACCGTAATACGGCCGGCGGTCGGTTCATAAAACCGCGGAATCAGATTGACAAGGGTGCTCTTGCCGGAGCCTGTGCCGCCGATAATGCCGATAACATCGCCGCGCTTTGCGGTAAAGGAAATATCCGTCAGCGAAGGCTCCGCCGCGCCTGCATAGGAAAAGGTCACATGCGAAAAGGTCAGCGTGCCGCGCTGCGCCTCCGCGATCTGCGGTGCTGCGCCGCTGTCACTGACCGGCGTACCGGATTCCAGCACCGCCTGCACACGGTTTCCGCAGGCAGCCGCCTTTGTCACATTGATGATGAAATTCGCAAATTTAATCAGCTCCACCAGAATTTGCGACATGTAATTATACAGTGCCACGACCGCGCCGGTCGTCAGCGCACCGGAATTGACCCGCAGCGCACCGACCCAGATCAGCGCAATGACCGCGCCGTTGACCAGCACATAGGTCAGCGGGTTCATCAGCGCAGACACCGAGCCGACCTTCTGCTGCATCTTTACAAGAAGACTGTTCTGCGCACGGAAGGTATCAGTCTCCGCCTGCTCATTGCGGAAGGCGCGGATGACCCGCACGCCGTTCAGCGATTCGCGGGTCGTGTCTGTGACCGCGTCGAGCCGCTCCTGCACGCGCTTGTACATCGGAATCGTCAGGAGCATGATGCCGAACACAACAACCGACAGCAGCGGAATCGCGACCGTGAACACCAGCGCACCCTTCACATCGACCGTGAACGCCATAATCATCGCGCCGAATACGATAAACGGCGAACGCAGCAGCAGCCGGATCGTCAGATTCACACCGTTCTGAAGCTGGTTGATGTCGCTTGTCATGCGCGTGATGAGCGATGAGGTGCCGAGTGTATCGAGGTCGGTGTAGGTCATTTTCTGGATGTGCTGCATCAGCGCATGACGCACCTTCGCCGAGAAGCCGGTCGCGGCCTTTGCAGCAAAATACTGCGCAAACAGCGTATTCGTCAGGCCGATCGCCGCGAGCGCCGCCAGCAGCAGGCACATCCGCACAATATACGGCCGGTCGCCGTTCGCAATGCCTTTGTCGATCATCGCTGCAACAACCAGCGGCACAAACAGCTCGAAGGTCGCCTCCAGCATCTTGAACAGCGACCCCAGCACACATTCCTTTTTGTAGTCTGCGAGATACCGCAGCAGCTTTTTCATCGTCTGCACACCTTTCGTTGATCATCTGTATCTGTCATTATACCGGATATTTGCGGAATTGTCAATGCAGACAGCGCCGCCCGATTCTCACCGGACGGCGCATTGTGCTTATTCTTTTTTCGGGAGAAGCTGCTCCCATGTGACTTCCTTGCCCGCGAGGGTATTGACGTAATATTTGAGGATGATCTGTGCATCCGTTGCGGTGATTTCACCGTCGCCGTCCACATCGGCAGCCTTTTTCTGTGCATCAGTCAGGCCGGTGTCCTTTTCGGCGAGAATATTGACGTAGGCCTTCAGGGTCATCTGCGCATCATCTGCGCCGATTTCGCCGTTGCCGGAAACATCGCCTGTGATAACGGCCGGTACTTCACCGAGCGATTCAAACGGTATATTATGTTCATTTGCATAGGTCTCCGCACAGGAGCCGCTATAGCCTCTGACCGTCACATTCGGAGAATTCACAAACAAATTATGGCCCATACTCGTCACACGCTCCGGAATCGTCACTTCTGTCAGCGCGTCACAGCAGGAAAATGCAGCATCACCGATGCTTGTCACGCTGTCCGGAACCGTCACCGAAGTCAGTCCGATACAGTACTGAAACGCCCCTTCGCCGATGCTCGTCACGCTCTCCGGAATCGACACTGCTGTCAGGGTATCGTTGTCGCAGAACGCGCATTCGCCGATGCTTTTCACGCCGTCCGGAATCACCGCTTCGCCTTCACATGCCCAGCCGTCAATCAGAATCCCGTTCACAACGACGAACAGATCCTCGTACTGCCTGTCTGAAAGCCACAGCGTTTTCTCAAACGCAAACGCGCCGATGCTCGTCACGCTTTCCGGAATACTAACGGAAACCAGCGCTTTGCATTCGAGAAACGCTTCATCGCCGATGCTTGTTACACCGTCCGGAATCGTGACACCGGTCAGATTTTCGCATTTGCTGAACGCGCCTTTGCCGATGCCCGTCACAGGCAGCCCGTCAATTTCCGCCGGAATTTCGACTTCAGCGGGCAGATTATCTGTATAGCCGGTAATCGTGACCCTCCCGTCCTGAATCTCATATTTCAGCACACTGTCCGAAAGCGATTCAAACGGTATATTGTGTTCATTTGCATAGGTCTCCGCATAGGAGCCGGCGCAGCCTTTGATCGTGAGGCCGCCGCATCCGAGAAAAGCATCTTTCTCAATGTTTGTCACGCTTGCCGGAATGGTGATTGCAGTCAGGGCAGTACAGAAATGAAACGCATCCGCCCTGATATTTGTCACGCTGTCCGGAATTGTGATTTCGGTCAGACCGGTGCAGGAATAAAACGCAGAATCGCCGATGCTTGTCACGCTGTCCGGAATGATAACTGCACCCTCTGCTTTTGTGCCGTCAATCAGAATTCCGTTCACAATCACCAGCGGGTTTTCTGCCTGTTTCGCTGCAAGCCAGGGGGTACAGGCAAATGCATTGCTCCCAATGCTTGTTACGCTGTCCGAAATTGTAATCGCGGTCAGAGCGATGCAGTCTAAAAACGCTCCGAACCCGATGCTTTTCGTGCTATCCGGAATTGTAATTTCGGTCAGACCGGTGCAGGAATAAAACGCAGAATCGCCGATGCTTGTCACGCTGTCCGGAATCGTGATTGCTGTCAGACCGGAGCATTCATAAAACGCGCTATCGCAGATGCTTGTCACACTGTCCGGAATCGTAATTGCAGTCAGACCGCAACAGCCGCAAAACATGTCATCCCGGATCTCTGTCACACCATCCGGAATGCGGAACGAGGTCAGAGCTTGGCAGTCGCAAAATGCATCTGCTTCGATGCTTGTTACGCTGTCCGGAATGGTAATTGCGTTCAGTTTTTCACAGCCGCTGAACGCGCCCTTCCCGATACTTGTCACGCCGTCCGGAAGGTTGACTGCGGTCAGTTTTTCGCACCAAAAAAACGCATGATCGCCGATACCGGTTACACCGTCCGGAATTGTAATCTCGGTTAAGCCTGTGCAGTACTGAAACGCATATGCCGGAATACTGGTCAAGCCGCCCGTAATTGTAATCGCAGTCAGTTTTTTGCAATGCTCAAACGCACCGGTTCCGAGGCTGGTCACACTGTCCGGTATGCTGATTGCACTGAGGCCGGTGCATTCGCTGAACACATAATTTCCGATGCTGGTCACGCTGTCCGGAATGGTGAATTCGGTGAGGCTTTTGCAGCCCGAAAAAGCCAGTTCTCCAATGCTTGTTACGCCGTCCGGAACGGTGATTTCGGTCAGATTTGCACAGTCAGAAAACGCAGATGCTCCGATGCTTGTGATACCGTCGGAAAGATCGACGGCCGCAATGTCTTCCGTATAATCTTCCCACGGTACCGTGAGAAAGGCCATATCGCCGCTGCCCTCGATGGTCAACATGCCGGTTTCTTCATCAAAGCTCCATGTCAGGTTTTCGCCGCAGGAGCCGCCTGCCGGTGCGGCATAAACCGTAAACTGCGCCGGCAGCACCGCTGCGCATGAGCAAGCCAGCACGCCTGCGCTCAGCATTGTAAACAGCTTCTTCATTTTCACAAAAACCATCCTTTCTGCAAATTGAGATGATACCGCAAGTTCCCGCGATTATTTTTTGGGCAAAAGCTGCTCCCATGTAACATTCTTGCCCGCAAGGGTATTGACGTAGTATTTCAGAATGACCTGCGCATCCGTTGCGGTGATCTGTCCGTCGCCGTCCACATCGGCGGCAAGGCGCTCCACAGCAGACATGCCTGTATCCTTGCCCGCAAGGGTATTGACGTATGCTTTCAATGCCTTTTGCGCATCATCCGCGCCGATCTCGCCGTTAGAATTCGCATCTCCGCGCAGATATGACAGATTCCACGATGCAAGAATTGTGGTATCGCCGGTCAAGGTAATCACGCTGCCCGGCTGATATGTTTCCCCGCGGAGAAGCCATCCTGCAAACGAAAAACCGTTCACCGGAGAAAACTGATTCTCCGGCAGTGTAAGCTGCTGGCCGTTCTGCGCATTGACGCGCAGGAGGCGTCCGGAGCCGTCGTTGGCCGAATAGACGACGGTGCAGCTCTCGCCTGTCCACTGTGCAATGACGGTCAGGTCATTTGTCACAGTCAGCGATTCGCCGGGCTGCCGCAGCACGCCGCTCACGCGCCAGCCGGAGAACACATATCCTGCCGGTGCCGTGAAGCCGCATGCGGGGAGCACATAGGTTCCGCCCTCGCTGACGGAAATACTGCTCATGCTGCCGCCGCCGCCGTTTGCGGAATACGTAACGGTGTGCATATTCTGCGCCCAGAAGGCCGTCACGGTCATATCCTCCGTGACCGTAACCGTGCTGCCGGGTTCATAGGTTTTCCAGCCGATCTGCCAGCCGGCGAAGCTCTTGCCTGCGGGCGCGGTAAAGGTGCATTCCGGCAGCGTAAGCGTTCCGCCGGCCGCGACCGACACGCTGTTCATGCTGCCGCTGCCGCCGTTTGCATCGAACACAACGGTTTTCGTATTCTGTGCCCAGATCGCCGAGACCGTGATATCTGAAGAAACAGTCACGCTGCTGCCGGGCTGATAGGTCTCCGTACCGATCTGCCAGCCTGCAAAGGTCTTGCCGGCAGGAGCCGTAAAGCCGCATTCCGGCAGTGTGAGCTTGCCGCCGTCATTGACCGTTACAAGGTTCATATTCCCGCTACCGCCGTTTGCGGCGAAGGTGACAGTACGGATAACCTGTGCCCAGACCGCAGTAACGGTCGTATCGGCCGAAACCGTGATGCCGGTGCCGGGCTGATAGGTCACGCCGCCGACCTGCCAGCCTGCAAAGGTTTTGCCGGCCGGTGCGGTAAATCCGCAGGCGGGAAGGACATATTTGCTCCCGGTATCGACCGTGGCCGCGCTCATGCTGCCGCTGCCGCCGTTTGCGGCAAATGTGACAGTATTCGTTTTGACAACAGGGGAATCGCCGGTAACGGTAATTGAGCCGCTGCTGGGGTAATAGGACAGGGGATTTTTCGATGAATCGAGGAACTGCTGTACACGCACACGCATATTATATGTATCTGCTTTGGTGCCGGCCGGGATTTTGACCTCCACGCGCATCAGCTCCGGCGTGCCGGATGTCACGGTGCAGTTTTTCGCGGAGGACAGCGAGAGAACGATCTGTCTGCTCGAATCATTCCGCGAAAACTCCGGCGACATGCCGGAAAAAGTGCTCCCGCAGGAGGCATCTCCGAATGAAAAGCCGCTGCCGGAGGGATACTCCAGCGAAACCTTACAGCTTGCAAAACCCTCTGACATAATGGAATAGACATGATACGTAACGGTCAGACCGCTGCCGATCTCATCGGTGCCGACCGTGAGCTTGCCGCCGACAAAATTGGTAACCTCACTGTCGATATCGTAATTTGCGGAGTTGACAGGCAGCTCCGAATAGGCAAAGACCTCCGTGCTGCCGAATGCAGTGCCGAACAGCATGATGCCGGCTGCTGCCGTACTGAGTATCCGTTTGAAAATCTGTCTCATTGTGATCCTCCCTTTCGTGCGCGAAGCTGAAGCGGCGCACCTTCTGTTTTCTTTCTCTATCATAGCACATTCAGCAAATGTTGTCAAGTGCCTCATATATCCACATTCATTTTTGTGCATCATCACAATCCCGGTTTCTGAAAAAGATTTCACTTCGCGATTACTTATTATGGGGACAGTGTGCCTTTGGCGGGTTTGGTGAGTTTGCGGTGCAAACTCACCGCGAAGCGATACCTTTTTCGACAAGCTAAATCGCCCCGCACAGTTTCCCGTGCGGGGCGATTCTGATTATCAAGCAGCAGAAGAATTACTTTTCAGCAAGCTTGGTGAGGTAAGCGTAACGGTTCTCAGCGGTTTCCTCAGCCTTTGCGAACAGCTCCTTGGCGCGCTCCGGGAAGGAACGGGTCAGTGCGCTGTAACGTGCTTCGCCCATGATGAAGTCCTGATATGAAGCGGTCGGAGCCTTGGAGTCGAGCTGGAACGGGTTTTTGCCCTCGGCAGCCAGACGCGGATCATAGCGGAAGTTGTTCCAGTAGCCGCACTCGACAGCCTTCTTCATCTCGGACTGGCAGTTGGTCATGCCGCCCTTAATGGAGTGCATTTCGCACGGTGCATAGCCGATGATGAGGGACGGGCCGTGATAGGACTCCGCTTCCTTGATCGCCTTGAGGGTCTGGTTCATGTCAGCGCCCATTGCGATCTGTGCGACATAGATGTAGCCGTAGCTCATTGCAATGTCAGCCAGACGCTTCTTTGCGATTGCCTTACCGGCAGCCGCGAACTGTGCGACCTGACCGATGTTGGAGGACTTGGAAGCCTGTCCGCCGGTGTTGGAGTAGACCTCGGTATCGAAGACCAT
>JAFXZM010000051.1 GCA_017541275.1 Oscillospiraceae bacterium | reverse complement strand
TTCGCTATGAGTTTGCACTGCAAACTCACCAAACCCACCAAAAGGACACTGGACACTTAAGCAGGGGGTGATATCCCCAGACCCCGATATGATGTAAAAGACGTTATAGCGCTATTTTGATCCATACTGGGATTCTTAAGGGCTAATAGCCCTTAAGCAGGGGTTTGGGGACGGAGTCCCCATTATAAATCCATCGGAGATACAACTTTTTCGACAGACAGGGGGCAGTGCCGAAGCACTGCCCTCAGCTTGTAGAAAAAGGTATCGCTGCGCGATGATTGATAATGGGCTCTCGCTCGCTTCGCTATGAGTTTGCACTGCAAACTCACCAAACCTACCAAAGGGACACTGGACACTTAAGCAGGGGGTGATATCCCCAGACCCCGATATGATGTAAAAAGACGTTATAGCGCTATTTTGATCCATACTGGGATTCTTAAGGGCTAGTAGCCCTTAAGCAGGGGTTTGGGGACGGAGTCCCCATAATAAATCCGTCGGAGACACTTTTTGACAGACTGAGGGCAGTGCCGAAGCACTGCCCTTTCAGATTCCGGTTATTATTTTGTAATCACGGCGACCGCACAGGGCATTCTCCCGCGGATGATAAAGAAAGAGGTGTTTGCATATCCGGCATCAAGGAAGAAATGCTGATAGGAGGCGGCGTCGAAGTGGCGCTTAAAATTCGCGCCGCTGAGATCAAAGAGTCTGATGAGCGGTTTGTCCCAGTTGTTTTTTCCGGTAAGATTGACATAGGTTGGAATAATGACCTTGCCGCCGGGCTTGCAAACTCTGTAGAGTTCGGCGACCGCTGCATGCGGCCGGTCGAGCAGGTGAATGACGTTTCCGGCAATGACCTTGTCGAAGCGGTTTGCCTTGCAGTTCAGCCGAAGAATATCGGCGCGCCGGACGGCAACATTCGGAAGGTCTCTGCATTTCTTCATGACCTGCCGGAGCATGCCGGCAGAATAATCCGTTGCGACGAGCTTTTTGCATTTCGGTGCGATCGCAGTGGTAATGGCGCCGGTGCCGCAGGCGCATTCCAGCACGATATCATCCGGCGCAATGATCGCGGCGAGCTGTTTTCCGAGTCCGCGGTAGACTCTTCCGTTATACATATCCTCAAAGAGATCATAGACGCCGGCAACCTGATCCCAGAACATTACAATCATCCTTTCTATTATTTACCGATACAACAAATAGCTGATGGTATTATTATAACACATAATGCAAAAAAGTGCAATGGGCGAATGAAAAAAGAATCCGTGAATAGAAACATGGGAGCAAATCGGAGCCGGGCACTGCGCGGTACTAACGCATCATGCAAAAAAGCAGCGGTAGCAGGAAAAAACACATGCGTCAGATTGCGGGCAAAAACCGGAGGCCGGTGCCGTGCGGAACCGTCTGAACGGGTACGGATGAACCCGCGGCGAAGCAGAATTGAAAACACCGCATCCGCACTGTATTATGACGGAAACCGACTGATTTTTCGTGATTTTCAGCTTGACAATGCACGGGATTCATGCTATAATAGAGAGCATCAAACGGCAAAGGAGGGGAGCGTTATGAAACAGGCAGGCATCAAGCAGATTGCGGAAAACCGTAAGGCAAGGCACGATTATTTCGTGCTGGAGACCTATGAAGCCGGCATCGCACTCGCCGGAACGGAGGTCAAGTCGATCCGGAACGGCAATGTAAATCTGAAGGATAGCTGGTGCTCGATTGAGGACGGACAGCTTCTTCTGCGGGACATGCATGTTTCCCCCTATGAAAAGGGGAATCTGTTTAACCGCGACCCGCGCAGAGTGCGGCAGCTTCTGATGCACAAGCGCGAAATACTAAAGCTGTTCGGAACGCTGAAAACGCAGGGTCTGACGCTGATCCCGCTCTCTTTGTACTTCAAGGACGGCAGGGTCAAGGTGCAGCTTGGTCTGTGCAAGGGCAAAAAGCTCTACGATAAGCGGGAGGATGCGGCAATCCGGTCAGCAAACCGCGATATTGACCGTGCAGTCAAATCAAGGAATCAATAGCAGAGGAGGCGGCTGCCGTGACTGAGCCGATGCTTGAACCGCGACCGCTGAAAAAGGGGGACCGTATCGCAGTCATCAGTCTGTCCTCCGGCATATTGGGCGAGCCGTACTGTACACATGAAAAGGCACTGGGCGTAAAGCGGCTGGAGGCGTTCGGCCTTGAGCCGGTGTTTACAGCGCATGCGCTGTCCGGAAGCAAATGTCTGTGGGAGCATCCGGAATACCGCGCCGCAGACCTGAAGGCGGCTTTTCTGGATGACAGTATCAGCGGCATCATCTGTGCGATCGGCGGCATCGACACATTCCGCACGCTTCCGTATCTGATGGAGGATGCAGACTTCATCGAGGCTGTGCGAACACATCCGAAGCTGTTTCTGGGCTATTCGGATTCAACCTGCAATCATCTGATGCTGTACCGTCTGGGGCTGCATACTTTCTACGGACAGGCTTTTCTGCCCGATCTGGCAGAGCTTTCCGGTGAAATGCTGCCGTATTCCGAGGCGCAGTTCAGGAGCCTTTTTGCCCCGTACCACGGGCGGTGTATCAGACCGTCCGCAGTCTGGTACGAGGAACGGAAGGATTATTCCGAAGCGGCAGTCGGCACGAAGCCGGCCGCGCAGCCGGAGCAGCACGGCTATGAGCTGCTTCAGGGCAGTCCGGAATTTGAGGGGGCGCTGCTCGGCGGCTGCATCGACAGTATCGGAGAAATGCTGCTGTCGGATTGTGCAGAGGCTTATGCAGAGCTGTTTGCAAAGGCCGGTATCACCGATCCGGAGCCTTTCCGGAGACAGGGAGAGATCACGCGCAGATACGGTATTTTTCCAACAGCAGAGGAATGGCGGGGTAAAATACTGTTTGCGGAGACCAGTGAAACGATGCCGGAGCCGGAAAGACTGCGGCAATATCTCGGAGCGCTGAAAGCAGAAGGCGTATTGGATGCGGTGCGCGGAATCATCGTCGGAAAGCCGATGAATGAGCAGTATTATGAGGCATACAAAACGGTCTGGCGGGATGCAGTCGGAAATCCTGCACTGCCGATTCTGTATAATGTAAATATCGGTCATGCGGCGCCGCGTGCAATTCTGCCCTACGGAGCGTGTGTCCGGATCGACGCAGAGAAACAGGAGATCAGACTGATCTGAGCGGAGTTCAGGCAGCGCATCTGGCCGCAGGGTTTGCCTGCAAACCCGTGAGCAGGCATCGAAACACTCCTATCGTTCAAAAGCGTTTAAAGAGGGGATTGGGGGAGAGAAAACAAGAGTTTTCTCTCTCCCATTACAAAATGATTTGTACCGCTCTTGTAAAGAATGATATTTGAACAATAGATCCATGATTTATCCACTCTCCTGTGCGGCATTGCCTTGACAGAATCCCGCGAATGTGGTATGATAATGAGGAAAGGCAGCCTGCTTTTCCCGTTCGGGGGCGTAAAGGTTTCGACGGGGGCTGGGAAGTCTGACCGGCGAGTCGGGCGCATAACCCGTAAAATGTGCATCTTCTAAATTTAAACGAGAACAACGATTCCGTTTTGATGGCCGCTTAAGGCCTCCGTCAGCCCGGGGAGTACCGCGTACCCGGAGTCTGGCGTCATGACGCGGTGAACGTCTGTCGGGGACGCACATAACCGGCAGTCGGATGATGTGCTGCCGGATCGCAAAGCCTGTTTGTCGGCGCTGCGGTCCGGGAGATTAAAAGACAAACTACACTCGTAGATGATCGGATGAAACGGTTTTCGGACGCGGGTTCAATTCCCGCCGCCTCCACCAATCAAATATGCGTAACCTGCAAAGGTTGCGAAAATCCCTGTATACCGTGATAATGCGGTATACAGGGATTTTTCAGCATTGATACTGTTGAAAGGGGAGCGCGAACCAGATCAGTCTGTGGTATAGACAGGGGGATTTGCGGGGATATCGAAGCCGGTGCCGAGGAAGTAGTCGAGGTGAGGGGGCTGGTTATAGCCGTTATTCTGCGAAGCGACCTGGACGCGGTACTGCGGGTTATGCATAAGAGAAACGATGCCGAACTGCGTGGAATAGGTGGTTGAATAGACGCGGACGCCGCTGCCGTCGCCGAGTGGGAAGATCATTTCCTCACGCCAGTCGCCGAACAGGTCACAGGTCAGGCAGGCGTTTGCCTTGCTGTAGTTATTGTAGCCGACGCCGGTGCCGCTGAACAGTCTGCCGACGTTGTATTTGTCCACCATATTCCGGTCGAGCACCTCACGTTCGAGGTCGCCGTCCCAGTATACAACAGAGTTCTGTCCCCATTTGGTGATCGCGCTCCAGTCGCAGACCTTGCTGCCCGTCACGCAGTCATAGACGACCGCATTGTGCGAACCGACCATTTCCGCGCCCTGATTGCCCGGAACGATGTTATCGGCGATGCATCTGCCGGTATCGCCGCCCGCTGTCTCGCGGAAGAGCGCTTTGCCTGTTTTTGCATCGCGGAGCTCGACACCGAAATTGATCGCTTTGCCGTTGGGGTGCTTTTCATCCTCCAGGCACTGGAAAATCTCCAGCCCCGGATTCGACGGGACAAAGTCGCCGATGTGAATGGCGTCGCCGTGCGCATTGCCGGTCGTGTAGAGCAGCTTTCCGGTGTCATCTATCACAGCCGAACCGCAGACAACCTCCTGTCTGCCGTCGCTGTCAACATCGGCCGCCATGATATGGTGATTGCCGTCGCCGTAGCCGGGCGCAGAGGCGTTGTATCCGGTATCGAAGAACCAGCGCTGCACGAGTTTTTTATTTTGAACATCCCAGGCAGCGAGGGTAGCGCGGGTGTAGTAGCCTCTGCCGAAGACGGCGCTGGCATTGCCTTCGCTGCCGCTGAGGTAGGCGACGCAGCCTGTCATACGGTCAACGCGGTTGCCGTAGGTGTCGCCCCAGTCGCCGACATTACCTCTGCCGGGGACATAGTCCACGGTATCGAGGGCGGCGCCGGTTTTGCCGTCAAAGAGCGTGAGGTATTCCGGGCCGGACATGATTCTGCCGCTTGGGGCATAGGAGCCGTCGCGCAGCTTCATCTGAGTTGAATCGCGGTAATCGGCGCTTGCATTGCCGATGATCTTTCCGGTGCCGTCGGTCGTACCGTCAGCGGTTTTGCAGATCATTTCAGCGCAGTTATCGCCGTCGAAATCATAGACCATGAACTGTGTATAATGCGCACCTGCGCGGATATTGATGCCGAGATTGATTCGCCAGAGGCGGGCGCCGTTCAGCTTGTAGCAGTCGATGACGACCGGGCCGGTATAGCCAGCATCGGCATTGTCATGCGAATTGGAGGGATCCCATTTGACGAAGAGCTCATACTGACCGTCGCCGTCCACGTCACCGACCGAGCAGTCATTCGGCGTGTAGGTATACGCCACGCCGTCGGGTGTCGTGCCGCCCGCGGGGGGCGTCATAGGGATATCGAAATAGGCGCCGCTGTGATACTGTCCGCCCTCATACTGCGTCAGATTCTGCGCGGTACACGCAAACTCGGAGCAGGTATCGCCCTGATAGACGTCAACGGTATAGACATCGGTTGTCTTGCCGGAGGCGTCCAGATAGCAGCTTGCATCCTTTACAGTACCGGAATAGACTGCGGGCTTTTGTCCGTTTTTAAACACCTCATAGCGGGTATTTTCATCATCTTCACCGAGGATGCGCCAGCTCACGAGCATACCGCCGGCGGTTGCGGAGGCGATCACGCCGCGGTCGAGGCGTTCCATGCGGAGTGCGCCGGGCTTGGGCTGCTTCTGGGTCGGAGTTGCCGGGTCGTCGGTCTGCTCCAGCTCGATATAGTCCATATTCGGGCCGCCGCCGGTGCCGGAGGAGGTCGCCCTGATCGTATTTTTGCCCGCATTCAGCGTCACAACGACCGAGACTTCCTTCCATTCTGTCCACGCGCCGGTGTACGGATAGCTGACATTGACGGATTCATCCGAGCCGTTCACCGAAACCTGACACGGCCGGTCATCGGCCTCGCTGCCGCCGTTTGCGTAGCGGAATGTCACCTGATAATTGCCTGCCGCGGGGACATCGACCGTCCAGTTGACGTAGCCGCCGATCTCATTCGCATAATTCCAGTATGCTTTTCCGGCAAATCCTTCGTTTGTGGATTCCTCCCAGCCGTTGACGCATTCCGCGTCAACTGCGAAGTAGATGAGCGGTTCGAGCTCCTCATGGTAGGTCACGCTGATGCCGGCGGGAAAATCGGTAATCTCGGTGATGAGATACTTTGCCAGCATGACGGCATCCATAGTATTGACGGAGCCGTCCGCATTGACATCGGCCTGAAGGCTTTGCAGCCCGCCGAGGATCCGGCTGCCGACGAGCGCCTGCTTCATGACGGTCAGGTCAGCGGCATTGATTCTGCCGTTCCCGTCGAGGTCGGCGACAAGGCCGGTCTGATCGGCCGAAGCGGTGAGCGGGCATGCGCTGCAAACCGTACCGAGCAGGGCAGCGGCGGCAGCAAAAGAGAGGATGCGTTTTTTCTGTTGTTTCATCATAATTCCCCCTAAGCGGCAGTTCTTTGTCGGTATTGCCTAATATAACAATATAATCATAGCATAACAGCAAGAAAAAAGCAATGCTATTTTGTGTTGAAAGTCTGCGGTTTTGTCGATTGATACGGGCGCGGAGCGCGGCTGTTCATGAAGATTTGGTTACAATTTTGTAATTTTTGCATGCTAACGTGCAAAAAAACGGCTTTTTGTACCCGTATTATAGAGGATGCTGCGTGCAGCAGGGCATTTGCGGGCGTGACTGCGAAGCCGGTGCTGCACGGCAAAACGCGGGGTGCCGGCGAGCTGCGCCATATGAGGTTATGCGGCCGGGGCATTCCGGAGAAGACGCAGGATGCATCCGGAATCTTGAAAACTGAATCAGCATTCGAGCGGCAGCAGCGTTTGTGTCGCGACATCAGCGAGCCCGTGGGTAGTCATTTTCAGGTGCGGGATGACGGTCAGCGAGACAAATGCCATATTCATGAACGGTGAAATATCCGCAGGCACGCCCATTTCGTGAACCGCGTCATTCAGTCTGCGGTTCTGCTCCGCAACGGTCTGAGCATCGGCATCGCTCATGAGACCGGCGACCGGCAGCGGCAGCTCCGCGAGGATTTGACCGTCAGCGGCAGCGGCGCTGCCGCCCTGCATTTCTCTGATGCGGTTTGCGGCAGCCGCCATATCCGCGTCATTCGTCCCGATGACGATGAGATTATGCGCATCATGCGAAACGGAGGCAGCGATTGCACCGCGCTTCAGCCCGATGCCTTTGATATAGCCGATGCCGCGGTGACCGGTATTGCGGTGCCGTTCGATGACGGCGAGCTTGAGGATATCGCGCTGTGTTGAAACGCCGTTGTTCACAGAAAAATCGAGTGCTTCGTGCAGTTCTTCCGTTAATAGCTGACCGGGAATGACACCGATGACGCGGCATTTACCGGCAAACGGTTCCACAGCAAAGTCCTCCGGCTTCAGCGCATCCAGACAGATCGAGTTCAGAACGGAAGCATTGGCGGGTGTCCGGAGCTCATGCGCCGGAAAGCTGAGGCATTGCCCGTTTCTGACGGCGAGCCGGCCTGCGCTGTACACATCCCGCACATCGACCTGCTCCAGATCGCGGAGCACAAGAACATCGGCGCGGAAGCCCGGTGCCAATGCACCGACTCTTTGCAGCCCGAAGCATTGCGCAGCCTGAAGCGTCGCCATGCAAATGCATGCAGCAGCGTCCTTTCCCGCACGAACCGCCATGCGGATCATGTGGTCGATATGTCCGTCAGTCAGGAGGTCGGCGGGGTGCTTGTCATCGGTGACAAGCAGACAGCGCCGGCAGAACGGTTCATCGAACAGCGGCAGCAGCGCTTCGAGATTCCGTGCAGCGGTACCCTGCCGGATCATCAGCCATTGTCCCTTCCGGACGCGCTCCATCGCCTCTGCGGCGGATGAGCATTCGTGGTCAGACTGAATGCCGGCCGCGATATAGCGGTCGAGGTCGTGCCCGGAGAGCAGCGGTGCATGGCCGTCAATGACCTTTCCCGCAGCCTTCGCGGCCGCGAGCTTATCCATGACAAAATCCGCACCGGCAAGCACACCGGGATAATTCATCATTTCCGCCAGCCCCGGCACGCGCGGGTGTGAAAAATACGGCGCGAGATCGCGGCTGAGCAGTTCCGCGCCCGATTCATCGAGCGGCATTGCCGGTACGCAGGACGGCAGCATGATATAAACATGCAGCGGCAGACCCTCGCTCATGGCAAGCATAAAATCAATGCCCGCCGTTCCGCAGACATTTGCAATTTCGTGCGGGTCGGCAACGATTGCAGTTGTGCCGTGCGGCAGAATACTTTTAGCGAGCTCAGGCGGCGTCAGCATGGTGCTTTCAATATGAATATGTCCGTCGATCAGTCCGGGGCAGAGCACACAGCCCGATACATCCTGAACGGTATCGGCATCGGCATCCGAATAATCTCCGGTTCCGAGAATCATATCATCGCCGATCAGCACATTTTCGCGAAGGAGCTCGCCGGTAAATACATTCAGGACGGTTCCGTTTTTCAGCAGTGTTTTCATTGTTTCCATTCCCTTTCGTCCGATAATTCGGCAGTTTGCTTATACGTCCTCATTGAGAATCACTTTTTGGATGCCCGGAACGCTGTTTAAGGCGAGGAGAATTCCGTGCATGATTTTGTATTGATTCTGCGGTTCCGTATTTCCGAGATCGAGATAAACGGAAACCGTTTGTTCATCTGCGGAAAAATCTGTATATCCGATGTAATCATCACCGTTCAGGCCAAAATCAAATGCAAGCACCGCATCTCTGACAGCGTTTGCTTTTTCTTCGCCGGCGGTGCCGTCCGAAAAGTAGATTCTGTAGCTGAAGCATTCACCGTCCATGCCCTCCGCATGAACCGGATAGCTGAGTGAAAGTGCAGTCAGGCCGAGAATTCTGTTCCAGTCCGGTTCCTCCGGTTCTGTTTGCGGTTCGGATTTTGCTTTTGGAGCAGGACGAAGCATGCTGCCGTCATCAACAATCACTTTTTGGATGCCCGTGACATGATTCATCGCAGCGACAATGCTTTCAAGGATATTGTCATGCAGCTTTTTCGGAAAATCGGAAAGATCCACGCCGATCGTGACGCTGACAGGGCTGAGTGTCGTCTTTGTGTATAATCCGTTGAACTGCGCCCGGACGGTACGGTTGGCGGCTTTGATTTGTTCGTACTGTGTTTCCGTGAAGATGATTTCCGGAAAGAGATAAATATATGCGCCGTTTTTGCCCTTTCCCCGATCCTCAACGGGAAAATACGGATTGATGTGATCCAGCTCCATAAAAACCTCCTATATAAAATGCAGAACGATCCCGGTCTGCTTTCTTGTGCGGCTGTGAAACCGTCCTTCGGGATACATTTATTATATCACAGGTTCGGCGCTGCTGCATACGGCAAAGCGCACAAAGTTTTGCGGCCGGATTTATGCAGAATGCAAAAGGTATCGCTGCGCGATGATCCGGAATGGGGACTCCGTCCCCAAACCCCTGCTGGGGACATTGTCCCCAGACCCCAGTATAAAATAAAAAGAACGTATCAGCATAATTTTTACATGTATTGGAATTCTGAAGGGCTGGCAGTCCATAAGCGGGGGTTGGTGCGGAGCCCCATCAGAAATCCGTCGGAGACACTTTCTTGACAGACTGAGGTCAAGTTTACTTGACCGTAAGCATCCTGTACCGCCGGCTCTGTGCGGTGTTACCTTAGTTTTTTTCCTGCATTTGAATAATCACGGAAAAAACGGTCAGAATATGCACGAAAGCCAAGCGGGCGAAATGGCTTCATCCTATTCCGGATACACGGAAACAGCGGTATCCGTACAACAAAAAGAAAGGCGATTGCTATGAACAAAACAAAACAGGCCGGCATGTCCGGCAAGGGCTTTTATGCGGCGCTTTCGCTGAGTGTCGCGATGGTCGGCGCTGCCTGCTGGTATGCGTATTCCGCAGCAGGAAAGCCGCAGCAGCCGCAGATTGCGGAAAGCAGCGTCACGGCAGACCAGACGGCGCCGGCTGTGACCTCTGTTACGGCGCAGGCCGGGCTGACAGAGCGGCCGCAGTCCTCGGCCCGCACTGTAACGGTGACGACTGTGACCGTGACGGCGCCGGATGCGGAGGAGGCTGCGGCGCTGGTGCATAAAACAGCTTCGGAGACTGACGCCTCCGTGACCGTGACTGCGGAAACAACGGCACTGGCTGTTCTGCCGATGATGCCCGTCAACGGTGCGGTGGTTCAGCCGTTCAGCAACGGCGAGCT
The DNA here is from genome assembly GCA_017541275.1 of Oscillospiraceae bacterium. Classification (GTDB taxonomy): domain Bacteria; phylum Bacillota; class Clostridia; order Oscillospirales; family Ruminococcaceae; genus Firm-04. The sequence continues at coordinate 60,386 of JAFXZM010000051.1, read as the reverse complement.
GGTCAAATCTCAGACGACGGGCATCTGGCAGACGCATAACGGTGCGGACTTTGCCGCATCGCCCGGAACAGAGGTTTATGCCGTGCTCGACGGAACCGTGACCTCCGTTGAACGCGATGCTCTCTGGGGCATCTGCGTGACTATGCTGCACGATGACGGAACGGTTACGCGCTTCTGCGGCCTCAATGAAGGCCTGAATGCCGAGGCCGGTCAGGTGCTTCCGCGCGGAACCGTTCTCGGTGCGGTCGGCGATACAAATGAGGCCGAGAGCGCACAGATGTCGCATCTGCATTTTGAAGTGCTGAAAAATGACAAGTTTATCGACCCGGAGCTGTTCCTCTCCGGCGCTTCCGCTGAGGCGCAGAATGCGCAGTAATATGATGCCCCGCATACATTTCCTGTATGCGGGGCATCTTTGTTTCCTCTGTCATTATCCGAGCATTGCTTCGTAATGCTCAAGCTCGTTCTCATTGATCGTGAACAGCACACGGTCGTTCGTGTAATACTTCAGCGGCATATACGCAAGCTGAAGTGTGCTCCATGAGGTCGGCATGCCGAGATAGACATAGCCGGTCACGCTCTCGCCCGGTGCAATCTCCTGATTGAAGATGTCAAGATTGCTGCCCGTCTGCGAATAATACTTTCTTGCCGTGATGCCTGCGCGGACATCCTTGACCGGCTCGAATTCCTCATTGCCGTCGATGATCGTGCGGAAATGCGTGATGTTCTGGCAGTCGATCTTGCTGTCTGAGGTGTTCTTGATCGTCATTTCACAGAGCAGCACGCGCAGCTCCAGCTTATTGACGTCATCAATCTCGACAACCTTATTCAGCGTTACCGACACCTTGCCGTCATAGTCGATCGTTTCGCCGATCTTGCCCTCCAGATCGCTGCCCGGTACGGATGCATCAATCGGCTGATCCGGAACCTCCGGCGTATAGATGCTGACATATTCGTCCTCCGGGTAGCTGACGGCCTGCTTGACTTTCCCGTTGTCTCCGCTGTTGTCGGAGCAGCCGGAAAGGCATACTGAGGCTGTGCATACGACTGCTGCGGTCATGAGCAGGGCAAATGTCCTGCGCAGCGGTTTCAAAGCGTTCATCGGAATCTTCCTCCTGCATTTTGGTCTTCGGGGCATGTCCCCGGACGTTATGCTTCATTATATCACAGATATCCGAAAAATGCAAGTGTTTTTTTCAAATGGGAGTGGCTAATCGGGGATTTATTGTTCAAGTATCAGTCTGTACAAGAGCGGTACTTATTATTATGTAATGGGGGAGAGAAAACTCTTGTTTTCCCTCCCCCAAGCCCCCTCCTTTTGCGCTTTTGCACGCAAAAAGGTGTTCCGCGCTCTGCGGAGCGCGGCAAGGGGCTTCGCGCCCCTTGACCTGCGCCAAAGGGACACTGTCCCTTTGGAATCCCAATATATGTAAAATATGCTGATACGTTCTTTTTATTTCATACTGGGGTCTGGGGATAATATCCCCAGCAGGGGCTTGGGGACGGAGTCCCCATTCTGAATCATCGCGCAGCGATACCTTTTTCGACATGCTGTTGCGGCGCACTCCTGCGCTGCTTGTCAAGGCCGCCTGAGAAAAAGCATCACTGTGCCTTTCGCAAAATGTCCGCCGGATTGGCCGGGATTCATTCATATAATACCCTTATCATGCCGCGCGCACTGCATGAAAATGCAAACAGCGGCCCCCGGTGAGCCGGAAGCCGCTGTAAGCTGTTCGTTCAGGTGCTTTATGCCTGCTCAGGCGCACCGACGGGACATGTATCGGCACAAGCGCCGCATTCGAGGCAGGTCTCTGCGTCGATCACGTACTTGCCCTCACCCTCGGAAATCGCTCCAACCGGACATGCGTCTGCACAAGCTCCGCACTGGATGCATGCATCACTGATTGCATATGCCATAACTGTTTACCTCCTGTATTGGTTTTCGGGCAGGTCATCCCTCCCGTATTTATATTGTATCACATTTTCAGAAAAAAGCAAGTACTTTTTCAAATTTTTTCTGCGCCTTCGCTCTGTTTATCTTTGCGCGATTTCAACAAACGATAATTAGCACGATTTCCGCATTGACAGCATTCTGTCTTTTTAAGTGACAATCGCACAGTGTGTGTGATTTTCTGACATGGCCTTTACCCGCATCTCCTCATAGGTTTTTTGTATAATGCTTGTGCAGTCTGACGAAATAGTTTTGATATTCCGAAAAGTCTTTACAGCATCTTGACAATTTTCTGCGGATTTGCTATAATATATTATTGTAGAGAAGTATGGAGTGCTTTTTCGGCATTTTGTCAAAAGCGCATATTTCTGTAAATGAAATGACCCGGTGCGCCTGCTGCCGCGCTGCGGCGGACACGCTCCGGATAATCGGATGAAAGGTGGAGATACCGTGAGAAAAAAGGCTTTTGCCCGGCGGATTTCCGCAGCGGCGGTCAGCGCGGTGCTGGCTTGCGGCTTCTGTATGCCGCTTGCGTGCAGTGCAGAAGATGCGCCGTCCGCAGCGGATTCAAATGATCTCCTGCTGCTTTCTGCGGCGGCTGACGATGCTCTCTATGAGCTGCATTTTGAACGCGAAAACAGCTACAGCGACTATTATGATGCCAATATCGGCATGCCCAGACCCGACCGCGAGATCCTGATTTACGGAAAGGACTGCTCCGACAGCACAGGCAGTTTTTCCGTCGGCTCCCTCGGCGCGGACGGCGATGAACGGGATGATGTCCTGATCTGGGATGCTCCGGAGGGAAACTGCACGTTCGATTTCGATGTGGAGGAGGAGGGCATCTATTCAATGCAGATCTCCTACTTTGCCATGAAATCTGCTTCAAATCAGGTCGAGCTTTCCTTCGAGCTCGACGGTCAGATACCCTATGAATCTGCCTCCCGCATCAATCTCAATAAGGTTTTCGTAAACAAAACCGAGATCAAAACCGATTCGCGCGGCAATCAGGTGCGCCCCGCTCAGATCGAAAAGCCCTGCTGGCAGACCAAATTTGTCTATGACAGCGACGGGCTGTTCAATGACCCGCTGATCCTGTTTCTCTCAAAAGGACGGCACTCGATCACCTTCAGCGGCATTAAGGCCAATCTCGGCATCGAACAGATCAGACTGTGTCAGCCTGAGGGGACCTCGCCCTATCAGGCGCCCCCGCAGGCAGAGCTCAGTGCAACACCCTCTGCGCTCGTGCGGCTGGAGGGGGAGGCTGCGGTCTATAAATCCTCCTCGACGCTCTATCCGGGCTATGACAACAACTCCTATACCGTTTCGCCCTCAGACCCCGTCAAAATGGTGTACAATACAATCGGCGGCGCAAACTGGGATCAGGCCGGGCAGACTATCACCTGGGAGATTCCTGCGGATTCCCTGAACGGCGACGGCTGGTATAAAATCGGCATCAAGGCGCGGCAGGATGTCATGCGCGGCTTCTACTCGAACCGCAGACTGCTCGTTGACGGCGTGCTTCAGAACGATGCGTTCAGTCAGGTGAAATTCTACTATGATACCGACTGGAGCCTGACAACCGTCAAGGATTCCGGCGGCGATGCGGCCTATGTCTATCTGACGGCTGGGCAGGCTCATACGCTGACGCTCGAAGCAATGCCCGGCGAGATCGGCGAGACCATGCGCAGACTGGAGGGCGTGGTCGCTGACCTCAACACCTGCTATAAGCAAATTCTGATGATTACCGGCCCGAACCCCGACAAATACAACGACTATTATGTGCAGGAGAGCGTTCCGACCATTATTCCGGATTTTCAGCGGCTCTCGCAGGCGCTCAAGGATGCTCAGAACGGCATCGAGAACCTCTCCGGCTCGCTCGGCTCTGAGGCGGCCGCGCTTCAGAGAATGTATGTCATCCTCGACAAGTGTATCGCTAAGCCGAGCCGCATCCCCAATTATGTCACGCAGATCAAGGACAATATCTCCACAATCTCGACCTTTATCTGCGATTACCGCGATCAGCCGCTCGAAATTGACTACATCGAAATCGCCTCTCCGGACAAGAGTTTCAGCTCCCTGAAATCAAACTTCTTTAAGCAGTTCGGCTTCCGGTTCAAGGCCTTTATCGGCTCCTTTACGGAGGATTATACCACGCTCTCCGATGTCGATGCCGACAAGGAAGACGTCATCAATGTCTGGGTCAATCTCGGCCGCGATCAGGCGCTTGTCGTCAAGGAGCTGGTCGAAAACGAATTCGCACAGGAGCACCCGGATATCCCGGTCTCGGTCAATCTCGTCGTCGGCGGCGTTGTTGAGGCAACCCTCGCCGGAAAAGGCCCTGACGTTGCACTGTTCCTCGGCGGCGAATTCCCCGTCAACCTCGCGTGCCGCGGGCTGCTCGTCGATATGAAGCAGTTTGACGATTTCAGTCAGGTTACGCTGCCCTATCAGCATGATGCTACTGTGCTCTATGAATATGACGGCGGCGTCTACGGCATGCCCCTGACACAGAACTGGACTATGATGTTCTACCGCTCCGATATTCTGACGGAGCTCGGCTTTACCGAGCTGCCGCGCACCTGGGACGGCATGATCGACATGCTGCCCGGCCTTCAGCGGAATCACCTCGGCGTCGGCCTCATTCTGCCCTCGACCAATGTCGCCGCTGCAACCGAATCCGGTCATACCTTCGCTTCCCTGATCCTTCAGCAGGATATGAACTATTATAATGAGGAGCAGACCAAAACACAGTTCGATTCCGTTAAGGCGATTCAGTGCTTCGAGAAATGGACGGACTTCTACAGCGAATATAAATTCGCACAGACCTACGATGCATACAGCTATTTCCGCACGGGTCAGTATCCGATCGTCATTGCAAACTACAGCTTCTATAATCAGCTTTCCGTTGCGGCACCGGAGATCAAGGGCCTCTGGGACTTCACCGTCATGCCCGGCACGCTCCGTGAGGACGGCTCCCTCAACCATGCCTCCAATTCCGGCGGCTCCGGTGCGGTCATCTTCAATAAGGTCAAAAATAAGCAGGCTGCATGGGAATTCGTCAAGTGGTTCTGCTCGACGCCCGTGCAGACCGAATACGGCCAGAACCTCGAAGGCCTGCTCGGTCAGATGGGCCGCTATGAGGCGGCTAATATTGAGGCGCTGCGCCAGCTCAACTGGTCGGCTGCCGAAACGGAAATGCTCGAAGCACAGTGGAATGCGCTCGATGAGATCCCGATTCTGCCCTCGTCCTATGCCGTCACGCGCAATATCATGAACGCTTTTCGCGAAACGGTCAACGCGAACGAAAACCCGCGCGATACGCTGATGTACTATAACAGCGACATGAACGATGAGATTCAGAGAAAACGTGAAAATCTCGGTCTGGATTAACCGGCCGGAAAAGGAGGGCTCCTGTTTTGGATAAGGTCTTGGATAAGGATCAGATCGGCGTCAGAACGAAAAAAGAACAGCGGCAGGCTGTCTGGCGGCAGATGAAGCAGAACAAGGAAGCATATCTCATGCTGCTCCCGTTCATGCTGATCTTCCTTGTTTTTACAATCATTCCTGTTATCATGTCCCTTCCGATCGGCCTGACCGATTTTGACATGGTGCAGTACCCCCCGACCTGGGTCGGGCTCAGCAACTTCTACAACCTGTTCCTGAATGACAGCATTTTTATCAAGTCGATCCGCGTGACACTGGTCTTTGCCGTGTTTACCGGCCCCTTAAGCTACTTCCTGAGCTTTCTGCTCGCGTGGCTCATCAATGAGCTGAACCAGACCCTCAAGGTCATCTTTACGCTGATCTTTTACGCGCCCTCTATGGCTTCGGGCGTCTATGCCGTCTGGCAGCTCATCTTCTCCGGCGACAGCTACGGCATCGCAAACTCAACCCTCATGAATCTCGGTATCTCGACCTCCGCGATTCAGTGGCTCACCGATTCCAAGTACATTCTGACTGTCGTCATTATCGTGCAGCTCTGGGTCAGCATGGGCGCGGGCTTCCTCGCAATGCGCGCAGGTTTCCAGAATATCGACAAGAGCCAGTATGAGGCCGGTGCGATTGAGGGCATCCGCAACCGCTGGCAGGAGCTCATTTACATCACCATCCCCGGCATGGGCCCCTCCCTGATGTTCGCGGCGGTCATGCAGATTGTCTCTGCTTTTACCGCGGATATCGTTGCGAGAAACCTCGTCGGCTTCCCCAGCACCGATTATGCCGCGCATACGATTATGACGCACGCCTTCGACTACGGCTGGGTGCGCTACGAAATGGGCTATGCCTCCGCGATCTGTATGGTGCTCTTTGTTGCTATGTATGTATGCAATAAGCTCATCAGCCGGATCCTCGGCAAATATATGGAATAAGAAGGGAGGATGAACATGGCAAAAGCTGATACAATGCCGGCAAAAGCAAAGAAAAAACGCAAGCCGGTCACGGACCCGAAAAAGCTGAAGGCGTCCAACAAGCGCGCCGGACGGAAAATCGGCGGCACAATCGCGATTTTTCTGTTTCTGACGCTGCTGGGACTGTTTATGGTGCTCCCGATCTGGCTCATGGTCGTCAATTCGATCAAGCCGGTCAACGAAATGTTCATTTTCCCGCCGAAATGGTATACCCTGAACCCGACGCTCGATAACTTTAAGGATACCTACCGCGTGCTCGGTCAGATGTGGGTGCCGTTCTCCCGCTATGTGTTCAACAGCGCGTTCGTGACAATCGCCGTGACGGTTTTGCAGTGCGTGTTTGCGTCCATGGCGGCATTCTGTCTCGCAAAGATCAAATTTCCCGGCAATAAGCTCATCAACGGCATCATCGTTCTCGCGCTGCTCTATAACAGCAATGTCATCTATCTGATGCAGTATATGGTCATGGCGGAGCTGAACATGATTAACCGCATGTCTGCGCTGATTCTGCCCTCCGTAGCCTCAACCATGGGGCTGTTCCTGATGCGGCAGAGCATGTCTACTGTGCCGGACGCGATGATCGAGGCGGCGAAGGTGGACGGTGCAAACCTGTTTACAATCTGCTGGCGCATCGTCATCCCGAACCAGAAGCCCGCGCTCATGACCATGGCGATCTTCGCTTTCCAGGGCGCATGGAATATCACGGGCGGCAGCGTCGTCTATGACGAATCGCTGAAAACGCTCCCCACTGTCATTCAGCAGGCCGCCTCTGCGGGTATCTCCCGTCAGGGCGTTACCATGGCGGCTGCGGTCATCCTGTTCGTGCCGCCGGTGCTGTTCTTCATTCTGGCGCAGAGTCAGGTCATGGAGACCATGGCACATTCCGGTATCAAGGACTAAGACACATTCCGGCCAATCTTTGCAGAAAGGGTGAGATTACGCATGAAAAACAAATCACGGCGCCTGCTGAAGCAGTGCGCGGCAGCCGGTTTGGTGTGTCTGCTGTCTTTCTCCGCAGTTTCGCTCCCGGTCTCGGCCGACGAGCCTTATGATGTCTATAATTACAACTACCTCGGTGAGGCCGTGCCCTCGCAGGCGGGATACCTCGCGGAACGCTCCGTTTCCGGCCTCGACCTCGGTACAACTGCACTCAATGCGCCGAGCGACCTGTTCAAGGACAAGGACGATTTCTTCTATCTGGTCGATTCCGGCAATAACCGCATCCTCAAAATCGACAGCGATTTTACACAGATCGTTCAGGAATACAAATCCTTCAAAATGGAGGACGGCTCCGAAACAACACTCAAAAACCCCAAGGGCGTGTTCGTTTCGCCGGATACCGGCCTGATGTATATTGCCGATAACGAAAATGCCCGTGCGCTGATCGTCAATCCCGACGGAACCGTGTTCCGCGAGATCACCAAGCCGGCCTCGACCGTCTATGACCAGCAGCTCACATTCCTCCCGCAGAAGATTCTCTGCGACAATGCCGGAAACGTCTATATCGTACTGAACAACACCACAAAGGGCTCCGCAATGTTCAATGCCGACGGCGAGTTCATCGGCTACTACGGCGCGAACAGCGTCGCCCCGACCGCTGAGGTCATCGCTAACCACTTCTGGAATGCGATTGCCTCTGAGGATGAGAAAAAATACCGCTCCAGAAGTACGCCGACTGCCTTCGATAATTTCGATATCGACACCGTGAAGGGGTTTATCTATACCTCGACCTCCTCCGGCAGCACCGATACCGATATCATCAAAAAGGTCAATCCGGAGGGCTATAACCTCTTTGACTACATGTCCGGCTATACGTGGGGCGATCTGTTCTCGACATGGTACTCCGGCACAAGCTATAAAACCAAGATCGTCGATGTCGATATCGGCGATGACGGCTCGATCAACTGCCTCGACTCCACGACCGGCCGCGTCTTCCAGTATGACAAGGAAGCAGATCTGCTCTTTATCATGGGTGCGACCGGCGATCAGGTCGGCGCGTTCTCGCAGGGCAATGTCACCGCCCTCGAAACAAAGGGCGAAAACTGCGAAAATATCTATGTGCTCGATGCCGGCAAGGGTACTGTCACCGTGTTCGGGCAGACCGTATTCGGCGAGATCGTTCATGAGGCGACCGCCCTCTATAACGGCGGCTACTATGAGGAAGCACTCGGCCCGTGGCTGGAGGTGCTCAAGCGCGACGGCAACTACCGCAGAGCCTATCTCGGTATCTCCAGCGCCTATTACAATATGGGCCGCTATAAGGAATCCATGGAGTATGCCAAAAAGGCCGATGCCTCCGCCCGCTACAACAGAGCCTTCGAGCGCTATCGCTCGCAGTGGCTCAGAGAGCATCTGACACAGCTTCTGATCGGCATTGTGCTGATCGTCATCGGCATTAGGCTGCTCAAATATGTCATCCGGAAGCAGAAAAATAAGAAAAAACATTCCGAACCGGCTGCGTCCGGCAGCGGAACGTGAGGAGGTGTGCTGCATATGATGGATCTGACTCAGCCGCAATGGGTTAAGCATGTGGTCTTTCACCCGTTTGAGGGCTTTGAGGATCTCCGCTGGAAAAAAGGCGGAACACTCAAATATACTGCCGTTATCATTGTGGCACTGTTCTTCGCGCTGATCGCCTTCGACCGCTGGTGCGGATTCCAGTTCCGGCCGCTGCCCGATGCCATGTTCAGCGTTGTGCCCTATATCATGAAGAGCGTGGTCTATTTCTTCGCGTGGGTGCTCGGAAACTGGGCAATCTGCACGCTGCTCGACGGCGAGGGCACGATGAAAAATATCGCGATCTACAGCTCCTATGCGCTGATTCCCTATATCGTTGAGGTCTATATTCAGGTGTTCCTCTCGCATATTCTGGTGCGGGCAGAGGGCGTGTTCTTCAGCACGGTCTATTACGTCGGCATCATTTGGACGGTGCTGCTCCTGTTCAACGCGATCAAGGCTGTGCATCAGTATTCCTTTACCAAGACCGTCGTTGCGATCATTCTGACAATCGCGGCGATGCTCGTGATTCTGTTCCTCGCGGTGCTGTTCCTGAGCCTGTTCCAGAAGGTCTATGTGTTCTTCTATTCACTGTATACAGAGATCCTGTATCGTTTGAGAGTTTAAGGCGGTGATGAAGTTGCAGAAAAAAAAGATACAGAGAATTCTGACCTGCGTGCTCGCTGCTGCGCTCGTACTGCCGACCGCTGCGTATTCCGTGCCCGCCGGCGCGGAGCCGGAGGTCACAGATGCCGATTCCGCGCAGACTGCTGCCGATGCTGCGGAGGACGATGATGACGGCGAAGTATGGGTCAGCCGCTCCGAGGCGGACGTTTTCGCGAAAATGAAGCTCGCAGCGGAAAATGACAATCTCGAATTCTGGGTTTGGGATGAGGATCAGGTCGATGAGGACAACGATGAGCGCCCGGAGGACGTCTTTGCTCTGAAAAATAAGAAAAACGGCTATGTCTGGTGGTCTTCGCCGATCAATGCGCAGGGCGATAAAATTGCCGCGAATGTGCTGAAAAATGAGCTCTGTTCCGGCCTCGTGCTGACCGCTGCCCAGATCAACGAACGTTCTACGACCAATGTCCGCTCCGGCGATACGCTCAAAACCGGCATCGGCTGCACGGAGATCAATAACGGTGTGAAGATCACCTATAATTTCCGGAAGATCGGCATTACCGTTCCGGTGAAATACACGCTCGGTGAGGATTATCTTCAGGTCAGCATCGACACGACCGATATCAAGGAGAAAAACGATTCCAAATCCGAAAAGCCTGTGCTCGCACAGACCCTCGCGGTCATGAATGCCTTTGGTGCCGCGGATTCGGAGGAGGAGGGCTATTTCGTCATCCCCGACGGAAGCGGCGCGGTCATCAATTTCAACAATCAGAAGTATTCGGCCAAAACTTACAGCCAGCTCATCTACGATGTCGATACGACTGCTGTGCCGAAAACCAAAGGCCCGGTCGTTGAGGGTGTCTCCCTCCCGATGTACGGCATCGTCAAGGGCGAAAATGCGCTCATGGCCGTCGCGGCAAAGGGCGACGGAAGCTGCTACCTCTGCGCGGACGTCAGCGGAACCGGTCAGTCCAATACCGAGTATAACCGCTGCTATTTCAAGTTTCTGCTGCGCAGCTCCGATACCTACTTCCTCGGCAGCGACCAGACAAACGGCCTCGATGTGTATGAGAAAAACCTCTCGCACCGCGAGCTGCAGGTCCGCTATTATCCGCTGACCGCCGCCGATGACATCAATGAGGACAAGGGCAGCGTGCTCGATTATGTCGATATCGCCGCGAGATACCGGCAGTATTTGCTCGATGACCGGAAGGTTCCGGTCACGGCAAAGGCCGATGATGCGAAAATGTATGTCGATCTCTACGGCGGCTGCATGAAGCAGAAAAATGTGCTCGGCTTTCCGGTCTTTATGAAAACCTGCATGACCTCCTACGACGAAATGCAGGATATCCTTGAAAAGCTGCGCGGCGCCGGCGCCGACCGGATGGTCGTTTCCCTCAATAACTGGACCGATCCCGGCATCAGCGGAAAGGTGGACTATAAGGCAAAGCCCTCCGGTACGCTCGGCGGAAAATCGGATTTCAATTCCCTGAAACAGTACATGGACAGCAACGGCATCGAGTGGTATCCGACTGTCAGCAATACTGCGTACTATTCCGGACAGGGCTACTGGTCTCTGACTGATACCGCGGTGCGCGTTTCCGGCTCGTTTGCGCGGATCGTGGACTATGAGCGCGCTTACGGCGTGCCCTACGGCGAGAAGGAAACCATGTCGCTGCTCTCTCCTGCGGTCTTCCCGGAGCTGTACCGCGATATGGCAAAGTATTACAGCAAGGCCGGACTGAAATCCGCCGGCCTCGGCGCGCTTTCCTCGACGCTCTACGGCGACTACGGCAAGAAATCCGGAACCTCCCGCGATACGACTGTGCAGTATGTGCAGGACGCCCTCAAGGGCCTGAAGGATGCAGGCGTCAGCAAAATCCTCTCGGAGGATCCCAATGCCTATGTTCTGCCGTATACCGATACGATTACCGATATCCCGCTCTATTCCAGCGGCTTCAATATCTTCGACGGCGATATCCCGCTCTATCAGCTTGTTATGCACGGCGTCATCCCGTTCTCGACCAAGGCCGTCAACGGCAGTGCAGATGCCGAACGGCTCGTGCTGCTCGCCGCCGCTGCCGGAAGCAATCTCCGCTTTGATCTGATTCACGCAGAGACAAGTGAAATGAAGGATACCGATTTCGATATCTATTATTACGCTTACTATGACTACTGGATCGAAAATGCGGTGCAGTATTACGAATTCACCAAGGATGTGCTCGCTGCCGTCAGCGATTCGCATATCATCAGCTATCAGCGCGACGGCAATGTCATTACGACCGAATATGCAAACGGCGTCAGAACTGTCGTCGATCTTGATGCGCGGTCGATCGAAATGAACGGGCAGACCAGAATGCTGTCTGACTATGTGAAGGAAGGAGCTGTGGTGACGGAATGAAAATCCCATATGAACGCAGAAAAGCGCTCTACGGCTACGGCTTCATCTCGGTCTGGCTGGTCGGTACCGTGCTCTGGTTTCTGATTCCGCTGGTCGAATCGCTTTGCTACTGCTTCATGAATAATGAGACCCTCAAGCCCAATACCGGCGGTATGAACAAGGACTGGCTCTCATTTCACGGCGGAGAGTGGCTCCAGAATTTCCGCTACGCATTTCGCGTGGATCCGAAATTCAAGCAGTATCTCATTTCCGTCCTGAAGGATACCCTGATCCAGACGCCGATGATCCTGATCTTCTCGCTGTTCATCGCGGTTATCCTCAATCAGAAATTCAAGGGCAGAGGCTTCGCCCGCGCAATCTTCTTCCTCCCGGTCATCATCGCGACAGGCCCGGTGTACAATATCATCAGCGGCAATATCGCAAGCACCGGCGCGGACAGCGGTGCGCAGTTCTCAACCCTCTTTGAGACCGATATGGTCGATAAGCTGCTCGAATTCCTCGGCGTTATGAATATCAGCGACAATCTCAGTGAGGTCATCAATACCGTTACGACCAATATCTTCGGCCTTGTCTGGAGCTCCGGTATTCAGATTCTGATTTTCCTTGCCGCTCTCCAGAATATTCCGGTCTCCGCAAAGGAGGCGGCCTCCATGGAGGGCGCAACCGCGTGGGAGTATTTCTGGAAAATTACGCTGCCCTATGTCAGCCCGATGATCCTCGCGAACTTTATCTATACGGTCATCGACTCCTTTACCAAGACCGATAATAAGGTCATGGAGCTTGTGCTGCAAAAGCAGTCCGACTGGAACTACGCCCATGCCGCTGCTATGGCGTGGAGCTATTTCGCGATCGTCATGGCCGTCGTCGGCATCATCGTCATGATCGTCAATCGTTTTATCTTCTATGAAGTTGAGTAAAGGGGGTGCAGAGAATGGATTTGGAAAAGAATACAACCCCTGAGCTGCCGGTGCAGTCAGCAGAATCGCGCTCTGTGCCGCATACGCTGCCGGAGGGGTATATCCCCGAATCGGCAAAGCCGGTGGAGCATGCGGTGCATGACGTCGGCGAGGGCATGTCCAAAAAGGAAGCCATGAGAATCCGCATGAAGAGCATGAGCAAAAAGGAAATCGCCTATCTCCGCAGAAAACGCATCTTCGAGAAAACATGGCCGGTGTTCCGGTTCCTCATCCTGTTCGGACTCGCGTTCGTCATCCTCACGCCGCTGCTGTTTATGCTCAGCTACGGCTTCCGCGAACGGCAGGATATGAATGACCCGACCGTCATCTGGATTCCGCGGCACCTGACCTTCAAAATCATGAAGCAGACGATCAATGCGATGAAGCTGAACGCCGGCTTCATGGACAACAATCCCCTTGTCAATACCCTGTTCCTCAATATCGGCTGCTCGATCTGTCAGGTCGTGACCTGTGCTGTCACCGGCTACGGTTTTGCCCGGTTTAAGTTCAAGGGCAGAAATCTGCTGTTCGGCATCGTCATCCTGATGATTCTCGTTCCGACTCAGATTATCTCGATTCCGCTCTACATGACCTTCCGCAATTTCCTGTTCGGCAACTTTAACCTGATCGACAACAGCCTTGTTATGTATCTGCCCGCCCTGATGGCGAACGGCATCCGCGCCGGCCTGATGATCTTCATTTTCCGTCAGTTCTTCCGCGGTCTGCCCAAGGAGCTGGAGGATGCCGCCTACCTCGACGGCTGCGGCCCGTTCAAAACTTTTATCAAGGTCATGGTCCCAAACGCTGGCTCGTCCTTCCTGACCGTATTCCTCTTTTCGATCGTCTGGTACTGGAATGACTTTTATGTCACCAGCTCGTTCTTCCGGAACAAGCGCACAATCTCGCTTCAGATCAAAAATCTCGACGGCCTGCTCAATATCGAGATTTTTAACAACGCGAATGCCAATATCAGCGCCCGCGAGAAAATCGTCTGGTTTGAGGCGGCCTGCCTGATCTCCATTACTCCGATGCTCATTCTGTATGCGTGCCTGCAAAAGCACTTTACCGAGGGCATCGAACGCTCCGGCCTCGTCGGCTGAGCACACGCCAAGCCCTGCGCCCTGCTTCCTCTGCGGATGCGGGGCGCTTTGTTTTTGTGGGAATTTTTCAGTTTCTATGAAATTTCAGTCGATATACTTTACAAAAAGAAAAAGATGTGCTATAATAAACAGGTGATGACAGAAAAAGCACGGATTCAGGCCTCGGCTGCATCGCCTGTACGCCGTGTGTTTGCTGAGACAGCATAATATATATACATCTTCCGGTCTGTCAGCCGGAAAAGGAGTTTGCAATGATGATACTATTGTCCGTTCTGGTGCCGCTTTTCGGCTGCGCTGTGACCGCTGCGGGCTGTGCGGCACTGAAGCAGCGGGCACGCTCCGGTGATGCACAGGGCTCCAATGCTTTTTCAGTGCAGTTCCGGAAGGCCGCCAGACATATTCTGCCCGGCGCACTGCTCGGTATGGCGGTCTTTCTCTGCTGTTCCCTCGTGATTCGGATTTTTACGTTTTCTGAGACCGGCGGGCTCCCGCTCGGCGTGCTGCTTCCCGTCACCGCCATTCTCTTTCTTCCGCATATCTTTGCCGCGCTCCGGAAGGACGGCAAGGTTTGGCGCATTTTCCGCGCCGCTGCCGTCATTTCGCTCGTTCTGATCGCGGCAGAGGTGTTTGTGTTTAACCTGAAATGCCTCACCGCCGCGAAAACCGAGCACACCTTTTCTCCGGAGGAGGTTCGCATCGAGGGCACGATGATCGAGGATAACGGCACTTACCGCATCACCGGCATCGCCGCTGTCAATATGGACGACCTTCCGGAGGGAACCCGCGCCATCGTCCTCAAGCTGCATCAGGATGAGGAATTCGATACGCGCCGCTTCCGCATGACGCTCTCAATGCGCGACCGGAACATCAGACTGGATTCTTCGCCCGTCCGCATCGACTATTCGATCGGCTACAGCGGCGAGCATGTCTTTTCGTTCCAGCCCTATGAGCCGCTCTATTCAGTCCGCATCCTGTTTGACGAGTATTCCAAGCCCATTACGCTGGAATCCATACGGGCACTGAGTGCGGCACCCTTTTCTTTCTCGTATCTGCGGTTTTATCTGCTGCTGCTCATCTGCTCCGGCATTGCGGCTATCAAAATCAGCGGCTTCCACAGGCTGAAATGCTCCGACCGCCCGGCGCTGACGGAGCTCCTGTTCAACATCATGACCATCCTGTGCGCCGTTACGATGGTGATGTTCCGGACGCCGAATTCCTATCCGTTTGAATACGACAAAAATCTGAGCTACCCGATCTCTGATCCCTATGTGCAGACTGCACATGCGCTCAATAACGGGCGCGTCTATATTGATTATCCCGCTGACCCCGATCTCGAAACGCTTGTCAATCCGTATGACCTTTCCGAGCGCAATGCAACCGGTGTCGGCTACGGCTGGGACCTCGCCTATAAGGACGGACACTACTATTCCTATTTCGGACTGGCTCCCGTGCTGACCTTCTATTTCCCGTATTACTTCCTGAGCGGGAATATGCCCGCGCTTTCCTACGCAAATATGACCTTCGCCTTCTTGGGGCTGATCTTCCTCTGTCTGACGCTCAAAGCCCTGATGCGGCTCATGATACCGAATGCGAATCTGCTCGCCTTCCTCTGCATGATGCCGGTCTCCGTCGGCGCGGTCGGCATCTATTCGGTCGTCAATTTCCCCAATAACTATAATCTGCCGGTCGCTTCGGGCATGTGCTATCTGTTCCTCTGCCTGTGGCTCGGCTTCACCGCCTGCGACAACCGGCTCACCGACAAGGGCCGCCTTACTGCTCTGTTCTTCAGCGGCCTCGGCCTCGGCCTCTGCGCGATGTCCCGCCCGACTATGGCGATCGGGGCGGCAATCCTGCTCCCGCTCTTCCTCGGCATCCTCTGCCGCAAGCAGGAGGCCCCTCGCTTCCGGATCGCAAATGCTGCCGTCTTTGCTGTGCCGCTGTTCATCTGCGTCGGCGTGATCTTCTGGTACAATAAGGCCAGATTCGGCTCAATACTCGATTTCGGTCAGGAATATCAGATCACGGTGACTGATATCCACGCAAACAAACTGGAGCTTTCGTATCTGCCCGGCGCCGTATTCGCGTATTTCCTTCAGATGCCGCGTCTGCGCAATACATTCCCGTACTTCGAGCTGGAATTCTATGATTTCCTCAATTACGGCAAGCGGTTCTATGTCGCGCAGGGCATCGGCGCGTTTGCATACCCCACTGTTCTGCTCGGTACACTCTATCTGCCCTATGCGATCTACCACAAGAGACGCGGCAAAGCCGGTGAGCTGTCCGCGCTGACCGATGCGCCTTCCGCTGAGCTGCCGCCTGAGAATGCCGCTGCCGATATTGCGGAGACTGAAACCGCTCAGTCCCTGCCGCCGGAGCCGGTCGTATCTGAGGCACCGGAGCCGGTCGTGCCTGAAGTGCCGGAGACGGCTGTTTCTGAGATACCGCAGCAGATTGTGTCAGAGCCTGCTGTACCGGAGCTTCCTGCCCCTGAAACAGCGGATGAGACCGCTGAACCGGCTATCGCCGATCATGCCGCAGAACCCGTTGTGATCCGTTCGGAAGTGACTGAGCCGGATGCGGATGCAGATACCGAATCGGAGGAATTGAGAATCGCAAGAGCTTTCGGTGCGGAGCCCGCTGCGGAAGCTGAGCCGGAGCCTGTAGCTGCGGACGCAGCCTCCCCCGCAGACGGTGTGTCTGAAGCGGCTGCTGCCAAGACCGATGCTCAGCCTGCTCCCAAGAAAAAGATCCGCCGCAGATTTTCTGTTGTGACTGCGCTTCAGCGCAATGCATTTATCATTCTCTGCTTTGTTGTTTCTCTGATTATCGCATGGCAGGATTTCTGCCTCGGCGGCGTTATCCGCAGATATCAGTTCGACTTTATGCCGATTCTGATGATCGGATGCTTTATCACGCTGCTCCATATGCTTCACAGAGACCGGAACAGACTGCGCAGCGTTCTGGTGTTCGGCTCTATGGCTGTCACATTTGCAATGTTCTGGCTGCTGGAGATCGAGCTGATCGACGGAAACCTGAACGCGAACTTCCCGAATCTGTATGATACCGTTGCAAAGCTGATTCAATTCTGGAGATAGAAAGGAATATGAACATGAAAAAAGTGGTTATTATCGGCGCAGGCCCCGCCGGCCTCACGGCTGCCTATGAGCTGCTCAAGGACCAGACCGGTGCGTATGATGTCCTGATTCTGGAGGAGACCGACCGCATCGGCGGCATCTCCCAGACCGTCCGCTATCACGGCAACCGCATGGATATCGGCGGCCACCGCTTCTTCTCGAAGGATGAGCGCGTCATGGACTGGTGGCAGAGAATGATGCCCCGTCAGGGCAAGCCGTCGTTCGACGACAAAAAGCTCAGACGGAAAAAGAAGCTCGATCCCAACGGCGTTGACCCCGAAACAACCGACCGCGTCATGCTGGTGCGTCAGCGTGTCTCCCGCATCTACTACAAGAGAAAGTTCTTTGATTATCCCGTTTCCATGAAAAAGGAAACAATCAAGAATATGGGCTTTTCTACAACCATGGAGGCCGGCTTCAGCTATCTCAAATCGGCTGCCATGAAGCTGCCGGAAACATCGCTCGAAAATTTCTATATCAACCGCTTCGGCAAAAAGCTCTATTCCATGTTCTTTGAGGGCTATACCGAGAAGCTCTGGGGCAGACATCCGCGTGAAATCTCTGCGGACTGGGGCGCTCAGCGCGTCAAGGGTCTGTCAATCCGCGCCGTCCTGAAGGATATGATTCAGAAGAAAACCAATAAGAATCCCAAAAAGGTCGAGACCTCTCTGATTGAGGAATTCTATTACCCCAAGTATGGCCCCGGTCAGCTCTGGGAGACCGTTGCCGATGAGGCTAAGGCACTCGGTGCGCAGATTCAGATGAACAGCAAGGTCGCTTCCGTCAATACAGACGGCGCTGGCAAAATCCTCAGCGTCACCCTCAGCAGCGGTGAGACCGTCGAGGGCGATATCTTCCTCTCCTCCATGCCGCTGAAGGATCTGGTCTGCGGCATGGATCAGGTTCCGGAGGATATCTGTGCGATCGCTTCCGGCCTGCCTTACCGCGATTTCGTGACCGTCGGCCTGCTGGTGAAGCGCCTGAATCTCAAAAATGAAACAAATATTCCCACGCTCGGCAATATCGTGCCGGACTGCTGGATCTATGTGCAGGATGTCGGCGTCAAGCTCGGAAGAATCCAGATCTTCAACAACTGGTCGCCGTATATGGTGCAGGATCCGGAGCATACCGTCTGGATCGGCCTCGAATATTTCTGCGCCGAGGGCGATAAGTTCTGGAATCTTTCGGAGCAGGCCTGCGTGCGCGGCGCCGTCAAGGAGCTTATCAAAATGGGCGTGATCGACAGCGATGCCGAGATCCTCGATTCGCACCGCGAGAAAATTAAGAAGGCTTATCCGGCCTATTTCGACACCTATTCCCATATCGACGAGGTCGTTTCTTACCTGAACCGCTTTGATAACCTCTACTGCATCGGCAGAAACGGTCAGCACCGCTATAACAATATGGATCACTCCATGGCAACGGCGTTTGAGGCGGTCGATAATATCAAATCCGGCAAGACTGACAAGTCCAATGTCTGGAACGTCAATACCGAAAAGGAATATCACGAGGAGAAAAAAGGATGAGCGCTGCACTGGACGAGGTAAAGGAGATTGTCCGCAAGGGACAGCTCAAACGGCTGTTCGTCGGTGATACGGAAAATACCCTGATTCAGTTCTTCCGGTATTGCTTCGTCGGCGGCCTCGCGACCGTCGTTGACTGGGGAACCTCCTATCTGCTGTTCCGCTTTGCCTTCCATGAGAGCCATGCGGTTGCCGCGAATGTCATCTCCTTTGTGTTCGGCCTGATCGTCAATTATCTCATCAGCACATTCTGGATTTTCAAGAAATCCGATGTGGACAGCAAGCTCATGGAGTTTCTCGGCTTCGCAGGAATCGGGCTGGTCGGCCTGCTGCTGACCGCCGGTATCACCAAGCTCTTTGAAATCTGGCTCGCTGATTCAACCTCTGCGTATCAGATACTCGGCAAGATCGTTTCGACAGCGATCTCCTTCCTCTGGAATTTCTTTGCAAGAAAGTTTCTGCTCTATTCCGGAAAAGGAAAAAAGCAGGCATAACAAAAACGGCGGTTCATCTTTGAACCGCCGTAATATTACTATTCCGGTTTGTGATGATCGGAGAGCCGCCGGATGACCTCGCCTTCCTCATTGACAATCACTGTGTGCTCCAGCGTGCCGACCAGACTCGCCCGGAATGCCGCTCGGTATTCGTTCCGCAGCTTCTCACGCTCGGCCTTTTCTTCCTCTGTCAGACCGACGGACTTGGCCTTGTGCGCAAGCTCGTTGATGCGGTCGATCAGTTTTCGTTCCATTGTTTTCTCATCCTTTCTGCGTATTGCCCTTATTATAGCATACGTTTGCGAAAAATGCAATAGGATATCATTGTGAAATCGGAGGTGCTTTGTATGCTCGCTCTTGTGACGGGCGCTTCCCGCGGCATCGGTGCTGCATGCGCAAGACGGCTGGCTGCGGATGGCTATACGGTGCTGGTGCATTATCACCGCGCTGCCGGAATGGCAGAGGCGCTGGCTGCTGAAATCGGCGGCACAGCCGTTCAGGCCGATCTCGGAGATTTCTCTCAGATCGACCGCATGACCGCACGCATTCATGAACAGCTCGGTCGGGTTGATCTGCTTGTCAATAACGCCGGAATCGCTCTGAACGGTCTGTTTCAGGAGGTTTCCGATCAGGATGCGATGCGGCTGTTTCTCGTGAATGTCGGCGGCGTCATGCACACCGCGAAACGGCTCCTGCCCGATATGCTGCATGCGCACCGCGGCTGCATCGTCAATATCGCTTCGGTCTGGGGCGAATGCGGCGCGGCCTGTGAGGTGCATTATTCCGCCGCCAAAGCTGCCGTCATCGGCTTCACAAAGGCGCTGGCACAGGAGGTCGGCCCCAGCGGTATCCGCGTCAACTGCGTGTCGCCCGGCGTGATCGACACCGATATGAATGCGGGGCATGATGCCGATACCATGGCGGCGCTCGCCGGAGAAACACCGCTGGGCTGTATCGGTCAGCCGGCCGATATCGCTGATGCCGTCGCCTTTCTGGCCTCCGACCGCGCGCGCTTTATCACCGGGCAGATTCTGCCCGTAAACGGAGGGTTCTATCTATGATCGAAACCGGAAACGCTCGCTTTCAGGCGCAGCTTGAATTCCTGCTCGAAATGGACAAAATGAAAAATATTTACCGGCAGACCTATGTGCTGCACGAAAACCGGAAGGAGAACGATGCCGAGCACGCATGGCATCTGGCGATGCTCGCACTTGTGCTGCATGAGTATGCAAATGAGCCGGTCGATCTGAAAACCGTTCTGGCGACAGTGCTGATTCATGATGTCGTCGAGATCGACGCCGGCGATACCTATGCCTATGATGCTGCGGGAAATGCGACAAAGGCTGTCCGCGAGCAAAAGGCCGCTGACAGGCTGTTCGGGCTGCTGCCGGAGGAGCAGGGCGCGTATTTCCGGCGGCTCTGGGAGGATTTTGAGGCCGGTTCGACTCCGGAGGCTCGCTTTGCTGCCGCGCTCGACCGGATTCAGCCGCTGATGCTCAATTACGAAAAGGGCGGTCTCTCATGGCGGGAGCACGGCACAAAGCGCTCTCAGGCAGAAGGCAGAATGCTGCCGATCCGTCAGGGCTCTGCGCAGATCGGCGCCCTCGCGGAACAGATCATCCGCCGGGCCGCTGAGGAGGGTCTGCTGAGGAACGAGTGATGATTTGTCCGCCTGCTGCGCCGTTTCTTTCCCTTGCATGCAGCACGCTTCACGATGGATTCAACAGGTGTCACAATTTACAAGATTATTATTTGTGCAGACTGCACAATGAGTTTTTTCCTGAAAATGATTGCAAAACCCGTCGAAAAATGATATAATGTAATGGAACCGTGTAATTCTACTATCCGGAAACACGGACGCGCAATCCATAATCCGTTGCGGCGATCCGCCGCAGATACCGAAAGGAGTTTTTACTATGGGACTTATCAGTGCATTATTGGGCGCAGCAGGCAGCACACTGAAGGATCAGTGGCTCGAATTCTTCTATTGTGAGTCGATTCCGAGCGACGTTCTGATGGTGAAGGGCCACAAGCGTACCAAGGGCAACAACAAGGGCGATGATAATATCATCACAAACGGCTCCGGCGTTGTGGTCGCGGACGGCCAGTGCATGATTATCGTGGAGCAGGGCCGCATCATGGAGGTCTGCGCAGAGCCGGGCGAGTATACATACGATATCGGTTCTGAGCCCAGCATCTTCTCCGGTAAGCTCGGCAAGGGCATCATCGAGAGCTTCAAAACCTTCGGCAGACGTTTTGCACGCGGCGGCGACACCGGCAAGGATCAGCGCGTTTACTATTTCAATACCAAGGATATCATGGGCAATAAGTTCGGTACACAGAACCCTGTGCCGTTCCGTATTGTCGATAACAATATCGGTCTGGATATCGACGTTGCTGTTCGCTGCAACGGTATGTATCAGTTCACCGTCGATGACCCGATCCTGTTCTACAGCAAGGTCGCAGGCAATGTCGCTGAAGAGTTCCGCTTCAGCGAGAGCGAGCTCCAGCAGATGATGAAGAGTGAGTTCCTCGATGCACTTCAGCCGGCGTTCGCGAAAATCTCTGAGCTCGGCATCCGCTACAGCGCACTGCCCGGCCACACCGGCGAGCTGAAGGATGCCATGAACGAAGTGCTGAAGGAGGAGTGGCTCGCAAACCGCGGCCTCAAGCTCTCCAAGATCACAATCAATTCCGTCACCATTCCGAAGGAAGACGAGGATATGATTAAGCAGGCACAGCGCGCTGCGATCAACCGCAATCCGAATATGGCGGCTGCAACCATGGTCACTGCACAGGCTCAGGCAATGCAGGATGCTGCGAAGAATACAAACGGCGCTATGAACGCATTTATGGGCATGGGCATGGCTCAGAACGCAGGCGGCATCAATGCCGGCCAGCTCTTTGCAATGGGTCAGCAGCAGCAGCAGGCTGCTCCGGCTCCCGCTCCCGCACCCGCACCTGCTCCGGCTCCCGCCGCTGCTCCGGCTGCGGATTCGTGGACCTGCTCCTGCGGCGCGGTCAATACCGGCAAGTTCTGCACCGGCTGCGGCAGCCCCAAGCCCGCTCCGGCAGCAGGCTGGACCTGCTCCTGCGGTACCGTCAATCAGGGCAAGTTCTGCATGAACTGCGGCAGCAAGAAGCCCGCAGATGCTCCGCTCTATAAGTGCGACAAGTGCGGCTGGGTTCCGGAGGATCCGAAGAATCCGCCGAAGTTCTGCCCGGAGTGCGGCGATGTCTTTGATGAGAACGACGCTCAGTAATCCGTAAGAAGCAAACAGATACAGATATATCAGGTCGGGAGGCTGCATGCGTGAGGCGCAGGGCAATCAGTGCGCTGTATCCTCATACGCCGGTCTCCCGGCCTTTGTCTGATAAAATAATCAGGAGAAGAAAGCATGGCAGATTTACTTGGATATAAATGCCCGAGCTGCGGCGCGAAAATTGAGTTCGACAGTACATCACAGCAGATGAAATGCCCCTACTGTGATTCGGAATTCGATGTCGCTTCCCTTCAGGCCTATGATGAGGTGCTGAATCAGCAGGCCGCCGGCGAGGGCGAGATGAACTGGGATAACGATGCGGGTGCCGATTGGGAGCCCGGTGAAGCGGAGGGCATGCGCGTTTATAAATGTCAGTCCTGCGGCGGCGAGGTCATTGCGGACGGCTCGACGGCCGCCTCTCAGTGCCCCTACTGCGATGCGCCTGTCATTATGATGGGTCAGCTCGCAGGTGACCTGAAGCCCGATTTTGTCATTCCGTTCCAGCTCGATAAAGAGGCGGCGAAAAAATCGCTGATGAAGCATATGGAGGGCAAGCCGCTGCTGCCCAAGGTGTTCAAGAGCCAGAACCATATTGACGAGATCAAAGGCGTTTACGTTCCGGTGTGGCTGTATGAAGCGGATGTGGATGCGCAGATCCAGTTCAAATCGACGAAGGTGCGCCGCTGGAGCGACAGCAATTACAGCTATGTCGAGACAAGCTACTATAATTGCTATCGCGCAGGACAGGTCGGCTTTGAGCATGTGCCGGTTGACGGCTCGGAAAAAATGGACGATACGCTCATGGAATCGCTGGAGCCCTTCGATTTTTCTAAGGCCGTGAATTTCCAGACGGCTTATCTTTCCGGCTATCTCGCGGATAAGTATGATATCGACGCGGAGGCCAGCTCTGTCAGAGCAACCGACCGCATCCGTCAGGGTACCCGCGATTCATTCCGGGATACAGTCAAGGGTTATAATACCGTTGAGATCGAGAACGAGAATATCAATCTTCAGAAGGGCGAAACGCATTATGCGCTGTATCCCGTCTGGCTGCTCAATACCTCTTGGAATGACAAAAAGTTTGTGTTCGCTATGAACGGACAGTCCGGCAAATTCGTCGGCGACCTGCCTGCGGACAAGATGAAGGCAGTTCTGTTCTTCCTGATCGGAGCAGTGGTTGGCGGCCTGATCGGCTGGTTCATCAACAGTGAGAATCTTCTGGTTCCGATTATTGCTGCACTGCTTGCCGGCGGTATTGTGCTCGGTATTCTCTGGTCGCAGCTCAAATCCGTACATAAAGAGGATTCTGCCAGAAATTACGTGAAACAGGACAGCTTCCATCTGGCGCAGCAGAACGACCGTTATCTGTATAAGAAAACGGAACGGACTGCGCGGCAGAAAAGCAATTAAGGCATCGTAATGCGATGACAGAATAATGGAGCTCCGCTCCAAACCGCATGCAAAGGCTGAAACCTTTGGCGGTTTGGGCGGAGCCCGTTTTTTATACTTTGTAGCCTTTGGCGCGGAATGCGTCGATCAGATCGCCGAGGATCTGTGCATTGGTCGCGGAGACCGAATGCAGCAGACAGATCGCGCCGCCGTGTGCATCGGCGGTCAGCTTCGCCAGCGCTGCCTGCGGATCAGGCTGGTCGTCTGTTTTCCAGTCTACATGCGCCATGCTCCAGAACAGCGTGCGGTAGCCCATCGAATGCACCTTTTCCAGCGACAGCAGGTCATATTCCCCGCAGGGCGGCCGGAAATACTGCATCTCATAGTCGTAGTGCTCCAGCACATACCGGTGCAGGCTCATGACCTCCTCCTCCAGCGCATCGTCAGTCAGCGTCGGGATCGCTGCATGCGTCATGCCGTGATTGCCGAGCACATGTCCCTCTGCAATCATGCGGCGCACCAGCTCCGGCTCCTTTTTTGCATAGTCTCCGGTCAGGAAAAAGATCGCAGTTGCGCCCTTTTCCTTCAGGGTATCCAGAATGCCGGCCGTATAGCCGTTTTCATAGCCCTGATCGAATGTCAGAATGATCTGCTGCGGATCGTCGGTCAGTGCGCAGGCGCCGAAGTCGGCGTATTCCGCCTGAAATTCCACTGCGCCCGTCGGGCGGTTCAGCGAATCGACCGCTTTGCCCTGCCCGTAACCCTGCGCCGCGGCCTGCGTCTGCGGAAGAACACAGACCGAAAGCAGCAGACATAACGCAGATACGAGTCTTTTCATTTTATTCTCCTTTGCATTTCCGTTTTGCGGAACAATCCAGATTCCGCAAAATCAGCTTATGCAAATGCGGCGCGATTATGAGCGGGGACTGCTGGCATCCATTTTTGCAAGCGAAGGAATGTAGGCAAGCTGATAGCCGACCCAGATTGCCGCGCCGGTCACGAGTGTCGGTGCCGCCATGAGCATCCGGCGCAGCACGGAAAGTGCTGCATAGGTCTCCTCACCCTGAACAATCAGCCGGTATATCTGGATATACGGCGCATTCAGCAGCGGAAACAGGTTCATCGTCAGTACGCTGTGCGGGTTCAGCGGCAGCAGCAGCCAGGTCAGTGCGCCGGGAATCAGGCCGCAGACCGCCAGCAGCAGCGGCTTCATCTGTCCGGTGCGTTCGCCGGTGAGCCGGTAATGTGCGGCGTCCTGCGCGGAAATCTTCTGCGCACAGTTCCCCATCAGCAGGCAGTGCGCGGTTACTCCGCAGAGCAGACTGAGCCAGCGGATCCATTTTGCGGACATGATCGCAAATGAGAACGCGACGACAAGGCAGAGCAGCTCAGAAATCAGTATCCAGATCAGAACCGTTCCGCAGGATTTCCAGAAATGCGGCATATTTCCTCCGTTTATTACGCGCCTTCTGCGGCATACTATGCATATACAGAAAGGAGCGGTATTATGAAACAAAATGATGCATCCGACAGAGATGTGAAAATCTATGACCCGCTGCACCGGATCGGTCAGCCGCCGGCCATGCCCCGCACTGACCCCGAAGCCGATGAGACGGTTTCTGTCTGGCGGCCGGGCTCTCAGTCTGCAAACGGCAGTGCGCCGGCTGTCATCCAATAGTAATATACACGATTTCCACAGGTTTGTCAAGAGGATGCGAATGCTTTTCAGCGCTCCGACGAATTCAGGCTGTTTTTGCCGGAATCCGCCGGAGCGCTTGACGAATAGCCGATTTTGCGATATAATAAATCTGTATGAAATCATGTTGAACGGGAGGTTCTGCTATGGCTCTGATCTCAGCATCCATTCTGAACGGCGATCTGGCGCATCTTGCCGATGTCGCGGAGACCGTCCGGCGTTCCGGCGCAGATGCACTGCACTATGATGTCATGGACGGCTGCTTTGTTGATAATCTCTCCTTCGGCCTGCCGGTGCTGGAACGGCTCAGGCCATGTACGAAGCTCCCGATTGATGTACATTTGATGATTCAGGATCCGCTGCGGTTCGTTGAGCGTTTTATCCGTGCGGGTGCTGATCTGCTCTCTTTCCATATCGAGAGCAGCTCCGATCCGGCTCAGACGCTCCGCGCTGTGCAGCAGTCCGGTATTCCCGCCGGCATTGCCGTTTCACCTGATACGCCGCTGACCCTGCTTCAGCCCCTGCTCCCGCTGCTGCGCCCGGAGGACTTTGTCCTGCTGATGACCGTGCAGCCGGGGCTCGGCGGGCAGTCGTTCATTCCCGGTGTCCTGCCGAAAATCCGCCGGCTGCGGGAAATGTTCGCTGATGCGGGCATAACCGCACATATCGAAGTGGACGGCGGCATCAATGAGATAACGTCGGCGCAGTGCCGGGAGGCGGGTGCGGATTATCTGGTCGCGGGGTCTTATCTGCTCGGCTCTGCATCGCCTGCGGAGGCGGTGCGGCTGCTGCGCGGACTCTGACTTTTGCAGACTGCCGCAACGGCATCCTGCTCGCTCAGGCAGGTTCCGTATTCAGCAAGACGGGCGCGGTTCAGCAGCGAAAGCCGGAACGGCCGCCCGAATTCCATTAAAATATGATGCAGACTGCCTGTGTGGCTGTGCTTCAGCTTCAGTACCAGCACATAGCCTTCCCGGAAACGGTACAGGGCGCTGGCTTGCAGCTCGCTGCTGTGCTGTGCAAGCTGCCTGCAGCAGCGGTACAGCGCATCGTCACCGCTGAACCTTGCGGCGATGCGCACTGCGCGGAGCTGCCCGCCGCCGGGTACTGCGCCGGGCGGTACCTGTACCGTGAAATATGCGGCAAGACCGCCCTGCGGTGCGGTCAGCAGCTCGACCGTCACCGGAAGCTCGGAGAAGGCTATGCCGCTGGCAGCCTCGGCCTTTGCCAGCATGAATGAGATCAGCCGCAGCATTTGCGGAGACTCGTTCCCGGCGTCTGTCTCGGGCAGGAACAGCCTGAGCTCATCCGCAGAGAGCTGCACCTTGACGGACTGCGCGGAGAGCCGTTGTACGGTCATATGATCGGTTCCTTTCTGTATATTTTGGCAACACTGCGCAGAGCCGGCAGTGCGGATAAGCCGTCAGGCGGGCTGCATGCGGTGCTGCCTTTGGGAGGATTGAACATGAAGAATCGCCGCAAACGCCCTGAAATGCGCCGGCGGTTGCGGCACGAACGCCGGCTGGAGCAGATGATTCTGAAGGGCAGCGCTTTGTTCTCGCTTACGGTGATTGCCGTGCGCGTCTGCGGGATGCGTGCAGCAATGCTCGCCGGCATCGCTGCGCTGACGGCACTGCTGACGCAGGCAGTCTGTCTGCGCGTGCGAAAAAAAGCGCCGGACCTCTCGCTGCCGCAGGCAATGCTGGACGGCGTGATCCTGCTGATGCTGATGCCGGTCTCGGTGCCGGTCTCTTTGCTTATCATATCCTGTATTTTTGCAATTATCATAAGCAATTTCCGGATAAAAAACGATTCGGCACCGGTCGTTCCGGCTGCACCTGCCGGCTATTGCCTCGCATGGCTCGTGAACCGCTCCGGCGTGATGCTGTTTCCCGCTTCCGCCGGTCATCTGCCGCTGTTTTCGATCGACCGTTCACTGCTGACGGAGGGGCTCTCCGCAGACTGGAACCGCTCATGGAAATTCCCGCCGAATCCGGTTGACTGGATCATCGGGCTGCGCGGTCTGCCGCTGGGAAGCTGCTCGCTGTTTCTGCTGCTGGTGATCGCTGCCGTGTTCCTGATTCGGGGCGCTGCTTCACCGTATGTTTTTATTCCGATGCTGCTGCCGCTGATTCCGGCCTATATGCTGTTCACCTTCATGCGGTTTCCGGTGCGGGCTGCTGCCGCTGCTCTGATGACCAATCAGCTTTTGTTTTCTGCGCTGTTTATCTACGGAGACAGCGATTTTGCCCCGCCCGGCATCGCAGGGATTCTGTTCGGCCTGATGACGGCATCCGGCTTTTTATGGATGCAGCGGCATTTCAGCAGCGGCGTGCTCTGGACGGCCGTTCTGCTCGGCCTGATTGCGGCCCTGCTGCGGAACGTCATGCGAAATGAGAGAAAAAAGCGGAGGCGATCCCGGCGGGCAGATAAAGAAAAAGCTGCGCCGGCCTGAACGGCCTTTGTAAATTATAGTATTCAGTCCGGGGCGCTTTGGTGTCTGCGGAATCATGTGTGAACATGGGAACTGCGGTTCCCGGAGAGGAGCTTTTTTGTGAGCCATAAGAAAAAAGGCAGGAGAATCTATACCCGGCGCGCGCGGAATCACCGGATCTTCAGTGTGTATCATCCGTTCCGCTCGGCGCTCGGAACCGTTGTGATGCTGGTGCTGATTGCTGCGCTGGGCTTTGTCGGCTATCATATCGTCGGGCCTGTTGTGTCACGGATGCGTGCGGAGGAGCAGAATCCCACAACAACCCCCGAACCCTTCTTTGCCGAGACAACGGTTCTTGCGGCGGAGGCCTCCGCTACAACTGAAACAACAACGGCAACCGTTACGACAACAACCTCCGTGACCGTGACAACAACCGTTACGGAGCAGACAACTGCGACAACCGCAGAGCAGCCCTCCCGCTTCGGTGAGGGTGTGACCGTTGCCTATCTCGCAGAGGCTTCCACGCTGACCGATCTGGATTCCGTCGAGGCAGAGGCGATGACACTGTATGCTCAGGGCTACCGCGCAATGGTGCTGCCGATGAAGGAAACCGGCGGCATGCTGCATTATGCATCCGGCGTGCAGAATGCCGTGGGCTGCGGCGCATCAAATGCCGATATGCTGACACTGCGGGAGATCAGAAATGCCGCAAACCGTTATCATATTCAGTGCATCGCGATGATGAGTACGCTGGAGGACAAAACCTATCCCAATACATTCATGGACGGCTCGTATACATTCAAGGACGGCACGACCCGCTGGCTCGACGCAAAGCCCGAAAAGGGCGGCAAGCCGTGGCTCAGCCCCTTTGCCGACGGCGCTCGGAATTATCTTTCGGCACTGGCCGGCGAGCTTTCCGGCGGCGGCTTTGTGCCCGTCATCTGCACGGATACCCGCTTCCCCGATTTCTTTGATTCCGATGCTGAGCTGCTCGGCAGCCGGATTACTGACCCCGAACGCAGAAAAGAGGCGCTCGTCAGTGTCCTGAATGCGATCGCGGACAAGGCTCCGGAGGCCTGCTGCATGATCGACCTGCACAGCTATGCGGCCGGCAGCGAGGAGGCTTTTGTGCCGGATAAGCTCAAAATGAAGAGCGTCTGCGTGCAAATCGACATCCGCGATTTTACGGAGCCGTTCAGCGTGAACGGTGAGCGCTATGACCCGACCTCGCTGGCCTTCGCCGACAAGGTCAGCATGCTGGTACGCGCTTCGGATAAGGCCGCTGCGGGTAAAAAAATGATTCCGTGCATCGTGCGGAACGACCTTTCGGATGCTGAACTGGATGCGGTGATCGCCGCGCTGAAAAGCAGCGGCCACAGCATGATCCTTGTCACCGATAAGCAGGATCCGCCGCCGCAGTCCGATGATTCGGCGGATGCTGCGGATGCGGCAGATGCGCAGGAAACCCCGAAAACACAGAATTCACATGAGTGATTCATACGCACCGATAACAAATTTGCCCCTAAGCGTTTCAATGCGCTTAGGGGCTTTGTGTTCAGCAGGCTGTCAGACTGATGTACTGATACGCGCCCGGATTTCTCTTCTGTTCATATATTGTTCACATCTCCGCTCCTGAGCTGTGTTATAATAAATCTGAGTAACTGCTGCCGGTTCTGTACCGGCCGTGCAGCAGCATC
This sequence comes from Oscillospiraceae bacterium, assembly GCA_017541275.1. Taxonomy (GTDB): domain Bacteria; phylum Bacillota; class Clostridia; order Oscillospirales; family Ruminococcaceae; genus Firm-04. The sequence goes on along the minus strand of JAFXZM010000051.1, from coordinate 30,819 downwards.
AAGGAGGGACTGAGATGAATCTGCACCATAAACATTTTGCACTGATTACTGCGGTCTGTGTGTTTGCGGCGGGTCTTCCGCGCATGCCGGTCTCGTATCGCAGCAGCGCCGCCGGCGAACGGCTCTCTGCGGCCGATTTTGCACGGCGCACCGCACTGGCTGCACCGGAATGCAATGCCGATGCTCCGTTTGCAGCACTGCGCTGGTCGGAAACGGAACAGATGCTTTACCGCGATGAAACCGCAGTCGGGAGCAGCTTCGGCGGCTTTGCAGTGCGGGACGGCGTGCTCTGCGTCGATTCGGAGGCTGCCGGTATCCCCGGCGGCGGCTGGATTCCCGCAGAGGCGGCGGCGGATGCGATCGGCTGTGAAATACAGGTGCGCGGCGGCGAGACCGTTCTGACCTCGCCGTTTCAGTCCGGCAGACTGATCGTCAAGTCGGAGCAGACACCGGAAAGCTGCGGCGCGGTCTCCTGTACCGAGGGCTACCGCTCGCTGCATGTGCTGCAATATGACTCGCCTGCAGCGGCTTATTCTGCATATCAGACGCTCAGAGGCGACAGTACGGTCGAATTCGTCGAGCCGGACCGAACCGTGCATATCTGTGAGAAACAGCCGGTGGAGAAACCGCTGCTGACTGACCGCTGGGGCATTGAGGCGATCGGTGCGGACGGCTTCTGCTCGGAGCTCCGCTCCATGCCCGCCGATGCGCCGGAAATCGTCGTTGCGGTGATTGATACCGGCATCTATCCCAATCATGTCATGTTTCGGGACAGAATCGCGGAGGGCGGCCGCTGCTTTACCTATGAAGCCGATAACGGCAATCTCGACGGACAGGGGCACGGTACGCACTGCGCCGGCATCGTCTGCTCAGTGACCTGCGATAATGTGAAGATTCTCCCGCTCAAGGCACTCGATAATGACGGCTACGGCTCGAATCTCGAAATCTACTGCGCGATGATGTATGCAGCCGAGCACGGCGCCGATGTCGTCAGCATGAGCCTCGGCGGTGACGGCGAATCGCCGCTGCTGGATGAGGCCTGTGCTTATCTTTCTGCGAAGGATATTCCGGTCGCAGTTGCCGCGGGCAATGAGAGTCAGGATGTGGAATATGTGCATCCTGCAAATTATCCGGATAATATCGTGATCTCTGCCCTGACGAAGGAGGATGCCTCCTATTCGCTGGCATCCTACAGCAATTTCGGCAGCATGATCGACTTTGCGGCTCCCGGCAGCGATATCCTCAGCGCCGGCACCGACGATCCGTTCGATACGGTTTACAAGAGCGGCACGAGCATGGCAACCCCGTTTGCGGCAGGCTGCATCGCCGATTTGCTTACCCTCAATCCCGATCTGACGAATGCGGAGATTATTGAGGTGCTGAAGAACAGCGCTGTTGATCTCGGTGATGCGGGCTTTGATGAGGAGTACGGCTGGGGGATGGTCTCGCTCGAAAACGTCCGGTTCCCAGGGGAAGCAGGTGTCAGTCCGACCGCCGATCCGCCGGCAGGCACATACTGCGGTGCGCAGAATATCTCGCTGCATTGTGCGGACAGCAAAGCGGTGATCTATTATACGACCGACGGCTCAATGCCCTCTGCGGAGAACGGCACGCGCTATACCGGTACGCCCGTTCCGATTACGGAAAGTACCCTGCTGACAGCCGCTGCCGTTACCGATACCGGTACGAGCAGACCGCTGTATGCAAAATATGAGATCGAAAGCGTCGTCCCTTTCGCAGAGCCCGGCAGCGGCGTGTTTTCCGATGCGGTGAAGATTACGATTATCGCCGAGGGCGCGGACGCGGTCTATTATACGCTCGACGGCTCTGACCCCGAACCGGACACTGCGCTGCAATATACCGGCAGCTTTACGCTGCGGCAGACCGCAGTGCTCAAGGCAATATCGGTGACGAACGGAATTGTCAGCCGGATTTGCTCGGAGGAGTATATCATCGGCGGCACTGACCTGAGCCCGCTCCTTGAAATCAGCGGCGGCGTTCTGACTGCCTATCACGGCACACTGCCCTTTCTTGATCTATCCGTAATCTCTGAGTTCTCGGAGATCCGTGCGATCGGGGACGGTGCCTTTGCCGGGAATACCGTGCTGACTGAAGTGAATCTGCCGATGACCGTCACGAAAATCGGCAGCAGAGCCTTTGAAGGCTGTACCGCCCTGGCCGTTCTGAACGCGCATTGCCTCACAGAGATCGGCGATGATGCCTTCCGCGGCTGCACCTTGCTTTCTGCATACGGCATAAGCTGGGAAACGATCCGGGTGATCGGTGATTATGCCTTTGCCGGTGCGCTGCTCTCCGATATATCAATAATCAATCTGGATTCACTGGAACAGGTCGGAAAATATGCGTTTTCCGATACAAAGCAGATCGGCAGTATGACATTCGGCTCTGCGGTGACAGAGATTCCGGAGGGCTTGCTGCTCGGAAGCTCGGTGTCCTATGTCCGGATGAGCCGCATCAAAACAATCGGCAATTACGCCTTTGCAGATGCGAATTCGGACTATCCGCGCGATGTTTACTTTGATCCAAGTCAGCTCGAAAGGCTCGGTGCGCATGCGCTGGAATTCTGCTGGCTTTCCGAGGCCTCTTTCCCGCGTCTGACTGAGGTGGGGGAGTACGCCTTTGCGAATATCCGGGATGTCTACAGCCTGTCTCTGGATGCACTCAAAACCGTTCCGGCACATATGACGGACGGTGCAGATATAGAATGGCTGATTCTGGACAGCGCGGAAACAATCGGTTCCTGCGCGATTTCCGGCAATATCCTGCATGTTGTGACCGGCGAGCCGCTGAAAGAGATCGCTCCGGATGCGGTTGTGATGCCGCTGCTTGCGGAGTATTATGCCGGAACGCCCGGCAGCCCCATGGAGGCTTTCGCGGAGGAGAACAGCCTGCTGTATTATCAGACACCGGCTTATCTGCCGCTGGTGGATGAGATGACGGTCGTTCAGTTCCAGAATGTATGGATCGACGCTGTGGTGCTCGGCAGCGCACAGCAAGTTGAATTCCGGTGCTATGCCGATCAGGAGTGTACACAGGAGCTGCCGGTTCTGACTCAGAGCGCTGCGGATGATTATATCGTTGGTGCAGGTGTCGATACGTTCGTTCCCGGCGTGTATTACTATGCGGCAGGCGTCTGCGATGACAGCGGATGGCATCAGACCGGACCGCTTGTCACTGTGACGGTGACGTCGGCAGAGGTGATTGAGGAGCTTCCGCCGGATACGGAATACAAGATCATCGACTGGAATGCGATCCGCAGGGAGCGCGGCGATGACTGGTGCGATATGCTGGTTTATGGCTTTACGCCGGAGGAAAGCGGAACCTATTATATCGGCGCGGACTGCACGGAATCTGTCACTGTTTTCTGGCCCGAAAGCAATGAAGCGAAGACCGTGTGGGAAAGTCTGTATGCGGAGAACTGCGGGTATACCGGTGTGGAGCTGAACGCCGGAGAGCGTGTGCTGATTATGCTGAAGGGCGACTGGGACAGCGCATGGAGACAGGTCTTTCTGACAATCCGGATGCAGGCTCCGCAGATACCGCTTTCTGATTACCGGACAAGTGCCGGCTCAACGGATTATTTCTATTCCGGTGAGGCAGTCTCACCGTCAATCTCGGTTTACAGGCAGACCGGTGCTGCCAGCATCTCCATGCTGATAGAAGGGCATGATTATATCGTGTACTGCCCGCAGGATTCCCGGCCGGGTGAGCTGTTCTATACAGTATTCGGCATCGGGGAATATGCCGGCGTGCTGGAAGGGTCGTTCAATGTGCAGTGCAGCATGGACGGCACCGGTGAGCTGGCGCTCTTCGGTCTGGACGGTACCGAGCGGTTTGTGTCGTTTACGCCGCAGTACGCCGGAGATTATACCGTCTATACCATGTATCTGGATTCGGAGCTCCGGGAGGCTGTGACTTCCGGAAATACCGTTCCGCTTCGCTCGATCGACACCCTGCTCAGGGTGTATGATGCGAATGAAACAATGCTGGCATTCAATGACGATGCTTCCAGCAGTCATCTTTCTGCGGTGAACTGTTACTTAGAAAGCGGCGAAACCTACCGCATCGGCATCGAAAGCAATATGACACAATCCAACATCAAGCTGTGCATCGTCAGCGGAAGCCGGCCGCTTCTCAGCGGATGGGCGGAGCCCATGTTTTCAACCGAATATACCGGTGAGCCGCTGGAGGGCGAGTTTGAATTGCGTGACTATGACGGAAACGTGATGTCACCCGGCACAGACTTTTATTATTACTGCTTCGGAAATGATGTCCCGGATGAAATGTATGTTCTGGCGATCGGCACCGGCAGCTATATCGGTGCAAGCTGGACAAGTATTAACGTGCATTATGACCCGGCGCCTGCAATCATGGCAGGGGAGTATGAGACAATCACGGTTGATGTTCCGTTCACACAGTCTGAGCATGGCGTGCTGTACCGCTTTGTTCTGACGCAGGAAACAAGGCTCGGTCTTTCCGGCACTTGCGACCCGGATGGGGAATTCTTTGCGGTGTTTTATGAGCCCGGAGAGGATATCGATGAATATCAGCGCATCACTGCTTTCCGGGATGCTGAGGATAGAGAAACCGGTATTACGCTGGACGAGGGCAGCTATTATATGTTTCTGGTGAACAGAGGCAGCAGCACGGGAACCTATCAGCTCAATCAATTACAGACCTTCATCCCGATCAGCCGTGCGGAGGTCTATGTCGATACCGTCCGGGAGACCGGCCGCCCGATCAGGCTGCATGCAGAGGTCTGGGATGATGACGTGCTCCTCACAGAAAACAAGGACTATACGCTGGAATATGACACCTCCATCACACGGTGCGGCTCCTACCGGCTCATTGTCAGCGGCATCGGGGACTACAGCGGCGAGCAGGAGGTCTGGTTCAGTGTTCTGCCGGCCGCCGATTTCAGCAAGTATGACAGTGTCACCGGCAGCAGCTATACTGCCCCTATCGGAAAACCCGGCGATTATCAGATTTGCAGCTGGAAGGCTGAGGCTGACCGCGTCCTTCTGTGGCTGGATGAACCCGAATATACCGCTGTGGCGGTTCTGGACGGCAGTATGATGCTGATTGACGAGTATAGCGGACAGGGCTTCTGGTATAGGGAGCTCAATCTGAAGGCAGGCAGGTGTTACTATTTCCTGATCTCCTATGTCAACAGTCAGACAACAGGCGATATTACGATGAATCTGCGCACGGACTATAAACTGCTCGATGACTGCACAGCGGAATATACCGCACTGCTTCCGAGCAGCACTGCGGGGGTTGTGCCGGAATTTACCGTTTGGGACGGCGATACCCTTCTGACAGAGCATACCGATTATGAGATTGAACTGATCGGCGGTGAGACGCACTGCGCAAGGGCGGAGATCGTTCTGCGCGGAACCGGCGATTATACCGGCAGGCTGACGCTGAGCTATTATCTGCATCCGGACGGCGATGAAGTTTTCAGGCGCGCGATGTCAGATTATACAATGCTGACACTCGATTCGGAACGGGCGGTCAATGCCGGTAAAATGGATGAAATGCATGTGTATCATTTTATTGCGCCGGATACAGGCTGGTATTTTCTGAACCGTCCGGATCCGTCCTTTTCGCCGGCGGTCGTGTATGTATTCAAGGGCAGGGATGTTCTTCCGATGTATGCGCAGAGCGTGATGCTGAAGGAAGGAGAGATCATTCGCCTTGCCGTGGTGGGGCAGGCACTTGACGATTACTGCGATCCGGAAGCGGAATGCACCATTTCCGTGAGCAGTGAGGCGGAGCCGCTGTTCTATGAGGACGGCGATCTGATCTGGGAAGTCTTTGACAACAGCGCAATGCTCGTCGGGTTCCCTGTGTTCGACGGAGATTTCGGTATCTATCTGCCTGAAGGTGTGACGGACACTGCACTCGGTATTGATGCCGGTTTCGACGGAATCGACACCGATCAGGAAATACTGGAGATGCTCCGGGAGCATGCGGTGATTTACTGCGAGCCCGGCGGAGCCGTTGAGGCGTGGTGCCGGGAGTACGATCTCTGCTTCTCATCGTTCGAGCCGGCATACACCATGCAGGGAGATGTGACCGGCGACGGCACCGTGAACCGCTGTGATGCGGCAGTGATGCTGCGCTGGCTCGGCGGTGCTCCGGGCGTGCGGTTGAACGATGCGGCATATCAGATGGCAGATATGGACGGCGACGGCTGCCTGACAGTCAATGACGCATATCTGATTCTGACAGTGAGCCAATCCTCTGTATCCGCTGACTGACAGGCTGAACAGCCCTTTTCCCCCGATGCTCCGAGCGGGCATCGGGGGATTTCATCAGATTTTTTTGGCGATTTTTTGCGATTTGCTGTGACCGATTCAGTTTTTTTGCGTCCTTGAATGTGAAAGGCGGTGAGAACAGTGGAACTTGAAATGATACAGCACAATGAGAAACAGCTCCTACGGCTGCTGAATCAGCGCGATGAGCATGCGCTGAAGGCGCTGGAACAGGAATACGGGACACTCTGCCGCAGCATCGCTGCCGATATCCTTGGCAGCAGCGAGGATGCGGAGGAATGCTTCAATGACGCACTGCTGCGCGTCTGGAACACTGTGCCGCCGGTGATGCCGGAATGCCTGCGGGCTTATCTTGTAACGATCGTGCGGCGTGCCGCGCTCGACCGCTACCGGGCAGAGCATGCTCAGCGCAGAGGCGGCAGTCAGGTTCCGGATACAATCAATGAGCTTGCGGAAATACTGTCCTCCGGCGAAACGGTTGAACGGGAACTCGACCGCAGAGCACTCCGTGACGGCATTATGCGCTTTCTGCAAACGCTTTCTCCGGAGGCGAAAACGGTCTTTTTACAGCGCTACTGGATGATGCGTCCGGTCAGCGAGATCGCAAAGGCTGAGGGCATGGGCAACAGCAAGGTCAAAATGCTGCTGCTTCGCACAAGAAACAGGCTCAGGGACTATCTGATGAAGGAGGGCTTATTATGAAACCGCTTGATTTTCTGGATGTGCTGGGCGACATGGAGGAAGCGCAGGTCGAGGAAATGCTCGCCAATATCGGTTCGGGCAGTGCGCTGAAGCCGGTCAGACACTCCGTGCTCCCCAAGATTATCGTGCTCGGCGCTGCTGCGGCCTGCGCGGCAGTTGTCATCGGAATCGGAGTCTTTTCAAAGCAGAAGGATATGCTCCGGAATCAGCAGAGTGAAACGCTGGATTCGGTTGTGACGGAGGTGACTGCTGTGACCGGAACGACTGACACGACAACCGGTCTGACACAGACAACGGAAACCACGGCCGCCGCGACCGGGACGGCAGTCACGCAGACAACATCCATGACCGTGACCGAAAAGCCAGCGGAGACCGGAGCAGCGCCCGGCGGCGCGGCTGTGATTGTCCCGCAGAACGGGACACAGCAGACCGATGCACCTGCACACACGTCGGAAACACAGTCCGCACCGACCTTTACCGCCACGACGGTCACAACGACCGGCACCGCTCCGCCGCATACCGTGATCCGGGAACCCTCTGACTACGAGATCGGAGACATAGACATGGACGGCAGATTCACCTATGCAGATTATTACTGCATCCTGCTTGTCTATGAGCTCAGAAACAGCGGGGAGCAGGGGAAGGCACTGATCCCGTTCAGTGCGGAGCAGCTCAGGCTCGGCGATGTGAACGGCGGCATGCTGTTCAGCGGACAATACCACGACGGCTACCTCGAATATGAGTATATGATGCGGGAAAATCCGGCCGAAAATATCGACTGGCAGGATCCGGGTCTGGTTCAGTGCGCCTGCGCTGCCTCCGAATATACCGGCAATCCGGTCACACCGCTGCAAATCGCGGAGGGATATGCACAGACAGAATTATACTGGAACGGCATCGTGAAGCAGGTTATACAGGGAAATCCGGAAAAATATGCGGAATATCTCGGAGTCTACTATGATATCTATGCCTATGTCTGGAGCAGCACAAATACCGGAAAGATGCAGGAAAACTTCGACACATTCTATGAAAACGGCGTGCTGATGTATGAGGAAACTGAAAACTGCATGCTGATTGATGATGTTCACATCCGCCGCCCGCTCCCGACACTTGATTCCCTGCTTGCGGAGATCGCAGATATGGCCGGGTTCCGGTTTGTCTGATCTCTCCGGCGCCGGAAACGGGATTTTCAGCGACAGAAACGGACGCCGCAGCCTCTCTGAACCCATCTCAGAGAGGCTGCGGCGATTTTGCGCAGATACGGGCAGCACCGTATGCGGATACCGGCGCGGAGCTGCTTTTTTTTCGGCCGGCGTGAATTCTGAAAAAGAATTGCAAAAAAAACAGGAAAGCACTTGAAAAATGGATGAAAATATGATATACTATAACAGGAATACCAGATTCAAAGCGGAGGCATAACGCATGCAACACTACAATATCGCGATCGACGGACCCTCCGGCGCGGGGAAAAGTACCCTCGCACGCAGGCTCGCAAAGCGGCTGGGATGTATGTATATTGATACGGGCGCGCTCTACAGAACGATCGCGCTTTCCATGCTGCGGCAGAATGCGCAGACGGATGCTGAAATCACGCAGGCCCTTTCCGGACTGACCGTGAATATGGAGCATATCGGCGGCGAGCAGCATGTTTTTGCGAACGGAGAGGATGTCACGGCGCTCATCCGTACCTCTGAGGTCTCAATGGCCGCGTCCAGAGTGTCGGCAGTTCCCGCCGTGCGCGCTTTTTTGCTTGATCTTCAGCGTTCGCTCGCGCAGACCCATTCCGTCGTCATGGACGGGCGGGATATCGGTACGGTCGTGCTGCCGCAGGCGGATGTGAAAATCTATCTGACTGCCTCTGCCGAAAAGCGCGCTTACCGCCGCTTCCTTGAGCTGGAGGAGAAAAATCCCGGCGCACAGACCCTCGAATCCGTGCTCGCCGATGTCATTCGCAGAGATGAGCAGGATATGAACCGTGAGATCGCCCCGCTCAGACAGGCCGACGATGCCGTGCCGGTCGATACCTCGGATGCAGATCTGGACGAATCTGAGCAGATGCTGCTCCGTGTATGCGAGGAGAAGCTCGGTCTATGAACGGATTTTACAAGTTTGCAATGCTGGTGATGCGCTTCATTATGCCGCTGTGGTATAAGATCGAAGCGGAGGGAACAGAGTATCTGCCGGATGAGGGCGGATATCTCTTTGTCAGTAATCACCGCAGCAATGCCGACCCGATACTGATCGGGATACAGAATCGCGAAACGCAGTTCTGCTTTCTCGCCAAGCAGGAGCTCTTTTCTTCCGGACTGGTCGGATGGCTGCTCCGAAAGCTCGGCGGTATCGCAGTTGACCGCGGCGCAGGTGATGTTACGGCACTGGAGGAGATTGCCTACCGTCTGCAAAATGGGGAGAATGCACTGATATTCCCAGAGGGCACCCGCTCAAAGGACGGTACACTGGGGCATTTCAAGACCGGTGCGGCGCTGATCGCTGCACAGACCGGCGTGCCGGTCGTTCCCGTCGCGATCTCGTTCGACGGCAAGCTGCATTTCCGCAGCAGAATTCTTGTCCGGTACGGCGCTCCGTTTGATATTCCGGAGACCGATCCGCATGATCCCTCACCGGCAGTGCTCAAGCAGATCAGACGCGCGATGACGGACAGCGTTTCCGGACTTCTGGAAATGAAAGAGCCGGAGGCTGCACCGCAGCAAAGGGCGCTCCCGCTCCGTGCCGAAAGAAATCCGGAGATCAGGGAGCAGAAAACAAACAGCAGAGAACCACGAGAATCGGAGGATACAAAAAACGAGATGAGCAGAAATACGCACAGAAATCGCCCCGGTTCCGGTGAACCGGAAAATGCCAGAAAGAAAATCAGCGGTGCGCCGGAGGCAGCAGAGGAGACCGCGAAGAAAAAGCTGCCCGTGCCCGATGATGCCGATGAATTCGACTTCATCTTCGATGATTTTGACGATGACGACGAGAACGCCGATGCAGCGCTGACTGCCGATGCGGATGAGCTCCCGGAGGAGGATGAGCTCCCGGAGGAGGATGCAGCCCCCGCAGATGATGCGGATGACGCAGCCGACGATGAATATGATACCGACGCGGACTTCCTTGATGAAGATGAAAATGCTGACGAGGATTACAGCGAAATCCTCGACGAGGAGGAGGACGAGCTCAGCGAGGACGAGTATTCCGACGGGGAAGATGCTGTGTACGACGAGGATGACCCGGACGCGGAGTTCGACGAGGAAGCGTATGATGACGAGTATGCCGAGGATGCATATGATGAGGAGGTGTATGCGGAGGACGAATATGCGGAGGACGAATATGCAGAGGACGAGGACTTCGCAGAAGACTTCGACGATGCAGAGGAGCCCGATGATGCTCCGAAGAAAACCTCATTCTTTGCAAAAATCGCTTCTCCGTTCAAAAAGCTGTTCGCCAGCCTGAATGCCGAGCCCGATCTGCCCGACTTCGATGATGAGGACGAGGATGACGACGAGGATGAAACTCCCGCTCCGAAGCGCCGCAAGCCTGAGCAGAAGGCCGAAAAGCGCCGCAGCCTCGATGAGGATTTCGAGGAGCTGACCGAGGATCCGGTGCCTGAGGATGAGGCAGAGGACGATTCCTTCGATGATGAGGAGGAAATCTTCGGCGACGAGGAGGAAGCGCCTGCTGACGATCCGTTCGCAGAGGATGTGCCGGACGAGGAACCGGACGAGGTCTTTGATGCGGATGAACCTGAATCGGATGAAGCACCGGAGGAGTCCGGCGATGCGGAGGACAAGCTGCCGGAGTTTGCTGCCGCAGACCGTCAGGAGCTCAGCCGCAGAAAACAGCGCACGCAGGTCTGGAACAGCGAGGAGGTCAGAAAGGCTGAGGCCGCTGGCTACCGCGAGCCTGTCTATGACGAGCCCGATCCGTTTGATGAGGACGATTCCTACGACGAGCCGGATTATCAGGAAAGCTATGATGACGGCTATGATGATACCGACAGAACGGATGAACGGAGCAGCCGCCTTTCCGGTGTCGCACTGCGCAGACCGTTCCGCCGCAAAACAGCAGTCCGCGATGAGGAGCCCGATTTCTACGATGAGGATGACGATGACGAAATCGAGGACGGCGGCTATGAGGATGAGGATTCTGAGACCGATGCCGGCGGCATGTTCGGCGGCAAGATCGACTACGGCAAGATCGCACTGATCCTGACCTTCGTAATCCTCGGCATTTTTGCTATCGACTTTGTCCGCAGACTGTGGGGAAGCTGGAATGAGGACAAGAACCGCCTCAATATCCAGAGCGGCGTTTCCTCGGAGGTCGAATCCATGACCCCGGACAATACACAGCCCGCAGATTCCACGACAACCGCCGCTGTCATCGAATCGACCACAACAACGATTTCGACCGAAATCTTTACCTCTCCGTATGAATCAACCAGCGCCCTCAATGATGCCGGCGCGGATGTCGAAAACAGAGAGAGCGAAACGACTGCTGTTGCAAACGCCGAAATGCACCGCGGCAGCGTCATCCTTATCAATGAGGATTATCAGCAGACCCATAGCCCGAATCTTGTGACACTCGGCTCGACCGGCATTCAGCATGTCCGTATGGTCAGCCCTGAGCATCAGATCGACAGCGCGATGTCACAGGATCTTGTCCGCTGGTTCAGCGATTTCTATGCGGCGACCGGTCTGGGCAATGTCATGATCTATTCGACCACGCAGCAGCCTGCTGCGGCCGTTTCTGCACAGGTGCCTTACGGCATCGCAATTCCGGAGCGCACCGCCGGCCTGTCCGTCGATCTCGCGATCCTTGATGAAACGAACAAGACCCATTCGCCGTATTCCCCCAGCGGCAACTATGCTTGGCTGACGGAGCATGCGCATGAGTACGGCTTTATCGTGAGATATCCGGACGATAAGACCGAGGCAACCGGTATGGAGGGCATGACTTGGCATTTCCGCTATGTCGGCGCACCGCATGCGACGTATATGAAGGAGAATAAGCTCTCGCTGGAGGAATACCTGACAAAGCTCTCCGGCAGGACATGGGAGAAGGAGCACCTGACGGCGACCGTCGGCGGTGTGAATTACGAAATGTACTATGCACCGTGCTCGCAGCTCGACGCAACTACCGAGATCAAATTCCCGGCCGGCGCACAGGCTGTTGTTTCCGGCGATAACATCGACGGCTTCGTTATTACCTGTGTGAAGCAGTAATAACAATGCAAAAGCATCGCATATTCGCGAAAATCGCGGTATGCGATGCTTTTTTTATGTGCAGAGCCGGACGGCAGCGGTCAGCAGCATACAAAGCGTGATGCCGATGCTGACCGGCAGCAGAAATGCCGTGAACGTCCAGCGCCGGCTGTGCGTTTCTTTGTAAACCGTCAGAAGTGTCGTCGCGCAGGGCGCATGGAACAGCGTGAACAGCAGAAAACATGCGGCGGTCAGGTGCGTCCAGCCGTGCGCGGCAAGCAGCGTATGAAGCGCCTCAAGCGAGCCGTAATCCGTCAGCGATGTCGTGCCGAGATAGGCCGTGACTGCGACCGGCAGCACGATCTCATTTGCGGGAAGCCCGAGAATAAACGCCAGCAGAATGACGCCGTCCAGTCCGAGCAGATGCCCCGCAGGCGCAAGCACAGATGACAGATGCACGAGAATGCTCTGACCGCCGAGCGTGATGTTCGCAAAGAGCCAGATCAGCAGGCTGACCGGCGCGGCAGTCATGACTGCACGGCCGAGAACAAATACGGTGCGGTCCAGCACCGAGCGCACAAGCATCTGCCGGAGCTGCGGTCTGCGGTAAGGCGGAAGCTCCAGCACAAAGGAGCCGGTCTCTCCGCGCAGAATGCTCTTGCCGAGGCAGGCTGATGCCCCAAACGTGACGCCGATGCTCAGCAGAATCAACCCGGTCATGATGCATGCCGCACGCACTGCGCTGCCTGCCCCGCCGCCTGCAAAAAAGATCGTAACGACCGCCAGCAGCGCGGGAAACCGGCCGTTGCAGGGGACGAGCGCATTTGTGAGAATTGCGATCAGACGCTCGCGGCGGCTCTCGATGATGCGGCATTCCGTTACGCCGACCGCATTGCAGCCAAAGCCCATTGTCATGGTCAGCGCCTGCTTTCCGCATGCTCTGCATTTCGCACAGCATCCGTCCATATTGAACGCAAGCCGCGGCAGCAGTCCGGTGTCCTCCAGCAGCGTGAACAGCGGGAAGAAAATTGCCATCGGCGGCAGCATGACCGAAATGACCCAGCCGGTGCCGCGGAGTGCGCCGTCGATCAATGCGCCGGACAGAACATGCGGCCATGACGCTGTCGCGCGCAGAAGCAATGTACACAGTGCAGAAAAGGCGCGGGAAAGCAGTGCGGACGGGTAATTCGCGCCGATCAGCGTCAGCCAGAAAACCACAAGCAGCAGCGCCGCCATAAGCGGATATCGCAGCCATGTTCCCGTCAGCAGACGGTCGGCGGCATCCGTGCGGCGGTGCGGATGCGCGGGCATTGTGACCGCTGTGCGGCAAAGCTCCGCCGCCTGATCGAGCAGCGTATTTGTTCCGGCAGGGTCATCTGCCTCCTGAAGATCTGCCCTGCATGCCTGTGTCTCAGCTGCCTCCAGCACCGGACGGAGCGTCTGCTTTTTTCGTGCGGTGATGGCAATAACCGGTACGCCGAGTGCTTCGGAAAGACGCGCACAGTCAATGCGGATTCCTTTTTTTTCAGCCTCATCCATGAGATTCATGCAGACAACAAGACGTTTGTCCAGTGCGCGAAGCTCCAGCGCCAGCCGCAGGCTTCGCTCCGGGCTCGTCGCATCACAGATGCAGAGAATGCAGTCGTGCGGCGTTTGCCGGATGATCTCTCCTGCGGCGGCTTCCTCTGCGGTTGCTGAGTTCAGTGCGTAGGTGCCGGGCGTGTCGATCAGGCGGATCGGGATGCCGTTGTGCCGGAAGCGCCCCTCTGCGCCTGTGACGGTCTTGCCGCACCAGTTGCCTGTGTGCTGCTTCAGGCCGGTCAGCGCGTTGAATACTGTGCTTTTGCCGACATTCGGATTGCCCGCAAGCAGATATGTCCGCCCGCCCGATTCCGATTTCAGCGGCCTGATCTTGATGCGCCGGCATTGCTCTGCCCGCAGTGCAAGTGTTACGCCGCGCACCGTGAATGCAACAGGGGAGCCGCTGCTGCCGCGCAGCTTGCAGGATACCTCTGTCCCCGGCACGATGCCAAGCTGCGCGAGCCGCTGCTGTTCGCTTTCTTCCGCCTGTATTTCCGTAATCTCGCCGCGCTCGCCCGGCTTCAGCGCCGCGAGGGTTCGTTTGGTTTCCAAATCATCACCCCTTTGTTTGCGGTTGCTTCATCATATGTATGCGGGTGATGATTGGTGCATCAGAGCTCCTGCACGCGGATGCTGCGCCGCAGACGCACGATGCCGTAAAGGTTCGGCAGCGCCATGCAGGCATTGCACAGGTCGCAGAAGCACCAGAGCCATTCCGGACTGCCCAGTGCGCCCGCAAATGCTGCCAGCAGCGCGAATGCCGTGAATACTGCCTCTCTGCGTCTGCCGAATAAATACCGGAATGCTGCAAGCCCGCAGGGATACCAGCCGATCATTGTTGCGAATGCCAGCAGTATCATATTGACTGCGAGAAATCCGCCTGCCAGCCGGCCGAGTCCCGCCGAGAATGCACTGAGCAGCAGCCCTGCTGCATCGTGACCGGCAAGCGATATGCCCGGTGCGGTCAGGATGACCAGCGCCGTCGCCGTGCAGCAAATGACCGTGTCTGCAAAGACCTCTGCCGCTGCCCATTTCCACTGCGGCCGGTCACCGGCATCCATATGCAGAAGCCCGGAGCTGCCGAGTCCTGCTTCATTCGAGAAAATCCCGCGCTTCAGCCCCTCAATCATGCAATGCAGCAGAAGCGATGCCGCGAAGCCGCCGCCTGCTGCTCGGAATCCGAATGCTTCCCTGAGAATGGATGCGAGTGCATGCGGGAGCGCTGCCGCATGCATGCAGAGAAGCACTGTGCAGCCGAGCAGGTACAGCCCGCAGAGCAGCGGCATCAGCCGAAGCGCAAAGCTGCGGATTCCTGATACGCCTCCGAGCAGCAGCAGGCCGAGCATGGCTGCCGTCAAAAGCCCCGTGACCGGCGCGGGAATGCCGAATGCTGCGGCGCTTTGCGCGATCGTGCTGCTCTGCGCAAGATTGCCCATGCCGAGCGCTGCGCCGATGCAGCAGAATGCGAAAAAACGAACCGGAATCCGGCTGCGCAGACCGTTTTGCAGATATGCGAGTGCGCCGCCGAGCGGTGCGCCCTCCTGCGCTGTGCTGCGGTATCGGGCACTGAGCAGATTCTCCGCGCAGACCAGAACCATTCCCAGCAGCGCGGAAATCCACATCCAGAATATTGCTCCGGGGCCGCCTGCAAGCAGTGCCAGTGCCGTTCCGGCAAGATTTCCCGTGCCCATAGTCGCCGCAAGTGCGCCCGCAAAGATCTCCCGCTGATGCCGGTCGGTACCGTGCAGCAGGCTGCCGAAGGTGCTTCGCAGGACATCCGTCAGCCCCCGCACAGGCCGCCCGCGCAGCCGCACCGCACAGATCAGCGCCGCTGCTGTCAGCAGTGCGGGCAGAATGCTGCCCCATAGAAGCTGTGTCACAGTCTGCATGGTGATCCCCCCTCTGTGGAGCTTATGCGCATGCCGCAGGCAGTATGCAGAAAAAATACCCCTCAGAATCAAATCTGAGGGGTGCCGGTTATTTGGTCTGTTCTTCGTCAATCCATTTTTTCCATACTGCCGATGCCTCACCGACCGTTGCCTTCTGTCCGTTCCGTACAATCGGTGTGCGCAGCATTTCCGGGGTTTCCAGCAGCATTTCGAGCTGCGCCTCCGGCAGAAGATGCTGAAACAGCGCATAGTCCTGATCCTTCGGATTTACGAGGTTTTCAATGCCGCCGACTCCGCGGATGACGCTCTCCAGCTCACGGCGGCTCAGTCCCTTGTCCGGCAGATCGACCGACTGGAATTTGATATGCCGCTCCTTGAAAAAGCGCTCTGCCTTTTTGGTATCGAAGCATTTGGCCTTTCCGAAAATCTGAATGTTCATCTGTTGGGTTCCTCCGTATTTCCGGTGTCGTCAGTTCTGCTCAGGTCATCCGTGTCCGATTCGGCGGCGCTTGATGATTCGGCAGCTTCGCCTCTTTCCCGTGCCTCACGCTGTTCTTCGAGCCGCTGCTGTCTTCGGAAGGCCAGTCCGATCTGCGATTCCGGATATTCCTCTCCGTAGGCCTTCAGAATGGCCTTGACCATATATTTTGCATATTTTCCGCCCTCGACCATTGCGCAGAACGCAACCTCCGGATTATGCGCAGGTGCATAGCCGATGACGAAGGAATCCGTCCCGCGCGGAGACTGCGGCGTACCGGTTTTGATCGCGACGTCAAAGCCCAGACCGTTCAGGTCATAATCCTTGGGCATGGCGGTTTTCGCGGCGCCGATCATTCCCTGCTCGATATAGCTGTACACATCGGCAGCATTATTCTGCGCGACGGTCTGCACGAGCTCAGGCTCCTTTGCGGAAAGCATCTGCGTATGCGCGTTGTCCCAGTAGGATTCGATCAGATGCGGGCGGTAGCGGTTTCCGTCATTTGCGACGGTCGATGCGACTGTCGCCATTTGCAGCGGCGTGACCTGAATCTCCGACTGACCGATGGAGGCCTGCACAAGCTCTCCCACATACCAGTCGATGCCGAGCTTGTTGAAGGTTTCCGGGCAGGCGAGATATCCGCCGCTGTCGCCTGATTCCAGTCCGAGCGGTTCACCGAGGCCGTACATCCGCTCATAATCGAGCAGTGTATCCAGACCGAGCCGTGTTCCGAGCTCGTAGAAGAAGATGTTGCAGGAAACAGTCAGTGCATCCCGCACGTTAATCATGTGATGATTGCCGGTGCAGTGGAATTTCATGTCGATATACCGCCATTCCTGCGTGCAGTTGAACTGTGTCCGGCCGTTGATTGTGCCGGTATCAAGACCGGCGGTCGCCGTAATCGGCTTGAACGTGGAGCCGGGGCGGTAGAGGCCGTCCGTTGCACGGTTTACCAGCGGGGAATTCTCCTGCTCGGATATGCTCTTGTAATCGTCGAGCAGCTCCGAAAGATCATAGGTCGGCAGCGTTGCCATGCCAAGCACTGCATTGTCTGAGGTATCGAGCAGCACGATTGCGCCGCACTGTGCATCCTTGCATTCGCGTTCGGTTTTTCGCAGGAATTGGCAGTGTTCATCAAGAATCGTCTGCATTTTGCTTTGCAGGCGGCTGTTGACGGTAAGCTGAATGGTCTGTCCGCCGACGGGCTCCTCCGTGACCTCGACGGAGGTGACCTCGCCGTTTGTCACAGTGATTTGCTTGACGCCGTTATCGCCGCGCAGAACCGGCTCGCAGGCCATTTCAAGGCCGCTTTTGCCGACTTTATCGGACAGCACATAATCGTCATGGCCGTTCGTCAGCAGCTCCTCATATTCCTCCTGCGAATAGATCGGCCCGACATAGCCGATCTCATGCGGCAGAACATTGCCGTTTTCAACGGTTCTGATCGCTTCCTCAACGATATTGACGCCGTTCATCGTGAGCCGCAGCTCCTTGATGCGCGTGACCGTTTTGAGGTCGATATCGTTTGAAAGATAAAACACATTGGACATGGAAAAATCCCGCAGCAGCATCTCATACCGGATGCCCGCGATGATGCGCTTTTCCGCATCCGTGTAGCTGTCGTCGATCTCATAATCCGCAATCAGCTTGTCAATGCAGTTTTCCGCGGTCGCATAGGGGTTGAGGTGCAGGTTCTCCTTCAGCTCGCTGACGTCGCGGTCGCGGTTTTTCTCGAAGCTGTAGGGCTTCTGCTTCGTGACGGGCATCGTGTCATTCCACTCGTAGCCTGTCTCCTTCAGGAGCTGCACGATCCGGTAGATGACGGCATTGCCCTCCTTGTTGTCAGAGGGGAAATATGCCTTCTCAATGATGAGATTGTAGCCGATTTTGTTTGATACGATTGCCTCGCCGTTGCAGTCAACGATCTCGCCGCGCGTTGCGGGGATCACCTGCGAATACACTGTTTTGACCTCATTCTGCTTTGCCGCCTCGTTCGCCTCAACGATCTGCAAATGCAGCAGACGGTAGATTGCGAACACCGCGGAAGCGAGCACCAGAAGAATCAGAAAACTGCTGCGCAGAAATTCCGATATCTGGCGGATGATTTCTTTCATAAGGGGTGTCTCCTTCGGGATGATGCGGATTTTCTTTTATTCTGCGCTGCTGCCGAGCATTTCACTCAGGGAAATTTCTGTATAGTCTGCTGTAAAATGCTCTGCTGAATCGAGGCGGATCTCCTTCTGCTCACCGTTCTGCATATTCTTGAGCTTGCCGGTGCCCTGCTCCAGCTCATTCGAGCCGAGCACGACCAGATATTTCGCCGCGATCTTGTTCGCGTATTTCATCTGCGCCTTGAATGTTCTGCCGAGCAGGTCAAATTCTGCCCGCACGCCCATTTCGCGCAGTGCATTTGCAAATTTCAGTGCCGCAGGTCTTGCGCTGTCGTCCATCGGTGCGAGGTACACATTGCAGACCGAGGGCTCCATGAACGAAAGCCCCTGCTTTTCCATGGTCAGAATCAGGCGCTCCAGTCCCATGCCGAAGCCCAGCGCGGGGATATGCTGGCCGCCGAGCTGCTCAATCAGTCCGTCATAACGGCCGCCGGCGCAGACGGTTCCCTGTGCGCCGATGCTGGTCGTAATGAACTCAAACACCGTTTTGGTGTAGTAGTCAAGGCCGCGGACGATCCTGGGATTGACGACATATTCGATGCCCATTTCCGTCAGTGCGGATTTGACCGCTTCAAAGTGCTCTTTGCACTCCTCGCAGAGATAGTCGAGAATGACCGGTGCATCCTTTGCGATTGCCTGATCCTCAGCGCTCTTGCAGTCGAGCAGGCGCATCGGATTGCGCACCAGACGCTCCTGACAGGTTTCGCAGAGCGCATCGCGGTGCGGCTCGAAGTACGCTTTCAGTGCCTCCTGATACTTTGCGCGGCAGGCCGGGCATCCGATGCTGTTCAGATTCAGCACGATATCCTTGAGGCCGAGCGTGTTCAGGACTGTCCTGGCCGTCAGAATCACCTCAGCATCCGCATAGGGCGACTGTGAACCCGCCATTTCAATGCCGAACTGATGAAACTCGCGGAGCCGTCCTGCCTGCGGGCGCTCATGCCGGAAGCAGGACAGGATATAATACACCTTCTGCGGCAGCGCTTCCGCGAGCATGCCGTTTTGCAGCATTGCACGGATTGTGCCGGCGGTTCCCTCGGGACGGAGCGTGAACTGTGTTTCCTTTGCGATGACAGAGTACATTTCCTTCTGCACAACGTCGGTTGTTTCGCCGACAGAGCGCTGAAACAGCTCTGTTGTTTCAAAGGTCGGAATGCGCATCTCGGAGAATCCGAAGCTCTCCGCTGTCTGCCGGACGACCTGTTCGACCGTGTGCCATTTGTGAATCTGTGCGGGGGTCACATCTTCGGTGCCGTTGGGACGCTTGAGGTAATTTGCCATAATTTTTCCTTTCTGTATGCATTTCAGCCATAATTAAAGAAAACACGAATTGCCCCTTTTGTTTCCAAAGGGGCAATGTTTCATGTGTGTCCTGTTACATAACGGGCGGATTTCCGATCTCGCGCCAGTCGAGATCACCGCGCTCCAGTGCGAGGATCAGTGCCTCTGCTGTCGCGATATTGGTTGCGACCGGCACATTGTGAACATCACAGAGCCGGAGCAGGTTCATATCATTCGGCTCAGTCGCCTTGGGATTGATCGGGTCGCGGAAAAAGAGCAGAACGTCGATCTCATCACATGAGATGCGGGCGGATATTTCCTGACCGCCGCCCTGTGAGCCGCTTAGAAAGCGCTTGATCGGGAGACCGGTCGCTTCAGCAACCTGTTTGCCGGTCGTACCGGTTGCGCAGAGGTTATGGCGGCTGAGCACTGCATAATATGCCGTGCAGAACTGGATCATCAATTCCTTTTTCGCATCATGGGCAATCAAAGCGATTGTCATCGGGGATCATTCCTTTCTGTTACAAAAATAGTAGAGCAGGTTTCCCGGCGCAGGCCGCTGCGGGAATACCGCGGAACGGAGGCTGCGGGGAAATGTATATGCAGACGATTGAGATATTTCCGGAGCGATTACCCGATTTTGACGGTCAGCGGTGCATTTTCGCCGCGCAGACGCTTGGAGATTGCATCAAAGGCGGCAAGACTGGGCGCTGTTGAGGGAATCGGCTCGCCCTTTCCGGTTGCGATGACGAGCTGATAGTCCTCCGGAATAACGCCGATCAGCTGGACACCGATCGTATCAATGATTTCATCGAGGTCGCGCACGAGCTCTGCACCGAGTGCCTTTTTGCTGACCTTATTGATAATGAGGCGCTGCCGGCGGTTGCCGCGGGCATAGAACTCATCGGACATCATCTGCGCATCGCGCACGCAGATCGGGTCGGGCGTCGTGACGACGAGAATCAGGTTCGCCTGTTCTACAATGTCGAAAACGTGGTTGTTGATACCTGCGCCTGTGTCGATGATGATATAGTCATAGTATTTCTTCACGGACTTGCAGATCTGGACGATCTGCTCAACAGTCACCTGAAGGAACGGGTTTTTCGGAGCGCAGAGCACGAACAGATTGCTTGCCATCGGCACACGGGCGACTGCGTCAAGCGCAGACACCTTGCCGTCCAGAACATCGCTGAGGTCATATTTGATCTGTCCGGTCATACCGAAGATAATGTCGATGCAGCGAAGACCAAAGTCCAGCTCGATAATCAAAGTACGGCTGCCCTGCTTGGCGAGGGTATAGCCGATGCCGGCGCAGATGGAGGACTTTCCGGTACCGCCTTTTCCGGACGTAACCGCTATCGTTTTTGACATTGTTCAGGACTCCTTTCGGCTGTACATGTGTACATGTACAAACTGTAAAACTGCATTTCCAGCAGTTTCTGTACATAGCTGAATAGATTTTTGGATAATGTGTCTGAACGAGACACAAGGTTCTTCTTATATTATAACTCCAAAAGCCGGATTTGTCAAACGCATTTTTCCGAAATAGGAAAAGATTGTTCAGAATGTGCTATTTCACATGTTCCCTTTGTGCATTTTGACGATAAGAACCGGCCGATTTGTCGATTCCGACAACAAACAGCGGACATTACGGTGCGATTTCTGATGAATCCGCACCAAATTCGACAGGCTGAACGCTCTCATCCGGGGCTGCCGAGATGCCGATGCCGCCCTCCTGCGAAGGCTTTTCGCTGTCCGAAATGGTGATTTTTCCGATCATGGAAAGAAATGCGCCGCGGTAATTGGCGAAGGTTTCCCGTTTGCTTTTGCATGTGACGATATACACATAGTCATCCTTCATCAGAACTGCGGTAAGGCACTGGAAATCCTGCCTGACGTCCTCGCCGACCAGTGCATATGTGAATTCAATCAGCCTGCACGGGGCGCCGGAGGGTGTTTCGCCCATGCTGAGCAGCGTGAATTCGTCGGCGGTTTTTTCATATTGGCGCAGCATGCTTGATGCATAGTCGTCGATGCTCTGGCCGGGAATGACGAGATCCTCGCCGGTAACAATGATCGAGGCATCATTCATGATGTAGTACTTATCATAGTAGGGGGAGCTTGTCTCAGTGAAGCCGCCGGGAATGGGCAGAGAGATATTCACCGGCATTTCTGACGGTATAATCACGATCTGCTCCAGCTCCTCCTCAGAGGATGCAGATTCCTCGGCAGTCTTGCTGCTTTTTCGGACTGCCGCGGCGAGTATGCCGATCATCAGCAGGATAAACACGGCCGAGATTGCCGCAATCAGTGTTTTTTTCGACATAAAGCCGCTCCTTCTCCCGCTGCGCGGGGACTGCATTGAAAAGCCGATGCGCCGGAATGACGCATCGGCCGCTTGTGACCAGACCTGTAAGCCGGGTTCTGTCCGGGTTCAGGTTTTCTGAACCCATGCACAGCCATTTATCTAGGCACTCCGTCGCCGGAGCGCTCAAGCCGCCTTTGCAGAACATCCGCCGAGCAGACGTTTTGATGCCCTGCACCAATCAGCGTTGCATCGGGTAGGGTTTACACAGCAGTGTACTCTCGCACACTCTGGTGGGCTCTTACCCCGCCTTTCCACCGTTACATCTGCGCGAAGCGCCGATGCAGTCTCATTTCTGTTGCACTTGCCCTAGGGTCGCCCCCGGCTGCCGTTAGCAGTTACCCCGCTCTGTGATGCCCGGACTTTCCTCGCCGGCTAAGCGCCGCCGCGGCTGTGCAGTCTGCTCACAGCGTTTATTCTATCATATTTTGCTGTATTTGTCAAGGCATACGCTCCTTTGTTCAGAAGAACGGCCAGCGGCTCAGAAGCAGTCCCGGAATGACAACAATCAGAAAAAATGCCCAGCTCACAAGTGTGAATACTTTGATAAATTGCTTTCCGTTCTGCGGATATTCACGGACATAAATCCGGTAATTGATGACCGATGCCAAAGAGCCGATCAGTGAACAGAGACCGGCGGTGTCTGCGCCGTAGATCAGTCCGGCGAAGTTTTCCGTAAACGGATACAGCACGATCGAGGCCGGTACATTGGAGATGATCTGGCTGAGACCGATTGCCCACCAGTATTCGTGTCCTGCGACTGCACGCTGCAAAAGCCCTGCAATCCGTGCATTTGCCGCGACCGATGACGAAAATATGAAAAAGCAGAAAAACGTCACAAGCAGGACATAATCGACCTTTCGGAAAATATGCCGGTCAAATACCGCAAGCACTGCCAGAACCGTGCAGACGGAAACCGGCCAGTATTCCGTGCGTGTCACGATCGTCAGGATGATGACGGCAAACATCGAAAGGTAGGCAATCCGGATGCGGCGGCGCTCCGGCGGCTGTGCGCCTGCGGTCTCTGCGGACGAAAACGAGATCGTTTCGCAGATGTTTTTCCGGTACAGCACAAAGACAAAAAGAATCAGCAGCAGTGCGGACATTGCGCAGAGCGGAAGCATGTGCAGGATAAAATTCCCGAAGCCTGTTCCGGACTGCGAGAACAGAAACAAATTCTGCGGACTGCCGAAGGGCATCAGCAGAGAGCCTCTGATCGCCGCAATATTCTCCATGGAGATTACCGGCAGAATGTATTTCTCCTTGCCGCCTGCACGGAAGATCAGGATTGTCAGCGGAACGAAAATCACAAGCGATACATCGTTCGTCACGAACATTGACGAGAAAAAAACTCCGAAGATCAGAAACAGCGAGAGGCTTGTCATGTGCTTCATCCGCGCACTGAACCGGATGACCGGATTCAGAATATGCTCCTGTTTGAAGCCCTCCAGTACACAGAGCATCATCAGCAGTGTGCCGAGTGTGTGCCAGTCAATCCTGCGGAGCAGAGCAGGGGAGGGGGGCGTGAGAAACATGCTCACGACAGCCGCCGCTGCGGATACCGTCAGCATCGGCTCTTTTTTCAGATATGCAATGAGCTTTTGAAACATGATGCTTTCCTTTTTTTTTTCGGAGAAACGCTGAATCAATCACGTCTGCGCATGCGCTCCGGATTGATTCAGCGATTCCTGAAATATATCAAGTGATCTGACGTTTCCGCCTGAAAGATCAGGCGGGAAACATTTATGCTTTTTACTTTTTTGCTGTTCCCATTCCTTTCTTATTGTCGTTTTCCTGTTTTGGCTGCAGTGCTTCCGGGTGCTCTTTCAGCCAGTTCTCAGTCTTCAGTTTTTGATCTGCTTCTATTTTCTTTTCCTGCTGAATCATTGAGATCTTGGTGTACTTGGAGAGCTCAAGGAGAAGCTGCTTGCTGTTCAGGGCGATGTCTCTCATTTTATGATAGCTGTCGCGGTCAATGACCTGATCCATCATCATTTTGAAGTCCGCACGGTTTTTGACCGCTTCGACATCAGCTGCAAAATCTCTTTCCAGCTTGGTTTTGTTCGGGAGCTTTCCGGTACTCACAAGATATGCGTCCGAACTTGTATTTTTGAGTTCCGCCTGGTTTTTGAGATCGACCATGGCAAGATCCTTTTCTTTCTCTTCATCCCGCGTCACTCTGTGTTTTGCTGCTTCCAAAAGCGCTCTCTGTTCAGCTTTTTTCTGTTTATCTGGATCTTGTTCCTTATTCTTAGGCTGTCCCGCCTGCTTTTCTGCCTGCTCTTTTTCGTACTGTTTCAGCGTGGTGTCGTGGGCGTTCATAGTCAGTTTGCTGTCACCGGAAAGCGTAGCGCCCATCGCCAGGGCGGCTGCCGCAATTTGCTCTGCGACCGCATTCACCAGCTCTTCCCTGGATTCGAGGTAATTCTGTTTGTCATCCTGACTCAGATGCATGCATTTCTCCACCTTGCGGTAACTCTGCTTCATCATGAATCCGGCAAAATCCATCATATCCTTCGGAACGAACTCCTGCTCCTGCTGCTCCGTTCTGTAGGGCAGGATCTCCTGCGTATTCAGATCAAGGTGCTCCTCCATCGCCTTCTTTTCGGCTTCTTCTTCCAATCTGGCCATCGCTTTCAGATTGAATTCATCTTTGAAGCAGTCCTGTACGGCTTCCTCAATCTTCGTCCTGGCCTTGAAAAGCGTAGCTTTGCTCTTAAGCTTGATATTCGATTCAGCAAGCGTTTCATCCAGCGTTTCGATTGCGCCTTTTACCGCATACATCGCATCAATGCGTTCCTGATCGGTTTGCTGATTGTTCTGACAGATTGTAACCAGCTCAGTGATTTTATCGCGCAGGAAACGGTATTTTCCTTTGATTTCGCCGGATTTGATCTGCTCCTTTGTGAGATGGTTGTCCAGATGCTTGGTCAGTTCCTTATCTGACAGCGCGTCAGCCAGCGGCTGAAATGCTTTGATCATGTTTTCGCACGTTTTGCTGCGCTCTGCGGCGCGCTTTGCCGCATATTTATCGTCAATCGACTTTGCTTCCGCTAAAAGAACCTTTGACTGATCTGCTTTCTCCTTCAGCATTGCTCTCTGAGCCGGCTGTTCTTCCTTCAGCCATTTTTCGGTGGCTTGCTGGCGCTGTTTCAGTGCGTAGAATTCATAGCATCGGTCCAGAGTATTCCCGCTTGTCGGGACAGGCTGAGGCGAATCAATCTTACCCTTGCAGTTTTCATCCAGTTTTATGGGCATATAGAAAAGCCTCACATTGCTCCGCATCGTCAGTCCGACAACAAAGGTTTTCAGAATCGGATAATCCGCTTCACCATTGTTCAGCTCCCGGCAGCCTTCAATATTTTTTGCAATCGCATTGTAGGCTGTGCGGATATCAACATTATCAAGTTTGGGATGCGACAGCGAGAGACGGTACTGCATGATATTATCCGGTTTTTCGCCCATAACCTTTTTTACGTCCGGATCATTGTAAAACGTTTTTTCGCGGTCAATCATGTGCTTGTTCAGTTTCTGATAGATCTGCGCACCCTTTTCTGCATCTTCCGGCTTTTCGTTCAGTGCCATGACGATACCGGCTATATCTGTTTTGGACGCATAGCCGCCGTCCTTCAAATTAAACAGGAGCTCGGCAGCATCCTCCACCATCTCAGTTTTGGAAAGATTATTGATTTTGTCAGCCGTGCCGTTATTATAGGCTGCTGCTTCCGCTGCGTTCTTCTCTTTCAGTTCGGCTTCTTTCGCTTTCAGCTCTGCTTCATATTGGTTCACGGCCAGAACAGGCGTATTCGCGTCAAAGTAAGGCGCATTGGATTTGGTTGCGATAATGGCATCTTTATAGAGCGTGCGCTGATAGGAATTATTCTTAATCGCCTCGAACTCGAGCGGCATTTCAAGGTAATCCTGACACCGTCTGTTTCCGATACTGCCGAAATTGATCTGGGGTAATTCCTTGATATATAGCTGATCCTGCCGCAGCGGTTCAAGAGCCTGAGTGAACTGTTTCTGATATTTTTTCTGTTCGGGATGCTTATTGTCCTGAAGTATTTTGAAATTGACTTTATTATCCAATGCCGGGTAGATTTCCAGCTCGCTGAGCGTTCTGTAAAAAGCCTTTTCCTGAACCGTCGTTTTTTCGTTGGAAATCTGGTCGATCGGGAAATAGAAAACCGACATTGCTTCGTAAAAAGAATGCATCAGTTTGACGGCCGGATCCTCCTTCAGCTTCTGATACTCCGGATCCTGCTCAATAAAATCGGGGATTCTGCCGTCCAGCAACTTGCTCTGACCGTAGAGCATCTGCGCCTCCATATTAAAGCCGTCATACGATCCCGGCTCCGCTTTCAGAGCGCTTTTCAATTTCGATTTGCCGTTTTTTAAGAAGCCGCCGGAGGTCGAAGCAAATTTATAGTTATCCATCAAGCCCTTTTGGATCAGATCTCTATGCCATTTCTGATTGGCCTTGATTTTCGCTTCATATGCAGCTTTTTCTGCTTTTTTCACGTCGTTCGGCATCTTCAGCATGGAATGCTCTCTCATATCATTGAGATATTTTTGTTTCTGATCGTTCAGCTTTGCTTTTCCTGACGACAAGAACATTCCGGCCTGCGGATTATATAACGTACCCTGGCAGGCGGTTACGTAAAGGGTAAAATGGTTGTCAATATCTTCCTTTGTCGGCTTCTTTTTGTTGTTTGGGCCGTACAGCAGCTCGATCATTTCCTGATATTCATTTTCGGTAAAACCTGCGGTGAGCTTTGGCATAATTGTATCCTCCCAGATCATCAAAAAGTTATGGCAATACCGCGCAGAGCCGGCGGTGCTGCCAAAAAGACATGTAATCTTTCAGTAATAATACAGTAAAACAGGCAGATCGGGTGCAGCCTTTCAGCATTTTATTCATTTTAATCAGAGAAATCTTTGGGCAATACCGGTCAAAACCGTCCGTGCAGGATGTTTCCGATCGGGCAGGCATTCAGGCGGCAATCGAACTCTCCCGGCAATTCTGAGCGAACTAACACGAATGCAGAGACCGTTTTTTTCAGAATCATCTGCTGTTTATCGGGCGCTGAACAGGGTGTGTCGGCGCTGACGGCACAGATGCGCAGTCAGTTTTTATAGAAACGATGCCGCTGTTATGCTTGATGATGATAGAATAATGGGAGTGTTATCATATCGGTAACGCTCCCATTGCATAAATGCTTCATTTGTTATTCAGCAAAGTTCCATATCTTTTTTATTTCATCCATAAGAACAGCATGACGACCAAAATAACCAATGCTGCTATCATAAAGAAAACAGCGCTATGCTTTGCATCGTTTTTGAAGTCGGCACATAACTCGTCGTCTGTGACATTCCGTGTATAAAGAACCTTATCGGAATCGTGAGCGCCAAGCTCGCCGTCTTCTGTGAATACACCTGCTGCCGTAATCATTTTACCTTCTAACTCCGGATTGAGTATTGTATATGTGACCACGATGCAGCCGGGATCTTTTTCAGTCATTCCTTTTGATATAAAGCGCCCGGGGCTTGTTTGTATCAAACCGAATTCGTCAAGCAGATCATCCGGAAGATTCGGTGCGCCGATCATTGCATCTCCCACATAGGATTCGTCTGCAAATCTGAAACACTGCATCAGCGGTTTTGCTAAGCGAATACCGCTCTCGCCGATTTCAGCAGTTCCAAAAAGATCTGCTGATTTCAGTTCTTCCGGGAACGGCGGGTTTTCATATTTCGTAAATCCGTTTCGGAAAGAATCAATATGCGATTCTTTCCATACTGTCTCGACCTCTGTATCATAGGTATTCCCGTTTTCGACACTTTTTTCATGATATTGCAGCATTTCTGTCTTACGGACAATGATGGCGCTTTCGATGCCGGTTACGGGATCTTTCGCTAGTGAAGTAATATGCAGGCTGCCGCGCACGATTTCCAGATCCTGCGGTCCGTTTATGGCAGAAATCAATTCGGATACGGAGATTGCAGCGAAAATCAAAAAACACGGCACAGCAAAAACCGTTGCAACAATTAAGCCCAGTTTGGTGAATCGCCTTTTCTTTTTCATTTCATCGCTCCTTTATCCTTCTGCTCAAATATAATAATGCTCACGGCAAAGATACCGTTTTCAGTTTCGATCTGAAGATTTCCGTTATGGGCTTTGACGATGCTCAAAACAGAATGCAGTCCGATACCGTGATTTGCCTGAGAGGATTTCGGTAATCCGTTTTTATCATATATGATTGCATTTTCATAGGGATTGCGGATAAAAAGCGCCAGCATCTGGTCAGTGCGCATCTCCATTGTCAGGTCAATGATCCTTTTTTCCTCACTGAGTTCCCTGACTGCATTGATCGCGTTTTCCAGCAAATTTCCTGTTATGGCGCAAACATCTGATATGCGGAACGGAAGCTGTTCGCCTAATTTCAGATGCCAGTTGATTTGAATTCCGTTCTGCCTGGCGATCTTGTCATAATGTGCGGCAATCGCATCAATCCCCTGATTCTGACAGAACAGTTTGTGCCCTGAAAAATCTGTTTCAGTAAACTGGCGCAGATAATCCTTTGCTTCTTCTGTTTTACCGGAATTCAGCAGCTCGCTGATTACACCGATATGATGCCGGAAATCGTGGCGAATCATGCTTGCCTGTTCTGAATAGTACCGCAGTGTTTTATAACGCTTTTCTTCGAGCTGGAACAGATCGTTCTGACGTTTCAGCTCCGATTCCTTTGTAATATGTTCAGATGTCCACCAGAGAATATGGATAATCAAATGATACACCAGCAAGATCACCGGAAACAGGATCAGGCTGATTTTACGCACTCTGCCGATCGTAACATTGCTGTAATCTATTGGCATGACCCAGATTGAGAACAGCACGATCAGTAATGGAACAAACAGCAATGCTTTCCAGATTCTGTCCATGTTTTCATTTTCAAACAGATCGTGCAGCTTGAAAAAGGAATCACGGAAAAACAGCAGCATAATGCCGATACCGATTGCAAAAGCGATGCATCCCCATTTTAATGTATAAAGGCCGATCTCTCCGACTTCAAACGGCGCGCCGAGATATGCAGTATACATTGTTGCAAATCCCGCAAGCGCTGCACCGTGAAAAAAGCAGAATAACCGTTTCGGCAGGCTGTAGCTGACATTGAACGAATACAAAATAAAAAAGACTGCCATTCCAAAAAACAGAGCAGTATTCGATGCAAATTCAAATTTTGTGCAGATTTCGGCACCGATCAGTATATATGCAATCAACAAAGGAACCGTGCTGAGCGCTGTATGAACCTTATTGTGCTTCAGTGCGTTTCTGACCGGAAGGACTGCTGAAACCGCAGCCGGAAGAATCATTGCATTTTCTGCGGTATATCGCAAAAACAGAGAAATATCCATACTAAAACTCCGTCATTCTGTGTATTGAGAAATCTGAAAAAATGCTGAGCAGCTTTGCACGCTCGCGCACTTTAATCGGCAATTCCAGACCGTTTGATACATATACCTTATCTGTCATCGAAACAATATGCTCCATATTGACCGTCACGCCCCGGTTGCACTCCAGAAAGCGCGCATCTGTTTTCAGCAGTTCGGCAAGCTCACTGTATTTCATATTGCTTTGTATCATTTCGCGGTTTGCTGCATAGACCTCGGTTGTGTGATTGTTTGACAGGACACAGATAATGTCTGAGAGCGGTATATGCACTTTTCCGCGCGGGATTCTTATGCTGACGATCTGATCGTTTCGCTTGCTGACCATCGGAAGATAGGCAAGCATGCGGTCAAGCAGGAGGTTCAGTCTTTCGGCTTCAAAAGGCTTTTGCAGATAATCGAACATTCCGAGCGGTGCGGCAGAAGCGTACATATCAGGTGAACTTGTTACGAAAACAATAGCAAGGATCGGGTTATCTGCGCGGAGCTTCTTTCCAAGTTCGATTCCTGTCATACCGTCCATAAAAATATCCAGAAAAACAGCGTGAAACGAACGATACGCTTCGTCTGAAATAAACTCCTCGCTGCTTCTGAAGCTGTACAGTATGAGCTGATGGTCGCTTATCATATAAAAATATCTTCGCAGTTCCGCGATCATTCTGTTTCTGTCCGCCTCGGAATCATCCACAACGGCAATCCGGATTTCCATTTTATTCTCACCCACAGTACACTTTTTTATCATTATATCATACCCCCAAGCGCTTGACAACCCTCTGCTATTGACTTTCACGCAAAAATTTTGATTTTCACGAAAAATCTATTGACACAGACGACAGAATATGCTAAAATCTTCTCTGTCAAGAAATGTGTGATTTGTTCACAAAGTTTACGTTTCATTTCGTGAAAGGGGCTGACAGGAATATGCTTAAGCAATATGCTTTAGCAAGGAAGCAAACAAGGAAGCATATCTATACCTATACCCTTTTCCAAAATTGCATATCCTGTCTGAATCGTATCTGAAGGAATAACTGTGTCCCGGCGGATGCGTTTTTTCTTGATTATCAGAATCATCACAGCATTATGCTGTTTTGATATACCGAATGTAGACAGCCAAGCAGGAGACTTGAGCGTTGCCTCCTTCAAGCCCGCTGCCTCTGGCTTGGCTGTATACGATGCCACTTTTATTATTGGATAAGGAGAAGAAACCAATGAAAAACCTGAAAAAAACAGCAGCTATTCTGGCAGTTCTGGCAGTTGCTATGACAGCACTGACCGCTTGCGGCGGTGATTCTTCGTCTTCGTCGGCAGCTTCCTCGTCTTCTGCTGCGGAGTCCTCCAAGGAAGAGTCCTCCAAGGAAGAGTCCTCTAAGAAGGAAGAATCCTCCAAGGAAGAAGAGGTAGAGGAG